>JAMHUH010000369.1:0-18613 GCA_035904925.1 Nannocystaceae bacterium
TCGACCACCTCGAGCTGTCGCGCTCGACCGCGCCCAACCTGACCTACACCGGCATTCCCTTCGTGCTCGAGACCGACGCGGCCAACTCGGTCGAGCTGGTCAGCCCGCCCTTCTTGCTCGAGACCAAGTCGAGCGGCAAGTGGACGTCGAAGTCCAAGCGCAAGCCCGTGCCGATCGCCGAGGACGTGCGCAAGATCGACGCCATGTTCCGGTCGATGCTGTCCAGCGCGGTCGACTACAAAAAGCAGCGCAAGCCGAAGGAGCGACTGAAGGGCGCGTTGAGCAACTACGACTACTCCAACAAGACGCTCGCCGAGCTCGGTGACGCGATCCGAGACAAGAGCGGGATCGCGTTCCCGCTCGCGGACGTGCAGGTCGAGCCCTACCAGCTCAGCCCCGAGACGGTCGGGACCTTCGACGACGACCACGCGACGATCCCTCGCCAGACGCTCGAGGCGATCGAGGTCGCGCCCACGAGGAAGGGTGGCGGCATCATCACGCAGATCAATTTCGCGACCGACGCGGCCACGGCCGATCTCCTGCAGCGCGAGTCCGACAAGAAAGACAGCCTGCGGCCGGTCGCGACCCCGGCGATCGTGAGCAAGTTCCGCGAGGTCGAGGCCCAGGTCGCTACGTCGTTGGTCGGTCGGGAGGTCTCGGCGAACCTGCGCATCTTCTACAACGCCCTGGCGCGCGCTCTCTCGGGCCAGATCGCGGTGCCCTACATGACCTACTTCAAGAGCGTCCAGGAGGCGGCGTTCGAGAACGATGAGGACATGATCAGCATGGCCACGACGGCCGAGACTGGCGACCAAGCCAAGCAGATCCTGCAGCTGGCGGAGTCGATCTCGAGCCACGTCAAGGACACCAGCGGCGTGTGGATCAAGGACATGGTCGTCAACCTCGGCCTCGGGATCCTGACCCGGGCCGAGTGGCAGGCCGTGCGCACGCGCATCAGCAAGGCCGACGTGATCGAGGCGATTCGCACGGCGACCGCGGTCCATGTGTCCGACGTCTGGCCGGCGGCGTGGCGAGCCAACACCCAAGACCAGATCGGCGACTCGGTGGACGCCGCCTTGGATCGCGTGGTCGAGATCATCGACGACGACATTCGACCCGACGCTGCCGCAGGCTTCGACGCGCGCGTCCGCGATCTCCACCTCGGCCAAGGCGCGGGCGAGGAGCGACTCGAGTTCGGCCAGCATCGCGCCCGCGACATCGGGCCCCGACAAGACACGTACATTCGCTCGGCCGCCGTCCAGACCCCGCTGTGGAATCGCCGGCTCCACGTGGTCGAGACCCGCGGCGACACGCTCGACAAGCAGCTCGAGCTGATCGAGAAGGTCGGCGGCTAGCTCGAATCGTGGCCTACTGCGGCTCCACGGGCGCGCGCAGCCGCTTGGTCAGCGCCGACGCTTCGAAGCAGCCCCGATCCGCGCCGCACAGCTCGGGCGCGGCCAGGTCCTCGTCGGGTCCCCAGGCCTGACAGGTCTTCAAGCAGCTGTAGGGGACTTGGTTGCGAGCGAAGGCGAAGACGATCTCCTCGGGATCGTCGAGATCGCGCGAGAGGCTCTTCCAACGCAGGTTCCGACACAGTTCGAGCTTGGTGGTCATGGCGTCGGCGCTTCCGGGTTCGCGGTGGGGGTGTCGATGCGGCTGGGCGAGGGCGTGGCGGCGAAGGCCTGCTCGAGCGCCTGGGCGACGCTGGCTTCGAGCAGGTCGAGCTTGTAGCCGGTCATCGGTAGCGGGTTGGCGCCCTCGCGGGCGAGCTTGGCGAGCGACTCGAATTGGCTGGCGTCGGTCTGGCCGAGCAGCGCGGCTTCGATCGTGGTCAGGCGCAGAGGCGTCGACGCGACGGCACCGACGGCGACGCGGGCGAAGTCGATCGCTCCGCCGGCGTCGAGGCGCAGGCGCACGAGCACCTCGACCAGCGCCCACTCGGCGTAGGCCCGGTTGCTGGCTCGGACATAGGCGCTGCGCTCTTCGGCCAGCGCAGGGCCGAGATGGATCGCGCTGATCAACGCGCCCTCGGGCAGGCCCTCGGGCTCGAGCAGCGCCGCGATCGCGAGCTTGCGCGGCGCGGCGTCACCCGGGACCAGCAGCTCGACCTCGGCCTCGTAGGCGAGCAAGGCCATGCCCGGCGTCGAGGGGTGCGGCGCGGCGCAGGGCTGGGTGTCGAAGCAGACGTGAAACAGGTGATCGCCGCCGCGCGAGTAGCAGGTGTCGCCGCCGTGGCGCAGGCAGACGTAGTCGGGGTGGCGGTAGTACCAGCAGCGCGGCGCTTGCATGAGGCTGCCGGCCAAGCTCGCGACGTTGCGGATCTGCGGGTTGGCCAGCGCGCCGCAGGCCTGGGCGAGGCCGGGCCATCCGGCCGCGAGCGCGGGGTGGTCGGCGACGTGTTGCAGGATCGTGGTCGCGCCGATCCACGCGCCGCCTTCGTCGAAGGTGATCCGATCGAGGCCCGCGACGTCGCGCAGATCGATCACGTCCGGGCGACCGACGATCGGCAGGTGGCGGAGCTCCTGCAGATCGGTGCCGCCCGCTCGCAGCACGCCGTCGAGCCCGAGCGCTTCATCGAGGGTCTTGGGCAAGCTCAGCTTCGTCATCACTTCACCTCCGTCGCGCCCGAGGTCGCCATGCCGACCGTCGCCAGGCCCGCGAGCACGCGATCGGGTCGCAGCGGGATCTCTTTGGGTCGCCAGCCGGTCGCGTGGCGGACCGCGTTGGCGATCGTCGCGCCCGGCGTGAGCGTGACGATCTCGGCCAAGCCCACGCCCTGGCCGACCACGTTCTCGAAGCTGCCGGGCACGAACTCGACCGCGATCTCGCCGATGTCGGCGAGGCCGGCGAGACGGTAGTCCTCGAGGTTGCCGCTGAGCATTCGACCGTCGCGGGGATCGAGCCTTCGCTCCTCGCACAGCGCATAGCCGATGCCCTGGACCAAGCCGCCCTCGGCCTGGCTGCGCGCGAGCTTGGGCGAGTAGATCTTGCCGATCGCGTAGCCGGCCTGGGTCTGGATCATGCGCACGCGGCCGAGCCGGGTGTCGACCTCGACCTCGCTGATCTGCAGGGCCGAGCTGAGGTAGCGGCCGGGCGCGGTGCCTTCGAAGGGCGGGATGAAGAAGCCGCCCTTGTCGCGCCCGCGCTTGCCGGTGGCCGAGAGCGGCGGGGCCAGCTCGAACACCTCGGCCCATTCGGTCTTGCCCTTCGAGTGGGCGATCCCGCCAGGCATGGCGACCGCGTCGACGAGCTTCAGCCTGCGCTCGGCGACCTCGACCAGCTCGTCGCGCAGCTCGATCGCGGCGGCTCGGGCCGCGGGACCGATCGAGGTCGCGGTCCGGCTGCCGGCCGACATCGGCCCGGGCACGGCCTTCGACGAGCCGATCGAGATCGTGATCGTGTGCGGGTCGACGCCGAAGACCTCGGCGATCACGTCGGCCAAGACCGTGCGGCTGCCGTTGCCCATGTCCTGGCAGGCGGTCGAGGCGACCAAGCCCTCGGGCGTCGAGTCGAGCTTCACGCGGGTGGTCGGCTCGGCGAAGTAGAACCAGGTCGCGGTCGAGAGCCCGATGCCTCGTCGGAAGCGGCCCTTGTCGCTGCCCGGCGGCGGTCGGTCGCGCCAGAGCGGCTGGTCCTTGGCCCAGGCGAAGAGCAGCTTGCGGCCGGGGTTCTCGTTCCAGCGGATGCGCAGGTCGAGCGCGTCGACGCCCTGCACGATCGCCAGCTCGTCGACCATCTGCTCGAGCGCGAAGTAGTTGGGCGGACCGCCGGGGCCGCGGAAGGGGCAGCCCGGCGCGACGTGGCTGACGATGTCGTAGTCGGCCAGCTGAAGATCGGCGTGGGCATAGAGCAGCCGAGTCATGATCGTGGTCGCGGCCCCGACGGCCACGCCCGCGTCGGACTTGGCGACGACCCTCATCGCGGGCTGATCGGTCTTGCCGGCCGCGATCTCGACCTTGGTCCGCACGCTCGGGCGCGAGCCGCCGACCAGGAGCTCCTCGCGACGATCGAGCACGACTTTGACCGGACGCTTGCAGGCGCGGCTGAGCTCGATCGCGGCCGCGATCTCGCGGGTCAGCGCGGTCTTGGCTCCGAACGCACCGCCGACGTAGTCGGCCCTGACCTCGACATGGTCGTGGCGAAGGTCGTAGCGCTGGGCGATGTCTTCGGCCAAGTGGCGGACGGCTTGGGTCGAGGCGTGCACGAGCAAGCGATCGCCTTGCCAATGTGCGACCGCAGCATGAGGCTCGAGCGTGGTGTGGAGCTGCGTGCCGGTCTCGAACTCGCCTTCGATGCTGTCTTCACCACGCTCGCGGGCGAGATCGATCCGCTTGTCGGCTCGGCCGCCGTGGTGCGACAAGAGGCTGAAGGGGCCGCGGACGTTGCCCTCCCAGTGCGTGCCGAGCATCGGGCCCTCGCTCTCGTTGGGCGCCCGCTTGCGCCCGCGCTTGTCGGTGTAGACCAGCGGCGCGTCGCTGGCCGCGGCCGCGTCGAGGCCGATGGTCGGGCCGAGGATCGCGTACTCGACCCGAACCTCGGCGAGCGCCGCACGGGCGTGGTGCTCGTCGATCGCCGCGAGCGCGAGGAGCTCCTGACCGACGTAGCGCAGCGTCGCGCCGACGCTGGCGAACTCGACCACGCCGTGGACCCCGGGCATCGCCAGCGCCGGGCCGTAGTCGAGCGAGCGCAGGGTCGCGTGGGCATGCGGCGAGCGCAGAAACTTGCCGATCAGCATGCCCTCGATCATCACGTCGGTGGTGTAGCGAGCGACGCCGGTGACCTTGGCCTTGGCGTCGACGCGCGGACCTTGGTCGGAGGTCTCGTCGTGCTCGCCCGAGCAGGCCGCGATCACGGCCCTGTAGATCGCCGGATAGGCGCCACAGCGGCACAGGTGCCCGGCCAGCGCCTTGGCGACCTCGTCGCGCGAGGGCGGCGTGGTCCCCTGCTTGGCCCGCCAGCGATCGTGAAAGGCCGCGGCCTCGACCACGAAGCCCGAGGTGCAGTAGCCACATTGCAGCGCGTCCTCGTGGATGAAGGCGCGCTGGACCGGATGCAGGCGCTCGGGCTTGGCCAGGCCCTCGATCGTGGTCAGCTTGCGACCCTCGAGCTTGAGCGCGGGCAGCAGACAGGTCGCGACCGGCACGCCGTCGAGCTGCATCGCACACGCGCCGCAGGCCCCGTGACCGCAGCCGAGCTTGCAGCCGGTCAAGCCGACGCGATCGCGGACGAAGCTCAGGGTCGACTCGTCGGCCCCGACCACGCTCTCGTGGGCCTCGCCGTTGATCGTGGTCCGCAGCGCGACGGTCTCGCTCGGCCCGGGCTCGAGCGCGGCGTCGGGGTGCTGGGCGAGGGCCGATCGCGGGGCCTCGGCACAGGCGACGGTGACGGCCCCCGCGGTCCCGACGACCGCACCTTTCAAGAAACCTCGACGTGTTGTCTGCATGCTTGGCTCGAAATTGGCTCGGAGTTGAGAATGATCATTCCGCGTAGGCTCAGCCCCGAGGCGAAGCCAAGATATCGAAATTACTCGTGAATTCCTGGTGGTGTCACGGTCGAATCGCCTCCCAGACGCAGCGCTCGGCCTGGCCGAGCCGCTTTTCGATCTGCTCGGGCGGCCAGTCGTGGCCGTGGCGAAGCTCGGCGTGGAGGCGCAAGAACACGCCCTCGACGATCGCGATGATCACGTCGGCCTCGACGTCGGCGCGGACGACTTGATCGGCCTGAAGCTGCGCGACCAAGTCGATGAACTGGCGATGCAGGCTGTCGCGCAAGGCGACGCTCTGGGCGTCGAGGTAGTCGCCGTGGTAGTGCAGCTCGAGGAAGCCGAGCGCGCGCGGGTGCTCGCGGGCGAACTCGCAAAAGTACCGCCAGAGGCTCGCCATGCGCTGGCGCGGGCTGACCGGCGTCGGCCAGCTCGAGAGCAGCGGCTCGGCGAAGCGCAGCTTCCACTGGCGAAACAGGACGTTGACCAGCTCTTCTTTGGACGCGAAATTGCGGTAGAGCGTGCCGGCGCCGACACCCGCTCGCTCGGCGATCGCCGGCACGGCGCTGCCATGAAAGCCGCGCTCGTCGAAGAGCTCGAGCGCGGCCGCCAAGATCGCCTCGCGGCGAGCTTGCTGGCTCGGCCCAAGGTTCGCGTCGTCGGGCGGCGTCATCCTCGGAGACCGGAATAACTGTTCCGAAAAAGCGCGTCAACCTCGCAAACTCACGACCAGGGCCTCGAGTTCGCTCGGGAGCGGCGATCGAAAGCGCAGCCAGCCGCCGCGGGGGTGTTCGAACCCGAGCTCGGCGGCATGCAGGGCGTGGCGATCGAGCGCGCTCGCCCAGGCTCGCAGCTCGGCGTCGCGCAGGCGCGAACCATAGAGCGGGTCGGCGAAGATCGGCGTGCCGACGAAGCGCGCGTGCATGCGGATCTGATGGGTGCGACCGGTCTCGAGTTCGAAGCGGACCAGGGCCGCGCGCGAGCCCAAGCGCTCGAGCAGGGTCATGGTCGTGATCGCACGGCGCTCGCCTTGGTCGGGCGCGAAGCGACGCCGCTCGCTCGGGTCGCGGCCGTGCGAGGTCTCGATCCTGCGGGTCTCGAACTCGGGCACGCCCGCGACCACGCCCAGGTAGGCGCGCTCGATCGAGTGGACGCGAAACTGCCGAGCGAGCGCCTCTTGAGCCGCGAGGTGCTTGGCGATCACCAGCAGGCCGCTGGTGTCGCGATCGAGGCGATGCACGATGCCCGGTCGCTCGGGCCCGTTGCCGGGCAGCACCGGCAGCTCGAGGCCCGCGCTGAGCTGCTCGCCGAGGTGGTGGAGCAGGGCGTTGACCAGCGTGCCGCTGTCGTGGCCGGGGCCGGCGTGCACGACCATCTTGGCCGGCTTGTCGACGACCAGCAGATCGTCGTCTTCGTGGACGATCGTGAGCGGGATCGGCTCGGGCCGGGCGTGGGCGAGGGGGTCGGGCGCGAGCAGCTCGAGCTCGACCGCGCAGGGCCGCTCGAGCTCGAGGCTCGGCTTGACTGGCCGGCCGGCGATCGTGACTTGGCCGGCCGCGAAGGCGCGGGCGAGCTGCGAGCGGGTCAGCGCGCGGCCGGCCTCGCGCAGGGTCGCGACGATCGCTCGATCGAGCCGCTCACCGACTCGCGCGGGGCCGAGCTCGACGCGCTCGCGCTTCACCAGATCTTCGAGTCGAGCGTGTTCATCGGCTTGATGACGCGATCGACGATGGCGCGGTCGAAGAAGTTGCGCCGGAACAGCTCCGGGGTCACGCGGCTGCGAAACAGGTCGCGGCCCTCGGTGATCTCTTCGGTCAGCATCTCGAAGAAGTTGTCGCTCATCAGGCCCTGCTCGATCTTGGCCTTGTTGTAGAGCTGGATGTCCGAGGCGATCGCCCGGGCGAGCTGCTGCGCGCGGGCTTCGTTGTCGATGATCTGCTGGGCCATCGCCGACCATGATGCCACCGCGAGGCTGGGCTTGGCTAGAAAAGCGCCTTCGAGCGCACGAAGGCCAAGGGCGGCGCCCGCCAAGCCGATCGACTTGGCGAGCGCCGGGTGTCAGGCGATCTCAGCTCGTGATTCCGAGCGTCGGGATGGCGTGGCCGAGCACCTCCGACCAGGTCGGCGCGTGAACCAGGCCCGGCAGGTTGGCGCTGCTGCGCCGCGGCTGGGGGCCGAAGAGGTACAGATGCTCGACCAGCCCGGCGAGGTGGGTGTGGACGTCCCAGCGGTCGTCGACGAAGTGGGTCAGCCCGAGCTCGAGCGCATGCTCGGCCTTGTCACGCCGCTCGAGGCAGAAGCGGACGTTCGCGCGCTCGAGCCCGGTCTTGGCCCAAAAGCCGTGGTGATCGAGCCAGAGCATGCTGCGGCGCTGGATCTTCGGGCCGCACTTGGACACCAGCCAGGCCCGCGCGTCGAAGGCCTCGACCAGCTCGGCGATCGCTTCGAAGGCCCCGGGCACGCCGGGGGTCGCCATCGCGGCCGCGTCGTCGTGACCGAAGAAGCGGGTGTCGGCCCCGGCTTCGCCGTCGATGATCACGCGGCCGATGTCGATGCCGATCCGCGGCGGACCGGCGTGGGCGCGAGCACGGTGTGGAGCATGTTGTGGAGTTCGGGGATGTCGTTGGGTTCTCATGCCGCTTGTCTAGCGGCCCCGAGCCCTCGCCGGAACGATTGAATTCCGAGTCATCATAATGCGTGCGTTATAGTCGAGCCGATGCTCGATCCCGACTCGCTCGCCGCCTTCGTCGCCTTCGCCGAGCGCATGAACTTCACCGCCGCGGCCAAGCGCCTCCATGTCTCCCAGCCGGCGCTGCACGCCCGGATCCGTCGGCTCGGCGAGCAGCTCGAGGTCCCGCTCTACCAGCGCGAGGGTCGACGCTTGGTCCTGACCCGCCACGGCGAGGCGCTGGTCCGCTTCGCTCGCGAGCAAGACCTCCACACCCGCGAGTTCATGGCCGAGCTGCGCGAGCGCTCGACGCCCTCGGCGGTGGTTCTCGCGGCCGGCGAGGGCAGCTTCTTGTACCTGCTCGGCGAGGCGATCCGTCGCTTCGTCCGCAAGGCCGAGCAGCCGCTGCGGCTGCTGACCCGCGATCGCGAGGGCACGCTCGCGGCCCTGCGCAGCGGCGAGGCCCAGCTCGGGGTCGCGGCCCTCGACGCGCTGCCCGACGATCTCGAGAGCGAGGTCTTGTGCGAGGTCCCGCAGGTCTTGGTGATGCCGGCCGATCACCCGCTGGCCAAGCGCCGCAAGATCAGCCCGAGCGATCTCGCCGGCGCGCGCTTGATCGTCGCGCCCGCTGGGCGGCCGCATCGGGCGATGCTCGACACCACCTTGCTGGCCGCGGGCGTGCGCTGGGAGGTCGCGGTCGAGACCCATGGCTGGCCGGCGATGCTCCAATTCGTCAAGCTCGGGGTCGGGCTCGCGGTCGTCAACGGCTCGGTCAAGCTGGCACGTGGCCTGGTCGGGCGACCGATCCCCACGCTGCCGACCACCCGCTACTTCTTGGTCCATCCCAAGCGGATCGGCGCCGGCGCGGCGAGCCTGGCCGGGCTGATCGTCGATCATGTTGGTAGTTGAGCGGCGCGTTTGCTGGTTTGTCAGCGCGCGGAGAATTGCTTGGTCGTCGCGTCGCTGGCCGACTGCGAAAGTGGCGAAAACGCCGGCGCAGGGCTCGGCACGAGGGTTGCACATGGGGCGGTATGCCCGGAGTTCATCGAGAGTCCACGCCCTGGTTGCTCGCGTTCACGCACCGCGAGCGCAAGCTGCCCGAGTTCGCCGGTCGGGTCGTCGCGGCGGGGCTGCTCGGGGCCGCGCTGCTCGGTTTGGGCGCCAACGTCCATCCCTACCAGCCCGTCGCGCCGCGCTGGTCCGAGGCCGACCTCGCGGTCGCCGACGCGTCCAACAACGCTTGGTCGCTGCTCGACGCCGAGGTCGACCTCGAGATCCCGAGCGAGCTGCGAGCGCTGGTCGACGCCGAGGAGACCAACACGGCGCTCTTTTGGCCGCAGGTCGACGAGCAGGCCGACCTGCTGCACGAATTCCTGGCGACCCCGGCCGCGCTCGAGGCCCAGGCCCTCGTCGAGGCCATCCGCGAGCGGCCCACCTTCGAGGACGCGGCCGGAGCCAGCAAGGTGATCCCTTGGCTGAAGCTGCATCGGGTCGCGCTCTTGCAGGCGATCGAGCTCGCACGGACGGACGCCTTGGCCGACTCGACCACGCTGCTGCGCGATCTGATCCGCGTCGACAGGGCCCATCTCGAGAGCGCTCGCTCGCTGATCAGCTTCGTGGTCGCGCTCGAAGACCTCGGCGCGACGCTGAGCGTCGCCGATGGGATCGCTCGGCATGTCGAGCAGGACCCACGCGCGCTCGCGTTGCTGGCCCCGCTCGCGCCCGCGCTGCGCAGCGTCGACGTCGAGGCGATCGATCTCGAGCGGGTCGTGGTCGGCGAGTACGTCGCGCTCGTCGACATGCTCGACGACTTCGAGGGTGGCTCGGGCGACTTGCTCGAGCTCACCGACATGCCCGAGTGGACGCGCTGGCTCTACAGCCGGCCGTTGACCTTGCGCGGCTTGAACGATCGCTTCGAAGCCCGCTACGAGGCCGCCAGCGCCCACGACACCCACGCAGCGCTCGGTGTCGGCGAGCGTTCGCCCAAGCAGGCGATCGGCTGGTGGGTGCGCAACGCGGTCGGTGCCAGCTTCCTCGCCGCTGGGACCGCGGATTTTGCTTCGCTCGCGAGCTCGATCGAGCAGGACATCGCTCGGCTCGGTCGGACGCGGGCCGACCTGCTCGCTCGGCTGAAGCCGGTCGAGTGAGGCCGATCAGTCGACCCGGCGGACGTCGAAGTGGCGCTTCTTGATCGGCTCGCGCTGCAGATGCGCGAGCGCCTGATCGGCGACCGCCCGCTCGATCGCCACGTAGGTCCAGCGATCGCCGATCGCGATCTTGCCGACCTGCGAGCCGAGCACCCCACCGGCGCTGGTCAAGGTCCCGAGCACGTCGCCGGCCCCGAGCTTGTCGCGGCGACCGCCACGGATCCACAGCGTGACCATCGGCGCTTCGAGGCGCGCGTCGGAGCTGGCCACGATCTCGCTCGGATCGCCGAGCTTGGCCGGGGTCTGCTGGAAGGCCTCGATCGCGCGGACCCAGGGCTTTTGCGCGGGCGTGAACAGGCTCAGGGCGATGCCCGAGGCGCCCGCGCGGCCGGTTCGGCCGATCCGGTGCACGTAGATCTCGGGGTCGCGGGGCAGCTCGAAATTGATCACGGCCCCGAGCTCGGCGATGTCGAGCCCGCGCGCGGCGACGTCGGTCGCGACCAAGACCGGGCAGCTGCGGTTGGCGAACATCGCGAGCACGCGATCGCGGTCGACCTGCTCGAGGTCGCCGTGGAGCGCGAGCGCGTGGATGCCCTGGCGCGCGAGCGAGTCGGCCAGCGAGGCGCACTGGGCCTTGGTGTTGCAGAACACCAGCGCCGAGCTCGGTCGGTGCTGCTTGAGCCAGGTGCCGACCATCGCCGGCCCGCGGCCGTGATCGGCCGGATAGAAGATCTGCTCGATGTGGGTCGCGGCGTGGGCCTCGTCGACGGCGACGCGGATCGGCTCGCGCTGGATCGCGGCGCTGATCCGCTCGATGCCCTCCGGGTAGGTGGCCGAGAAGAGCAGGGTCTGGCGCGCGCTGGGGATCTGCCGAACGATGCCGAGGATCTCGTCGGCGAAGCCCATGTCGAGCATGCGATCACCCTCGTCGAGCACGACCACGGCCACGCGATCGAGCGCGAGCGAGCCCTTGCGCAGGTGCTTGGCGACGCGGCCCGGCGTGCCGACGACCACGTGGGCGCCGTGGCGCAGCGACGAGACCTGCGGGTACATCGGCACGCCGCCGCAGACGATCGCGAGCTTGAGGTTGGGCGTGGCCCGAGCGAGCAAGCGCAGCTGCTTGCCGACCTGATCGGCGAGCTCGCGGGTCGGGCAGAGCACCAGCGCTTGCGTGGCGGCGTCGTGGGCATCGACGCGGGCGAGCAGGCCGAGCCCGAACGCGGCCGTCTTGCCGCTGCCGGTTCGAGCCTGGGCGATCACGTCGCGACCCGCGAGCACCGAAGGCAGCACCGCCGCTTGGATCGGCGTCATCGCCCGGTACTCGAGCGCGTCGAGGTTGGCCAGCATGGCGGGCGAGAGGGGCAAGCTGGCGAAGTCGTGGTTCATGGTCAGGCTCAAGTCGGCCAATCGACGAGGTGGCCCGCGATCGCGTCGAGGACGACGATCCGCATGCCCTCGGGCTGATGACGGCGGATCATCGCCTTCCAGACTGGCACGAATACCGGCTGGACGCTGGTCACGCGAGCGGGCCAGCGGGTCTTGAACGCGGCCAGCACTTGGGTCTCGGGCTTGCGCTGCTGCCAATCGGCCTCGTCGAAGCGCAGGCCCGCAGGCGCGAGCCGAGTGAAGCGGACCACGCCGTCGAGGTCGTGAACCTCACTGGCGTGCTCGTGCGGCTTGTCGACGAAGCGCAGGCCTCGCTGGCGATCCCAGATCAGCGTCTGCAGCGTGCGCGGGTGAAGATACACACTGCCGATCCGATCTTGATAGCCGGGCCCGACCAAGCGCCCGAGCAGGCCGGTCTCGATCCGCTCTTCGAAGTCGACCCGCCACAAGAGCCGGTGCGCGAGCGCGAGGTTGATCAGCGTCTCGGCCGGACCGCCGAGGCCAAAGAGCGTCGACTGCAAGTGGGTCTTGGCCAGCTCGCTGGCTTGGGCTTGATCGACGAGCGGAGTCGCGACCTGGACCAGATCGGGCATGCCGATGTCGGGTCGCTTGCCGGTGTCGATCGCCCAGTAGTGGTGGGCGTTGCCCTGCTTGAAGCTGGCGACCGCGCCGGCTTCGCCGAGCTCCTTGAGCACCCGCCGCGCGCGGTCGATCCCGCAGCCGAGCAGCTCGGCGAAGCGCTTGGCGTCGACCGGCCCGTGCGTGCGCAGCATGTCGAGCTCGACTTGGTTCGCGGGCGGAAGCGGAGGCGGTGGGCCCTGCGGAGCGAGCTGCGGAGTCGCGACGGCTTGCGGAGTCGCAGCTCGCGGCGCGGCCTTGGGCTTGGCGGCGGCTTTGGGCTTGGGCGCGGCTTTGGGCTTTGGCGCGGCTTTGGGCTTGGGCGCGGCCTTGGGCTTGGCGGCGGCCTTGGGCTTTGGCTCGGCTTTGGCGGGCTCGACCTTCGCTTGCGCGTCGGGCTGCTTGGCCACCTCGAGCTTCTTCGCAGACTCGGGCTGCTTCTTCGCCGCCGCCGGCTTGCTCTCGACCTTCGCGTCGCGCAGCGAAGACGCGAAGCGATCGCGCCAGCGCTCGTCGGCCAGCGCGGCGATCTTGGCCTCGTCGAGCGTCTCGTGGGCCGAGTACAACCATCGGCTGCGCAGGGCCGCGGGCGCCTCGAGGTGATCGGGCGAGAGCAGCACGAACTCGCCGGGCTCGAGCCGCGGCAGCTCGGCGATCACGCTGTCGCAGTCGCGCGGCGCCAAGGACTTGATCGTCGGCTCGACCTTCTTGAGGTCTTGGCGAGTCGTGAGTCGCCCGAGCGCCCAGGTGCCGAACTGCGCCATCGCTCGGTAGTCGACGTCGCCGGGGTTCTGCGTGGCCATCAAGCAGCAGACCCCGTACTTGCGGGCCTGCTTGAACACCAGCTGGAGGCTGTCCTTGCACTGCGGCTTGCGGACCGGCGGCATGTAGGGCGCGACCTCGTCGAGGTAGAAGAGCATCTGCGGGGTCGTGCTCGGGTTGGCGAGCATCCACGCGTAGAGCCGCTCGGCGATCGCCGCGACCAGGAATTCCTTGTCCTCTTGGCTGTGCAGGCTGTTGAGGTAGACGATCGCGACGCGGGTCTTGCCGGCGGGCGTGGGCGCGTCGCCGCTGCGGCCGAGCAGCACGTCGATGTCGAGCGGGATCCCGCCCGTGAAGAGGCGCCGGCGTGGGCCGACCTCGAGCCGGGCGAGCTTCTGGACCGCGCCGCGGATCTTCTTGATGTCCCAGAACTTGGTGAAGCGTTTGAGCTTGCTGTCGTCCTGGCCCGTGATCTCGTCGAGCGCGGCGGTCAGCTCGATCAGCGAGCGCGGGGCTCGGTCTTGCTCGGCCAGCTCGCGCATGATCGTGTCGAGCACGGCGACCAAACCCGCGCCGTCGTCATCGTCGACCGCATAGCCGAGCAGCGCGGCGATCATCCCGGCCGCGCGCGACCAGGTCTCTTCTTCGATCGTGCCGGCCGAGATCGCGGCGAGCGGATCGGCCCCGAGCGCGATGCCCTTGTCGGACGCGGGCGTGAACACGACCACGTCGGCCTGCTCGTGGAAGGCCGCGGCGAGCTCGGGATCGATGCCACGTTCGGCCGCCTGCTCGGGGTCGTCGAGCGCGAGCGCCAAGCTGCACAGGTCACCTTGCGGGTCGAGGATCAGCGCCGGCACGCCGTGGCGGACGAACTCTTCGGCGACGACCTTGCACAGCACGGTCTTGCCCGAGCCGCTCGAGCCGAGCGCCATCATGTGCCGCAGCAACGCGGCGATCGGCAGGCTGACCGGCTCGGGCGCGTTGCCGCGAGTTCGGCCGAGGTCGAGCAGATCGGATGCCATCGCGCGGGGCAGGGTACTTGCGAATCAAGCCGAGAACATCCCCGAACGACGCCTGCGCAGGCCGCCGAGCAGCCCGAGCGCGAGCAGCCCGAAGATCGCCCCGCGCGGGTCTCGTTGGGCCGCGCAGCCACAGCCGCGCTCGGCTTCGCTCGGGCTGCCGGTCTCGTCCGTGCTCCCGACCTCGTCGCTGCTGGTGTCGCTGCCGCTCTCGGTGGTCGTGGTCGTGGTGTCGCCGTCGCCGTCACCCGGGCCACCGACGCAGGTGTTCGAGCCGATCAAGCAGGTCTGGCCCAGCGGGCAGTCTTCGGTCGTCAGGCAGCAGCCATCGATGGGTTTGAAGTCGCAGCCGCTTCGCGAGTCGCACGAGTCGAAGGTGCAGATGTTCGAGTCGTCGCAGTCGACCGGGACGCCGGCGCACAGGGCCTCGCTGCAGGTGTCGGTCTGCGTGCAGGCGTCGTCGTCGTCGCAGGGCTCGGTCGTGAGCGGGTAGGTGCACGCGCCCGCGAGGCACTGCCGAGCGGTGCACGACCACGTGTCTTCGAGGCAATCGGCGTCGGTCTGGCAGGCGTCGCCCAGCCCCCAGATCCAGGTGTCGGAGTTCGCGGCCGGGCCGAGATCGTCGTAGGGCATGCCCGACCAGATGTCGTCGCTGCCGACCGTCAACAGGCCGATCGCCACGCCGTTGGTGTCGACGCCGACGAAGCCCGCGTCGCTCTCCTGCGGCGTCCAAGTGACCTGGCCGATCATCACGCCGCTGGTGTCCCAGACCGTGATGTACGTGATCGCCGAGCCGCCGGCGGTCAGGCCGAATTGCGTGATCGGCTGGTCGAAGGTCGCGGCGGCGCCACTGAGCAAGATGTACGCGTTCTGAACCCCGCCACCGGCGATCGGGTAGGGGAAGTGAACGCCGGGGCTGGTGTAGCCGGGGTCGGGCACGTCGCCCATCTCCGTCACGCCGACCAGCATCGTGCTCAGCTCGCCCACGTGCAGAGTCATCCCCGGGTATTGATCGAGCGGGACGTTGCCCGAGAACTCCTCGTCGAAGAGCGCGGAGCCGACGATGCTGGGCAGCTGCGTGACGTCGTCGAGGGCGCTCACGTTGCCTTGCGCCGTGATCGTGCCGGCCTTCGCGACCCCGCTCGCGCCGAAGAAACCAGCCAGCGCGACACCCAGACCGATCGAGAGCTTGGCGTTCATGACAGGTCGTCAGCATATCGATTTTCGGCTCCCAAGGGTGGCTAGACCTGCAATTCACCGAACTCTAGAGAGTTCTTGACAAAAGTATTTGTCGGTGAGAATCAAGAGCCGTGACGGGGTCTCGACCGCGCGCGAAGTCGACGGCCCTCGCCAGCAGCGAGGCGCTCGGCACCCTCGATCACGAGCAGAGCGGGGTCATGCTGCATCCGATCCGCGCTCGGTTGCTGCGCGAGCTGGCCGAGCCCGGCTCGGCCGCGTCGCTGGCTCGCAAGCTCGAGCTGCCCCGCCAACAGCTCAACTATCACCTGCGCTTGCTCGAGAAGGCCGGGCTGGTCGAGCAGGTCGAGACCCGCACGCGAGGCAACTGCGTCGAGCGGATCGTTCGGGCCAAGGCCCGGGCCTATGTGATCGCGCCGCAGCAGCACGGGGTCGATCCCGCTGCGATCGCCGATCGAGCCTCGGCCAATTATCTGCTGGCCCTCGCCGCCCAGACCCTGCGCGACGTCGCCCGCGTGCAGCAGCTCGCGAGCGCGGCCGGCCAGAGCCTGGCCACGCTCAGCGTCCAGACCGAGGTCTGCTTCGAAAGCCCCGCCGATCGCCAGGCCTTCACGCGCGAGCTCGGCGAGGCGATCGAGCAGCTGGTCGGCAAGTACCACCGCGAGCAGGGCCGGCCCTTCCGGCTGATGGTCGCCGCCTATCCACCACCGCCACCCGAACCGAAGGACGAGAGTCATGACTGACGAGACCAAGCCGACCGAGCGCAGCCACGAGAACCAGATCGAGATCGACGCCCCGCCGCGCGATGTCTGGCGAGCGCTGAGCGAGGGCGAGGAGCTGGCCCGTTGGTTCGCGGTCGCGGCCGAGGTCGAGCCCGGCGTGGGCGGACGTTGGAAGGTCAGCTGGGACGAGTCGCCGGTTCAGGATCTGGGCAAGATCGCGGTCTGGGAGCCGGCCCAGAAGCTCCGGCTCGTGCACGAGCGCAAGGGCCCGAGCGACGAGCCGGTCACGCTGGCCACCGACTTCGAGATCGAGGCGATCGAGGGTGGGCACACGCGCTTGCGGGTCGTGGCCTCGGGCTTCACGACCGACGCGATGTGGGACGGCGAATTCGAAGGGACCAAGAACGGCTGGGCGGTGTTCCTCCGCAACCTTCGCTACTACCTCGAGCATCACCGCGGTCAGCCCTGCACCAGCGTGGGCCTGCCTTGGCCCAGCCACTTGGATCGCGCCGACGCGTTCGCGCGCGTGTTCGGGCCCGCGGGCGTGTTGGATTGCGGCGGCCAGCCCTTGATCGAAGGCAACACGCTCGAGCTGCGCAGCGCCTGGGGCGAGAGTTTTCATGCGACGATCGACATGGCCCGCGGCGACGCGATGCTCGGCCTCGTGATCGGCGACATGCGAGCAGCCCGTGGCGCAACCCATCACGACTCAGCTTGCAGTACGCCAGATACAGCGGCGCTTCGGCTTCGCGCCCTCGCCGAGAATCCCGGCGCGAGGAGCCGCGCTGGGTTGCGCCACGGGCTGCTGGTCCGGGCCGAGTTCGTGCCGATGAGCCGCGGTGGTCTCTTCATCCACATGATGCTGCTCGCCTGGGGCGAGGCCCGCGAGCGACTGCCCGAGCTGCAGGCGAAGCTCGGCGCCGCGCTGGCCGAGCGACTGCCGCAAGCGCAGGAGCCCGAGGCGTGACGCTCGATCGCCGACCGAGCCCGGGCCGGATCGCCGTGGCGATCGTGCTCGGGTGGTTGGCGACGACCCTGGTCGTGGTCGCGCTGGCGATCAGCTTTTGGTTGTTCGCGGGCCGCGAGGTGATCGAGCCGAGCGCGCCCGGCTTTCGAACCATGCTGATCATCGAGCTGATCGTCAGCGGCCTCGCGGGCGGGCTCGGTGGCTGGATCGCCGCGCACCTGAGCGACCCGCGACCCTGGTCGGGCACGATCGGCCTGGTGATCGTGATGGTCGTGCTCGCGCTCCCGACCTCGCTGGCCGAGTCGACGAGCATGCCGCTGTGGGATCTCGTGCTCGTGCCGCTGGTCGGGATCGTCGGCGTGCTCGCGGGCGGAGCCTGGCGAGCGCGCTGACTCAGCTCTCGGACTTCTTGTCGGCCTTGTCGGCGTCTTTGTCGGCGGCGTCGGCCTCCGCCTCGTCGGGCTTGCCCTTGTCGGTGCACATCTTGCCCTCGTCTTTTTCGAGCGTCTCGATCTGCTTTTTGGCCTGGGTCTTGTAGCGCTCGGGCGCACCCGAGTCCTTCTTGAGCACGGCCTTGAAGTAGGCCAGCGACTTCTCGCATTGCCCGAGCTTGGCGAAGGCGAGGCCCGAGTAATACACGGCGTCGTGGATGACCTCGCTCTCGGGCGCGTTCTGGACCAGCCAATAGAACTCACCGAGCGCGCTGCGATAGTCGCGTTCGGAGAAGAGCGTCAGCCCGATCTTGAACCGAACCTCGGCCTCCTTGGGATCGCCGGGGTAGCGCGAGAGGTAGGTGCGGAAGAGCCGACGCGCGCGCGGGTAGTCCTTCTTGTCGAGCGTGCGCTCGGCGTCCTTGAGCAGATCGGTCTTGCCCTCGGGGATGTCGGCGTCGGCGTTGATCGCCGTCTCGACCTTGCCGAGCCGGCTGTCGACGTCGGCCCGCGACTCGACCATGTTCTGAGTCAGCGCCGCGAGCTCGTTGAGGCTGTCCTCGGCCTGCCCACGCACCAGCGAGAGGTCGTACTCGAGGTTCTCGACCCGCACGCCGAGGTTGGCCTGGTTGGTGTGCAGCAGCTCCTCGGCCTGCTGGAGCTGCGCCTCGACCTTGGCCATCTGATCGGCCGCCGCCACCAACGTCGCCGCCATCTCCTGGTCGCGCGCCTCGACCTTCTTGCGCAGATCCCAGACCTCCTTCTCGAGCGCGTCGTGCTGAGGCTGGAGCACGAGACAAGCCGAGAGCGGCAGCGCGAGCAGGAGGAGCGAAGCAAGCCGAGCAGTACGAAGCATGACGTCCATCCGAAGTAAGCCCGCCTCCGCCTACTTCGACAAAAAACCGACGTCAACCCGCCCCCCCACGCGACCCCAGCGCCCCCTCCGCCTTCATCACGCGAAACCAAGCGAAGCGCCCCCAAGACGCCCCCCGAAAACCGGAATGAGCGAGCGAAGGCGAAGCGAACAGGCGCGAAGCGCCTGCGAGGAGGGGGCCCCACTTCGACTTCGTCCAACTGGGGGAGGGCGGCGGAACGCCCTCCAAAAACGAAGTAGTGAGTCGAGCGCCTCGAGCCGAACGGCTCACTTCTCTCGCCTCCCGGCCAGACGAATTCGACCCGACGATCCTGGGCGTAGCCCGCCTCGTCGGAGCCGG
>JAMHUH010000370.1:0-6629 GCA_035904925.1 Nannocystaceae bacterium
CAACATCGAGATCCTGCCCGGCTGGGGCGCGGGCGCCGAGCCGGCCGCGGCGCAGCCCTGATCGAGACTTTGCATGACCGAATTGTCCGAGTCGACCCCTCCGGGTCGAGAATTCTGGGAATCCAGCTTCGTCGACAAGCAGCTGATGTGGGGGCTCGAGCCGAGCGCGTCGGCCCGCTTGGCGTGCGACGCCTTCGCCCGAGTCGGCGTCGAGAACGTGTTGATTCCGGGCGTCGGCTACGGCCGGAACGTGAAGCCTTTCCTCGACAAAGGAATGTCGGTGACCGGGATCGAGATCTCCGAGACCGCGATCGCGCTGGCCCGAACCCAGCTCGGACTCGAGATTCCCATTTACCAGGGCTCGGTCGCGGACATGCCCTACGACAGCCGGCACTACGAGGGTATCTTTTGCTACGGGCTGATTTATCTCTTGGCTGCCGAGGGCCGCGAAAAGCTCATTCGTGACTGCCATCGACAGCTCGCGCCCGGTGGCCAGATGATCTTCACGCTCATCTCGAAGAAAGCGCCGATGTACGGGCTTGGAACCCGGATTGGCGAGGACTGGTACGAGCGCATGCCCGATCTGCGATTGTACTTTTATGACGCCGAATCGATCGAGCGGGAGTTCGGCCCCCATGGTCTGGTCGAGATCGCGGAGATCGACGAGCCCGCGCATGGTGGCTCGCTCCCCTTCCTCCACGTGGTCTGCAAGAAGCCCGAAGCGGCCTCCCCTTCGACCACGCCCTGAGCTGGCACGCAAATCAGGGTGTGGCGAACGCGGCCGCGAGCCCGCGCAAGCCGACCCGCTGCATGCCCGCGAACGCGACCTTCAGCATTGGAATGGCGAAGGGCAGCGCCAGCACCGAACGCAGTTCGAATTCGTAGCGCCAGGTGACCCGAGTCTCGCGCTCGCCGAGCGCCTCGAAGCGCCAGTCGCCCCAGCCTTGCGTGACGAGCAGCTTGGCCGGGCCTTTGAAGCTCCCGTAGAGCCGATAGCTGTGCCGAAGTGGCCGCTCGAACGCGAGGACCTCCTCTTCGAGCTCGCCGCCGTCCGAGGTCTGGACGCGCCGACGAACGCCGACCGCCGGCTGCGTCGCGCCCTCGAGCAGAGTGATCGCCGTGGTTGCCGGGACCGGGCCCCAGCCGGTCAGCAGCGCGCAGAGCTTGTCGGCGTCGCAGGCGTGGTCGAAGACCGCCTCGATCGGGCCCGCGACCAGGATGCTCTCTTCGTTGTGGGCCCGCATGCGCGCGGGATCGTACACCGCAACCTGAGCGCGCGTGCGCGGGCGGGAGGGCGAACCACGAAGAAGGCCGACCCGTCGCCGGGTCGGCCTTCTTCGTGCCGCGGTGATTCGAAGCGCGGCGAATCAGCCGTGGGCCATCGGCGGCAGCAAGCGGCGCAGCTGGCCGTCGAGCATGACCAAGCTGGCGACGGTCACGTCGCTCTCGAGGTACTGACCGATCAGCTTTTGGACCTTCACCAGCCCGTACTTCTCGATCATCTCGTCGACGCGCAACCCCTCGACCAAGAGCGTCATCTTGTGGGCGTGGAACTCGAGCTGGCGGCCGAGCGACTGCACGGCGGGGCCGTCCCAGGCCGAGTCGAGGTTCATGCGCGAGATCGCCGACTGCAGCTCGGGCAGGCGCATGGCGTCGGCGACCTCGAGCCGGGTCCGCAGGACTTGCTCGGGTTCGCGCTTCTGGATGCTGGCGATCGCCAGGGTGTCGAGCACCATCAGCAAGAAGCGGGTGCTGGCGACCCGGCGCGCGAGCTCGAGCGGGATGCCGACCTCGGTCAGGCTGGCGATGTGTCGCTCGTAGCGAGCGCGCTGGCGCGAGTCGGGGCCGAGGAACTCGACGATCTTGCCGAGCAAGGCCTGAGCCTGGCCGGGGTCGACGGCCCGCGGGGCGATCGGCCCGAGCAGGTAGAAGGTCGCGTCGTCGAGGCCCCAGGCGAGCCGCTCCATCGCTCGATACACGCCCTCTTGCGTGTGCTTGTCCTCGATGTCGAAGAGCTGGTCGTAGAGGTCCTGAACGCCGCCGATGTCGAGCGCGCGCATGTGGGCCTCGGCGACCTCGCGGAAGCTGCGGCCGGTCACCGCGGTCATCTCGGTGAAGAAGGTGCAGCCGACGGTGTCGACGATCTTGTTGACCGCCATGGTCGTGGCGATCTCGCGTTGGAGCAGGTGGCCGGCCAACGCCTCTTCACCCGCGGCCGCGCAGATCTTGGCCGGGAAGTAGGCATTGACCAGGCTGCGCGAGAGCGCCTCGGGCAGCCGGCTGTCGGCCAGCAGCTCGCGGTAGGCGAGCATCTTGGCGTGCGAGCCGAGCACCGCGGCCTCGCACTTGAACAGGCCCTCGCCCTTGCGGTGGCGGTTGGTCAGCTCGTCGCTGTTGGGCAGCGCGAATTTTTCGGGGTCGAAGGGCACCTCGACCTCGAGCAGCTCCATGGTCCGGGCGTAGCGCCACAGGTCGGTCCGCGAGCGGCGGACGTCGTAGCTGACCATGCGGCTCTGCGAGCGGTTGTTGTCGAGCACGGCCTCGCAGACCTCGGGCTCGACCGAGGTCAGCACCACGTTGCGTTGGTCGCGAGTGATCGCGCCCGAGCGCAGCAGCGGCGCGAACAGGATCTTGATGTTGACCTCGTGGTCCGAAGTGTCGACGCCGCCCGAGTTGTCGAGGAAGGCGGTGTAGACCTGGGTGCCCGTGCGCGAGAGCTCGACCCGGCCGCGATCGGTGATCGAGAGGTTGGCGCCCTCGGCGAAGACCCGGCAGCGAAGGTGGCGAGCGTCGACCCGGACGCTGTCGTTGGTCTTGTCGCCGACCTCGGCGTGGGTCTCGTCGTGGGCCTTCACGTAGGTCCCGATCCCGCCCATCCAGATCAGGTCGACCGGGAGCCGCATGATCGCCTGGATGAGCTCGTCGCCGCTGACCCGGTCGTCGCTGCGCAGGCCGAGCATCGCCCGGGCCTCGGCCGAGATCGGGACCTCCTTGGACTTGCGCGGGTAGACGCCGCCGCCGGCCGAGAGCAGGGCCGGATCGTAGTCGGACCAGGCCGAGCCGGGCTTGTCGAACAAGCGCTGCCGCTCGACGAAGGAGCGCTCGGGATCCGGATCCGGATCGATGAACACGTGCATGTGGTTGAACGCGGCCAGCAGCTTGGTCGTGCGGCTGCGCAGCAAGCCGTTGCCGAACACGTCCCCGCTCATGTCGCCGACGCCGATCGCCGTGATCACGTCGATCTCGGGGTCGGTGCCGAGCTCGCGGAAGCTGCGGCGGGTCACTTCCCACGCGCCGCGAGCCGTGATGCCGGTCTTCTTGTGGTCGTAGCCGTTGCTGCCGCCCGAGGCGAACGCGTCGTCGAGCCAGAACCCGTGGTCCATGCTGATCGCGTTGGCGGTGTCCGAGAGGTGGGCGGTGCCCTTGTCGGCCGCGACGACCAAGTAGGGATCGGGATCCTCGGTGTAGCGGATGCCCTTGGGCACCTTGATCTCGCCGTCGACGACGTTGTCGGTGACCGAGAGCAGCGCGCGGATGAACACCTGATACCAGCTGTCGCCGGCCTCGCGCAGCGCTCGGCGATCGACCGGCGGGTGCCGGAGCACGAAGCCACCCTTGGCGCCCATCGGCACGATCAGCACGTTCTTGACCATCTGCGTGGTCATCAGGCCGTGGATCTCGGTCCGGAAGTCGTCCGGGCGATCGGAGAAGCGCAGGCCACCGCGGGCGACCTTGCCGGTCCGCAGGTGCACGCCCTCGATCTGCGGGTGGTAGACCCAGATCTCGCGCCAGGGCTTGGGCTCGGGCCCAAAGCCGATCGACGCCGCGTCGAGCTTGAACGCGAGCGCGTCGTCGGCCTCGACCACGAAGGCGTTGGTCCGCACGGTCGCGCGCACGACCTCGGCGACGGCCTGGAGGATCCGGTCGTCGGTGTAGTCGGCGATCGCCTGCAGCTCGGCCTCGAGCGTGCGCTCGGCCGCGGCTTGGTCGAGGCTCTCGCGCGGATCGAAGCGCGCCGCCAACACGGCCAGCAGCGCCTGGGCGACGCTCGGCTGGCGAACCAGCACCTGCATGATCAGCTCGTTGTCCCACGACACGCCGAGCTGGTGGAGGTAGGCCACGAAGGCGCGCAGGACCGTGACGTCCTCGATCGCGAGGTTGGTGTCGACGACCAGGCGGTTGAGGCGATCGAGGCCGGCCCGATCGGCGAAGACCATCCGAAGCCCACGAGTGATCTCGGCGTTGCGAGCCATGACCGCGCGGTGCTGCTCGCGGCGAACCTCGAGCCGGAAGGTGTGCATCTCGTACTGGACCGCGTGCGGCAGCTTGAGCTCGCGGGTGTACTGATCGATGACCTCGAACCCGAAGCTGTCGATGATCGGCAGCTGCTTGGACAAGGTCAGCGGGTTGCGGGTGAAGATCCGCAGGTTGAGGCTGCCGGGGTGCTCGCCGGTGCGCGAGATGAAGAGATCGCAGTCGAGCGGCGCGCCGGCGCGGATGTTCTCGAGGCAGCGCAGGTCGCCGACCAGACGCTCGTCCGCGGCCCGGCGCCGATGCTCCTCGCTGAACGCGTCGATGTAGATCGCGTAGAGCTCCTCGATCTTCTCGACCTGGGCCGCCTCGCCCTGGACGGCGTCGCGGACGTAGTGCTCGATCGACTCGCGGAGTCGCTCGCCCCAGCTCTTCGCCATCCGGTGGACCTTCTCGCGCAGCTCGGCGGTCTCGAGCGTCGCCAGCGGGTTCGGCGAGGTCACGTAGAAGTGGACGATCGCGTTGTCGTAGCGATCGAGGTAGACGCCGTAGTCGGAGTAGGTCGCGCGGAGCTGCTCGAGCAGCAGCGCTTGCAGCTCGACCCGCAGCTCCTCGGAGAACTGCTCGCGCGGGAGCGAGACGAACACGAAGGCGAAGCGGCCGCCCTCGCCGACCTGGATGTGGACGTCGCTGCCGCCCTCTTCCTCGGCGCGCAAGACTCGGTCGGTCAGCTCCCACACGTTCGAGCGCGACTCGGCCAGCAGGTACTCGAGCGGCAGCGAGTTGAACGCGTTGGTGATGCTCTTGCCGCGGTGGCTGTCGACCGCGACCTCGCGGTCGCGCAAGAAGTCGCGCAGGGCCGTGCGAAGGTAGGGAATCTCTTCGGGCGGGGTGTGCAGCGCCTTGTAGGTGAAGAGGCCGTCGACGACGGTCACGCCGGTCGGCTCGCCGTCGCGATCGACGGCCGTGAACACGAAGTGGCCCGGCTTGCCGGCGCGGTGGACCGGCGACTCTTCGCGGCTGCGTTGGAAGCGGACCAGGCGATCGCCCTCGCTCCCCGCCTTGACGATCAGCTCGAGGTCGCGCTTGGGCGCGACGACCGACGAGGTGCCCAAGGAGCTGACGTTGGCGCCTTTGCGGTCGTACTCCTCGACCGAGAAGATCACGTAGTTGTCGTCGCTCATCCAGCGCAGCAGGCCCTCGGCCTCGCGCAGGTTGACCGACACGCTCGCGTCGCTCATCGCGGCCGCGGCCGCGTAGGCGTCGGCCAGCGAGCGGATGTGGGACTTCATCGCCGAGAAGTCGCGGACCATCGCCTGGGTGATCCGCAGGCGCTGCTCGAGCCGCTCGCGCAGCCCGGCCACGACCACGTCGGTGATCTCGAAGCCATCGGCCACGCGGACCTCGATCCGGATGATCGACTCGCGGGTTCCGGCCTTGAAGTCGACCAGCAAGCCGTTGACGTCGCGGCGCAGCTTGGTGACCGCGTTGAGCGAGGTCTTGACCTCGAAGTTCTCGCTCGAGATCAGCGCGCGGACGGCCGAGACCAAGAAGGGCTGGTCGTCGATGCAGCTCTCGAACACCAGCGAGTCCGTGCCCAGCCTGCGCACGGCGGTCTTGATCTCGCCGGTCTTGCGGATCCGCATCGTGTCGAACACGTACTCGAGCTGCTCGATCAGCTCGACGGTCGTGGTGTCCCGCAAGTCGCGGACGTCGATCGACGAGAGCACGGCCTGACACAGCCGTGAGAGCTGATCGAGGTCCGTCGTCGGCAAGGCCGGAGCGTAGGAGGCCAGCGCCTCGCGGACTTCATGGATACGCCTGTTGCTCAGCTCCCGCGGAGTCATCGAGACGCAAGATCGTCGGGCGCTCGAAACTTCGCAAGCCGAGCGATGGGCTGCATTGCTGCCAGTCGAGCCCGAGCGCGCGTGAGGCCGCGACGCGAACGCTCCTGCGCAGGGTTCGAGTGGAGTGAGCGGCTTCGTTCGCACTGACTTCCTGCCATACTGCGCGGCATGGCTGCCGGGCCGCATCCCGATCTCGACACCTACCGCGAGCGGCGAACTCGCATTGCTCGGCGCCTTCACGCCGAGAACGCGGCGCTGGTGCTCTACGGCGGAGCGCTGCGCAACCGAGCCAACGACACCGAGTTTCGCTTCCGACCGGACTCGGACTTCCATTATCTGACCGGGCTCGAGGAGCCGGGCGCCGTCGCGGTGCTGACCTGCGGCGAGCGAGCCGAAGACGCCGAGCTCACCCTCTTCGTCCGGCCCCGCGATCCCACCGCCGAGGTCTGGACGGGGCGAAGGATCGGCCCCGAGGGTGCTCGTGATCACTTTGGGGCCAAGACGGCCCACGTTATCGACGACCTCGGCGAG
>JAMHUH010000371.1:0-4114 GCA_035904925.1 Nannocystaceae bacterium
CTGCTCGGCCTGACGACCGGCACCCTCGACGTGCTCTTGTGTCGCGCATGCAAGGCGTTTCGCAAGCAATGGCGACGGCGCTTTGGCACGTCGACGCCCGAGTGGACTTGAGCACGAGCGCCTTCGTCTGGTGATAGATTCGCGGCGATGTCCGAGGCGTCCGAGGCGTCCGACGCCGAGCTGCTCGTTCGCTGGCAAGCCGGCGACTTGCCAGCCGGAGACCAGCTGGCGAGCCGTTACTTCACGGTCTTGCGCGCCTACTTCTTGACCAAGGCGCCGAACGATTACGAGGACCTGGTCTCGGCCAGCTTCTTGCGCCTGATCGACAAGCGCGATGGCTTCCGCGGCCAGGCCTCGTTCCGCGCCTACTTGTTCGGCATCGCACGAATGATCTTGCTCGAGCACTTTCGGGCTCGCCGCCGCGACGATCGCTTCGAGCCGATGCTCGCCTCGGTCGCCGAGCTCGAGCGCGGCCGGCCCTCGTCGATCCTCGCCGCCCGGAGTCGGCATCGGCTCTTGGTCGACGCCCTGCGCCAGGTCGAGCTCGGCGATCAGGAGCTGATCGAGTTCTACTACTGGCAGGGCCTCACGGCCCGCGAGATCGCCGAGATCCACAAGCTGAAGGAAGAGACGGTCCGCTCGCGGATCCGGGCCGCGCTGACCCGCGTCGGCAAGATCTACGCCGAGCTCGAGCGCCTGCCCAACGCCGCGCAGCCCGACCACGACGCGGTCGAAGGTTGGATGCTCGAGCTGCAAGCCGGGCTCGATCAGCTCCACGTCGAGCGGCTCGGCGACTGAGCCGGCTCAGTCGGGTCTGTGCCCGACCCGCTCAGTGACCCGCTCAGTGCCCGACCAGAATCACCAGCACGAGTCCCCCACCCTGCTTGGCCTGAGCGACGCCGATCCCGACCTTGGCCTTGCCGTCGAGCTGCTGCCAGAGCTCGAGCTCGACCAGCGCGGCGAAGTTGCCCCCGCTGACCTGGTGCTGCTCGAGCGAGGTCATGCCGAGCTCGCCGATCCGCTCGCGGTAGTCGTCGTCATCCATCGCCGGACCTTGCCCGGTGATCGCCTCGGCCCGCGCTTGCGCGAGCTTGCCGAGCCCCGCGTGCCAGCCGAGCTTGGCCAGGCTCAGGTCCTCGCGGATCTGATCGATCTTGGTGCGCAGCGCCGGGCCGGGGTTGCGCGGCGCGTCGGCCCCGGGCTTGGCGTAGAAGTTCTGGGTCAGAAAGACCGGGCGCGGGGCGTTGGCGGCGGTCGACTCGGGCTCACCGAACACGACCCCGATCCCGACATGGGTGACGTCCTCGGCCAAGAGGTTGGCCCGGTGGCCGGGGCTGTTCATCAGGCTCTCGTGGATGCCCTTGGGTCCATAGCCGCGGGCCACGTTCTCGCGCACGACGGTGCCGACGATCCCGGCCTTCTGGAAGCGGGTCGAGGCGTCGCCGGTGGTCGGCGAGACATGGCCGACGAAGCCATTGGCGAGCATGTCGGCGCTGTGGGCCTGGGCGACCGCGGCGGCCTGCTCGTCCCAAGCGAGCGTCGACAAGCCCCGAGCCGCGCGCTCTTGGTTGAGCAGATCGAAGTTGCCGCGGACCACGTCGGCGACGTCGACCTTGGGTCCGATGCGCTCGTAGCTGAACTCGATCTCGCGCTCGCGCTCGCTCGCACAAAACAGGCGAAAGTTGGCGACGACCTCGGGGCCGGTCTCGCCGTCGGCGAGGATCTCGACCTGGTAGACGCCTTTGCCGGCGTCGCAGCGGAGGTTGGCGTCGATCGATCCATCGCTGCCGACGACCGCGGCGACCCGAGTCCACTTGCCGTGGGGATCGACCCGCTCGATCCGTGGTGAGGCCCGGCGCCCGATCAGCTTGCCGCGCAGCGCGACCTCGCCGTTGCTGGGCAGCTCGATCGGCATCGGCTCGAGCTCGACCGTCCGCTCGACCACCGCGACCATCATTCGGGTCCGCGCGCCGCCTTCGACCGCGCTCACGCCGACGCCGACCCGCCAGTGGCCTTTGCCGAGCGAGCGCACGACCTCGTCGACCAGCGCGGCCACGGCCTCGTCGCACGCGGCCGCCGGCTCGCGATCGCAGCCATGCTCGCTGCTGCCCGCGACCTCGACCACGATCACCATCGGCTGGGGATCGGCGATCCCGTGCCAGGCCATCAGCGCGTCGATCAACGCTGGCGGCAGGTCGAAGCGGCTCGGGGTCGTGATCGCGAGGTCGCGGACCATCGCCGAGAGCCCGCGGTCGTGGGTCAGGTCGCCGCGGAATTTTTTGTCGATCTGGTCGACGATCGTCTGCTCGATCGGCGTGAGCGGATGCTCGCGCTCGACCCCGTAGCGCTCGGCCGGCTCGCCGCTGGATCGGGCCGAGGTCGAGACCTCGGCGATGTTGCGGCTGGTCCCGCCACGCGGCGCCGAAGCCCCGGGATCGCTGGAGCGGGTCGAGCCGCGCTCACAGGCGAGGCCCAGCACGAGGATCAAGGCGGGTAGTTTGGCGACGATTCGACGCACGGATGCTCGCGGTCAGGTGGGGGGCGGTCAGGTGGGGGGCGGTCAGGGTTCGAGCCGAAGCTCGGCGGCGTTGGCCCAGGCATGAAAGTCTGGTTGCAGGGTCGGGCTCAGCGCGAGCCCGACTTGAGCCTCGCGATCGGGCTTGTCGAGCCGAAACACGTTGACCCGCAAGCTTCGCTCGGCCGCGATCGGGCAGCGCAGCGCGGTCTCGCGGCACAGCTCGGCCCAGGGAAACGCGAGCTCGACGAACCAGCCCCGATCGCCGCCGCGCCGCTCGAGCTCGCCGTCGAGCGTGACCGCGCTGGTCCAGCTGCCGTCCCAAGCCTCCTCGCCCTTGCGGTAGCGGGCGAAGCGAGCGTCGAAGGTGGTGTTGCGGGCCGAGACCTGGAACTCGAGGTAGCGCGAGCCCGAGCCGTCGGCGGCGATGAACACCTCGAAGGCGTCGTTGCGGTAGATTGGATCGTCGTGCTCGCGCTGCTCGGCGAAGAGGTCACGATCGGGCAGCGATCCCGCCACGTAGAGGTTCTCGGCATCCCACGCGAACCAGACCTGGCTGGGCCCGCCGAGCTTGGTCTCGATCGCCTCGGCTGGTTCGCCGCTGCGACTCACGAGCAAGCGGGCCGGCTCGCGCTCGGTCCAGACCGGCTCGTCGAGCACGCCGTCGAGGGTGATCGCGCCACGCTCGACCCTCGCCGCGGCGACGCTGGTCGGACGCCGCTCGACCGGCACGACCCCGAGCACGACCCGGCTACCCGGAAAACGCTGACCGCCGTGGACCATCTCGCTGCGCGGGCCCGCGACCGCCGGCAACCAGTTGCGACCCGCACGAATCTCGAGCACCACGACCGCGTTGGCGGCGTGCCAGTCCTCGCCGAGCGCCGGCACTTCGAAGCGCTGCTCACCCTCGCCGAGCCGGACGCTGATCCACCGGCTGCGAGGATCGTCGGGCTGGCCCGGCGAGTCGTGGGCGACCTCTTGCCGGGCGGCGGCGTCGGGTGGGAGCACGCCGATCTCGGCGTCGAGCGAGCTGAGCCCCTTGCTGGTCAAGACCAGCTCGATCGGCGTGCCGGCTTGGCCCGCGCGGGTCGGTTGCAGCTTGGCCGGATAGAGCACGCGCGACTCGATCCGACCGCCGTTGGCGTAGCGGACCTCGCCCGCGAAGCGCAGCGCGTTGGCGTCGCTCGTCGGCTCGATCACCTCGGGCGCTTGGCGATCGAGCGAGCTCGCCTCGCTTCGACTACAGCCGAGGACCGTCAACAACCAGAACGCGGCGAGTCGGCGCATCGGCGAGGCTCAAAAGCGCAAGGTCAGTCCGCCCGCGCTCGGGCTCGCCGGGTTGCCTGGCAGCCGACTCGCGCTCTTGCCATTGTCGAGGTTGGAGTCGATCGCAACCGCCGTGATCGCGACCGCGGCCCCGACGATCGTCGTGAGCGTGACCCAGAAGTTCCACTTGCGAACGTTCGGCACCGGCGGCGCCACGGGCTTTTCGACCGGCACGAGCGTCGGCGGTGGCGGGTGCAGGGCCGCGAGCCGCTCGGCTCGCTCGTCGTCGAGCCGCTCGCGCTCGCTCGAGGTGGGCTCGTCCGCGACTGCGCC
>JAMHUH010000372.1:0-33796 GCA_035904925.1 Nannocystaceae bacterium
ATGATCAGGCTGCGCTCGCGCAGCCCGGGGCCGGCTCGCTCGGGCCCGACTGCCTGTACACGGGCGCCAACCCGGAGGGCCTGCTTGGCGAGGCCGACGTCGACGGCGGCACCGTCTACGCGATCTCACCGGCCTTTGATCCGAGTGCATTCTCGACCCTCGCGGTCTCGCTCGATCGCTTCTTTTATCGCTCGACCCTGATCCCGACCGGCGTCCAGTTCGAGGTCGCGCTGCTGGTCCCCGACGCCGAGGCGCCCGAGGGCGTGGCCGTGCACGTGCTCGAGCAGCTCGACGGCGGGCCGACGGCCGAGCCGGCCAACCTCTGGTCGAAGGTCGGCTTCGCGGCCTGCGGGATCCCGATGGTCGCCGGCACGCGCCTGCGGATCGGGGCTCGTGATCCGGTCGTGCCCGAAGAAGTCATCGTCGAGGCCGCGATCGATCAGGTCGAGGTCGTCGGCCATGTCGGCGACGATCTGTGCAGCCCCGGACCCGGCGCGCTGTGTGATCCCGACGCGCCCGAGGCCGCGTGCGGGCCCGAGCTACTCTGTTGCGCCGATGGCCCGGTGTTCTCCGGCGTCTACCGCTGTCGCTACCCGGCCGCGGCGATCGGCGATCAGCCCCCGCCCGCGCCCGGCGATCCTTTCACGGGCGCGCTCGGCTGCGACGCGCCCGACCTCGAGGTCCGCGACGACGACCTCTTCATCAGCGTCGACAACCTCTTCGTCCCGCCCGACTCCTGCACCGTCTACGAGGGCTGCGTGAGCGGGACCGGCTGGCGCCGCGTGCTTCGCTTCGACGGCAAGACCGCCAACGTCGGCAGCCGCGATCTGATGCTCGGCGTGCCCGCCAACCACCCCGATCTCTTCACCTACTCGCCCTGCCACCAGCACCACCACTTCGACGACTACGCCCGCTACACCCTGCTCGATGGCGAAGAGGTCATCGCCGCCGGCCACAAGCAGGCCTTTTGTCTGGTCGACCTGCAGAACTGGGCCTGGCCCGATCTCGGCGACGCCGGCAAGACCTACACCTGCTTCAACCAGGGCATCTCCGTCGGTTGGCTCGACGTCTACGATCGCAACCTCGACTGCCAGTGGATCGACGTGACCAACGTGCCCTACGGCGAATACACCCTGCGCATCGAGGTCAACCTGCCGCCGCCGGGCAAGGCCTCGCCGACCTTGGTCGAGCGCGACTACGGCAACAACGTCGTCGACATCCCGGTCACGGTCGACGGCAACTGAGCGCGGCGGCTCGGGCCTGCTCGAGCAGCGCTTCGCAGTCGCGCAGGTGGGTTTCGTCGACGAGGCCCGCGGCGTCGCCGAGCCGAACCTTGGTGATCGCGCGCTCGTACCACTCGACGCCGAGCTCGGGCCGACCCTCGTCGACCCAGGCGGCCGCGATTCGGCGAAAGCAGCTGCCGAGCTGGACGTGATCGATCGGCGTCAGGCTGGCCAAGGCCTCGGCGGCCCGGGACCAGGCCGCGCGCGCGGCCTCGAGCTCGCCCGATTCGTAGCGCGCGATGCCGAGCGGGAACTCGACGTCGGCCGCCAATTTCAGGTCGACGCGGCCATTGTGATCGCCACGCACGAGCTCGACGCGGGCCCGCTCGAGCAAGGCGATAGCGTCGGTCCAGCGCTCGAGCTCGACCATGCAGTCACCGGCCCAGTAGAGCGTCTGCGCGACCAGGTTGTGATCGACCAGCCCACGGAGCCCGCCGAGCTCGGCCGCCGCGGTCGAAGTTGCGTAGCCCGCGATCGCGAGCTCGTGTTCGCCGAGCCGCTCGTGGCAGCGAGCCAGGCATCGGAGCACCGTGCTGATCGTGTCGTGATTGACGTAGCCGCGCGGGTCGCCGCGGCGCAAGACCTCCAGACAGCGCGCGTAGGTGTCCACGGCCTCCGAGAAGCGCTTCAGCGCGTGCAAGCAGTCGCCTTTCACGTGGAGGCAAAAGCCGAGCTCGACGTCGACACCGTCGACACCGTCGTCGTCGTCGTCGTCGTCGTCGTCGTCGTCGTCGTCGTCGTCGTCGTCCTCGTCGTCGTCGTCGTCGTCGTCGTCGTCGTCGTCCTCGTCGTCCTCGTCGTCCTCGTCTTCGAGCAGCTCGAGCGCCTGCTCGACGAAGCCCAGCGCCTCTGCTGGGCGGCCGAGCTCGAGCAGGCAAACGGCGTACTGCGATCGATCGATGGCGCTCGTACGCGTCGCCATGGCCTGCTCCAAGTGGGCTCGCGCGTCTTCGTAGCGGTCGAGGCAGGTCTCGCAGTACGCGATCTCGTAGAGGCTGGCGCCGATCGTCTCGCATTCGATGCGACGCTTGCTGACCAGCGCGCGCTCGAACCACACGATCGCTTGCTCGAAGCGCTCGAGCGAGGCCAAGCAAAACCCGACTCGGTGCGCCAAGCCGGCGCGGGTGAGGTCGTCGTCTTCCTCGTTCCCCTCGACGCGCTCGAAGAGCCAGGTGCCCCATTCGACCACGTCCTCCCAGCGAAGCAGCTGGTGGAGGGCGTCGGCGATCGCCTCGCCGGCTTCCGAAGAGATCGCCCAGCCACCTTCGATTGCGGCCTCGAGCCAGCGCGCATGGTCGAGCGGATAGCGAAGCAGTCGAGCTTCGTGGCTCGGGTCGCTCGGCGCGTAGAGTAGGTGGCGGGCGAGGCCGACGATCCGACGAAGGTCGAGCTCGTTGGGCTGCCAGTGGGGCGGGAGCTCGGTCATGCCACTACTCGCCGCGCAGCTCGCCGCCGCGGAAGATCCGATAGCGGATCACGTAGCCCTCGGGCGCGTACACGACGATCGGCAGGCGGCTGTTGTAGTCGATCATCAGCGACTCGCCGAGCACGAGCTTGGTCTCGAGCGGCGCGCCGCCGCAGCCCATTCGCGTGGACGAGGTGCGGCCCTCGGATTCGTACATGTAATAGGTGTAGCCCCAGCCCTCGAGGTTCGTCGGCACGAACACGCCGCCGAGGAAGTGGAGGTTGCAGTCGACCTCGAGCAGCTTTCCGCCGACCAGCTCGACGCGCATGACCTGCTCGGCCTCCTCGCCATGGGCCGGCAAGAAGAACACATGGCGAACTCGGCCAGCCTCGGCCGGGGGAAAGGGCTCGAGCTCGCGCAGCGAGTCGGGGTCGATCGCCGGCTCTCGATCGCGCGTGCAAGCGCTCGGCCCAAGCAACGCCAAGCCGATCACGACGACGCGAAGGCCACGGTAGAGCGCTTCGAAGGATGCCATGATTCAGTCGAGCGGGATCGGCAGCGACGCGATGCCCTGGGGCTCGATCGCGTAGCCCGTGGTCCCGGTCGCGTAGCCGCCCGTGTAGCCGTAGCCCGACCCGTAGCCCGTGCCGTAGTAGCCGTAGTTGCAAAAGTCCCAGGTCTCGTCGGGCATCGCCCACATCTCGACCGGGATGACCTGGTCGACCTCTTGATCGTTGGCCGTGAGCGTGAGCGTCAAGGTCCCCGGCAAGCCGTGCAACACCTCGAGATCGGGGATCGCATCGGGCGGGAACATCGTGACCAAGAGCGGATCGTAGTAGCAGTAGTCGTAGCTGTTGTAGTCGTCCGAGCAGCAGCCGACGAAGACGGTGTAGTCGCTCTCGGCGAAGTGGCCGTTGGGCCCGAGGTTGTAGCCCTCGACGTCGAGCACGACGTGGACCGGGACGTCGGGATCCATCGGCACGAACCCGCCCATCGCGACGTTGAAGCGGATCATGAACGAGCCCTGGCCGCCGCACTCGAGCGAGACCGGACCTTGATCGATGATCTCGACGCCGCCCTGCGCGAGCTTGATCCAGGGCTCGGCCGGACCCTCGCTCAGACCACAGAACTCCTCGGCGCCGGTGTCGGTGCCCGAGTCGGTCGCGCTGGTCGTGATCTCGTCGTTGGCCGTGGTCGAGGTGTCGGTCGTCGACGAGCTGTCGCCATCGCCATCACCGTCGCCGTTGACCTCGTCACCGCCGTCGGTGTTGAGGTTGATGATGCAGCCGCTCAGCAACGAGAGGATGGGAGCCAGGGCAGGGACCGACAATTTCATCGCGCGGCGATGCTGCCATGTTTCTTCGCGGCTCGACCAGCGACTATGCTGCGGGTCATGAAGCGGCAACGTGGCGCGGACTTGCTCTTGGTCGGTCTGGTTCTCGCGCTCGCGGGCTGCCCCTCCAACTCCGCGGACGAGGGCGACGAGGCAGCGAGCGCGAGCGATTCTGGCTCGGACAGCGCGATGACGAGCGAGACGGGCGAGTCGGGCACCGACACCAACCCCGAGTCGGGCTGGCAGCGGGTCGTGCAAGCCGACGAGAGCCAAGGCGCGCTGATGAGCGTCTGGGGCAGCTCGCCGAGCGACGTGTTCGTGGTCGGTGGCCAGCCTGATCCGCTGGCCGGCACGATCCTGCACTTCGACGGCACGCAGTGGATCGACGAGAGCTTGCCCGCCGACACGCCGATGCTGCATTGGGTCTACGGCGTCGACGATCGGGTGTGGACGGTCGGTCGGGTCGGCGCGATCTTGGTTCGCGACGCCGGGGTCTGGAGCGTCGAGGCGAGCCCGAGCGATCGAATCTTGTGGGGCATCTGGGGCGCGAGCGCGGACGAGCTGTGGGCGGTCGGGGGCGACGGCGTCAGCGATGCGCCGGTGCTGCTTCGCCGCGACGGCCCGAGCGCGACCTGGTCGACGGTCGAGCTGCCGCCGCTCTCGGTCACGACCCACGGGCTCTTCAAGGTCTGGGGGCGGGCCGCCGACGACGTGTGGATCGTCGGCGACGTCGGGGCCTCGCTGCACTGGGATGGCAGCAGCTGGACCGATCACTCGACCGCCGACAACGTCGATCTGATCAGCCTGTGGGGCACGCCGAGCGAGGGCGTGGTCGCGGTCGGCGGCCGGGCGAGCGGAAGGATCGTGCGCCTCGTCGATCAGAGCTGGACCGGCGAGACCTTGCAGGCACCCGGCCTCAACGGCGTGTGGGTCGATCCGAGCGGGCCGATCACCGCGGTCGGCAACATGGGCACGATCGTCTCGGTCGCGCCGGGCGGGTTCGAGGTCACGGCCGAAGAGAGCGGCAGCGCGATGGTCCTGCACGCCGTGTTCGGGTTCGAAGCCGGCCCGCGCTTCGCCGTCGGCGGCAGCCTGCTCGCGCCGCCGCCCTACACCGGCGTGGTCTTGCGCGCCGATCCTTGAAGCCTGACTCGGAAGCCGCGAAGCCGATCACTCGCGCGGGACGAAGAAGAGCGCCTCGGCCTCTGCTTGCCACTGCTCGTCGTCGACGAATTCGTTGAAGTTGAGCAAGTGGGTGGCGACGTCGACCAGCTTCTGGCTGGCGTAGGTCGGCCGGTGCTGGTTGCCGCGCGGGTCGACCCAGGGCTCGATGTGGAAGTAGCCGAGCAGGACTTGCTTGCCGAGCGCGGTCAGCTTGCGGACCAGCGGGACGAAGTCGGCGTCGCCGGTGATCAGCACGCAGATGTCGAAACGATCGTGGTGGGCGAGGTCGAGCACGTCGAGGGCGAGCTCGACGTCGATGCCCTTTTGCGAGAGCTCGTAGCGGGGCGGCTCGTCGCCGACGCCCCGCCTTCGCTTCTCTCGCAGCGGCAGGTAGTGGGGGACGATGCCGGCGTCGACCAGCGACATCTCGAAGTCGCGATCCTTGCGCAGCTGGTAGTCGTCGGCGGCCCGAGTCGTCGCGCGGCCGTCGTAGTAGTGGGCCTCGACGATCCGAACCTGGCTGACGTGGGCGCTCGCTCGCGGCCGCTCGTCGACGCCATTCAGGCGTTCGTCGAGGTAGCGCTCGAGCAGCCGATGCAGCTGGGTGAAGGACATCCACCCGCGATCCTTGGCGTAGCGAAAATACAGGTTGCCCTGCTTGAAATAATTGCCGTCATAAAACACGACCAGACGGGTCAGAGGGAGCATGAGCTATCCTGTCCAGGACCCGCGAAGTGGGCTCCGCGGGAAGCCTCAGAGCTCCATCAGGAGCTGCTGGCCGCGCTCGCGCAGCTCGATGCTGTCTTGCACCCAGCGAACGAAGAGCTTGGCGATGTCGGCGTCGAATTCGAACGCCTCGGCCAGCTCGAGCAGGGCATCGAGCTCGCCATCGGCCAAGGTGTTGTCGGCCATCGCCGCGCAGATGGCCTGGTAGAACAAGAAGATCCGGGCCTCGCGATGCTTCACGTCGCGGGCGACGTCGACCAGGGTGCCGGGCGAGGCGAACTCGTGGCGGACCCGGTCGCGCTCTTCGGGCAGCAGCATCATCTGGCCCATCAGCTCCTCGACGAAGTGCCGCTCGCTGTCGGAGACCTCGTCGTCGCGTGACGCCATGATCGCGACGCAGCGGGCGACCGCGACTTGTTCCTCGGGCGTGATGAGCTCGGAAATCGGAAAGTCGAACATGGCTCGGCCGGAGGGTACCAAAGCTGCGTGGTTTCTGACCAGCGGCACGAGCGGCCCGGCGACAGGTCGTGCGCGCTAGCGCACGCCTCAGAAGCGCCAGCCCAGGCCCACGCCGACGTCGTAGATCCCGGTGCCGCCGTCCGAGAGCCCACGGATGACCGAAAACGATGCGGTGGCGTTGAACTCGAGGAAGAGGTGGCGGGTCAGCGCGACCGCGACTCCGGGGCCGATCCCGAACACACCACCCGCGATCCAGCGCTCGGGCGCGACCGCTCGGGTCAGGCCGTCCTCCTCGACCAGCAGGCGCTCGCGGTGCTGCACGACCAGCCCGCCGTTGACCCGGATCCACGCCCAGAGCACCTTGCTCGCGCCGCCGACCCGCAGCTCGGGGACGATCCGCATCGCGCTTCGCTCGACCCGATCGCAGAAGGGATCGCAGCTGTCGGGCTGCGGGAACAAGAAGCCGACGTCGACGAGGTGATCGAAGCTGAGCCCCGCGGCGATCCGAAAGTCCGAGTTCCAGCCCCACGACCAGCCGCCGCTGACTCCCCAGCGAACGTGCTGGCGCAGGTACTCGGCCGAGGTCACGCCGTAGCCGACCAAGCCGGACACCCAGGCGCCGGTGAAGCTCTTGGTCGAAGGCTTGGCAGGCGGCGGCGGCTCGGGCGTGGGCTCGGCCTCGGCGACGAGCGGCTCGGGCGTGGGCTCGGGCGTCGCGGGCAAGCGCGCGAGCTCGCAGGCCAGGAAGTCGCCGTCGAAGCTGGGCTCGCAGACGCGCGGGTAGAAGAAGCGCAGCTCGACCCGACGGTTGCGGGCCTTGGCTGCTTCGTCGTCGCCGAGCGTGCTGGCATCGAGCTCGCCTCGGGCCTCGCTGGTGATCCGCGTCGCCAGGCTCGGATCGCGGGCGACCAGCTGCTCGCGCAGGTGCTCGGCGCGACGCCGCGAGAGCTGCTGGTTGTACTCGTCGGTGTTGTCTTCGTCGGCGTGGCCGATCAGCCGCAGGTGCAGCTCGGGGTCGCGCTGCAGGGCCGCGAGCGCTTGGTCGAGCTCGGCCTCGCCGACCCCGGGCTCGAGCTCGTCGCGGTCGACCGCGAAGCCGATCGGCTCGACCTTGGGCATGCTCGCGCAGCCGCTCGTCAGCGCGAGCGCCAGCGCGAGCCCGAACGCGCGAGGCAAGAGCCGGACCAGCGGCAAGAGAGGCGCCATGCCGAAGGACCAACTGGCGGGCGCGCCGATGCTTTCAGCCAGCTCGCCCGTCAGCGCGGGCTCACTCGGCATCGTCCGCGTGCAGAGTCGGCATGCAGGGCTGGCGGTCGTGGGCCTGAATGGTCGAGCGCAGCAGCTCCTCGTCGATCGTCCCGTCCTCGTGGAAGGCCTCGAGCTGATCGTTGACGGTGGCCAGGTAGCGGCGCTTCTCGTGGAAGGGCAAGAACGCCGACTTGAACCCGTTGAGGATCACCTGCTTGATGTCGGTCAGGGTCAGGCCGACCTGGGTGTGCGAGAGCCACAGCTCGCGCGAGACCGTGGTGTCGGTGATCAGCCGGTTGTCGGTGTTGATGGTCACGCGCGCGCCGAGGTTGAGGTAGAGGCGCAGCGGGTGGCTCGGCAGCGAGGTGATCGCCCCGGTCTGGACGTTCGACGAGGGGCAGCACTCGAGCGGGATCCGATGATCGACGACGTAGTGGAGCAGGTCGCCGTCCTCGCGCAGCCGGCAGCCATGGCCGATCCGATGCGCGCCGCAGACATGCAGGGCCTGGGCGATCGAGGGCGGCCCGTAGGCCTCGCCGGCGTGGATCGTGACGTTGATGTTGTTGCGCCGGACCAGCGAGAACGCCTCGTTGTGGTCCTTGGCCGGGTGGTCGTACTCGGCGCCCGCGAGGTCGAAGCCGACCACGCCGCGGCCCTTGTAGGCCACGACCAGCTCGGCCATCTCGAGGCTGCTCTCGGGCGAGATGTTGCGGATGCCACACAAGATCAGCTTGCTCTCGATCCCGTGGTCGACCTCGGCGTCATGCAGGCCACGCAGGACGGTCTCGACGACCTCGGTCAAGCGCAGGCCCTCGCGCGCGTGCAGCATCGGCGAGTAGCGGACCTCCATGTAGCGGACGTTCTCGCGGGCGGCGTCCTCGGCCAGCTCGTAGGCGACCCGATAGAGCGCCTTGGAGGTCTGGAGCACGCGCAGCGTGATGTCGAAGGCCTCGAGGTACTTGACCAGGCTGCCGGTGTTCTCGCCCGCGTGGATCGCCTTGCGCAGCCCGGCGACGTCTTGCGCGGGCAAGCTGATGCCCTGCTGCTCGGCCAGCTCGAGGATGGTCTCGACTCGCAGCGAGCCATCGAGGTGGACGTGCAGGTCGGTCTTGGGCAGGCGTTCGAAGAAGCTGAGCGGGAGATGGGCAGCGGGCACCATGCGCGAGGGTATCACGACTCAGTTTCCGACCGTGAGCCGCAGCGGCGCCGCCTGATCCGTAGTTGCCTGACTGGCCGCCGGAATGGTCTTGATGCCCCACACTTGGGACTCGCCCGCGTCACGGCCGATCAAGCTGTTGGCTCGGACCTCGACCATCGGCGGCGTCGCGCAGGCGTCGGCGACCGTCTCGGTGGTCGGCAGCGGGCCGATGTAGAGCCACTGGTCCTCGATCGTGCTGGCGTCGCTGATCGCGAAGGTCACCCGCAGCGAGTAGACGTCGACGTCGGGGAGCAGGGTCTGCTCGATGCTGGTGACCGTGCAGGCGACGACCTTGTCGAGCGCGGGATCGCAGAGGCGCTCGGCCCACTCGGTGAAGATCGCGTCGCCGCTCGGCTCGCCCTGTTGCAGCTCGGGGTGCGCGGACAGGTAGAAGTCCTGCAAGCAGCTGGTGTAGACGACCGTAGCGACGATCTGCGTGGTCCCGGCGAAGGGCGGGTTGCCAGGATCGTCGGCGGCGACCTCGAGCTTCACGACCCCATGCGTCGAGTCGAGCGGGCCCGTGTCGGTCGAGTCGGAGCCGGTCGAGTCGGAGTCGCTGGTCGCGTTGCCCTCGTCATCGCTCTGCGGCTCGGGATCCGGGCAGGCGGGAAGCAGCAGCAGGGCCAAGCTCAGGTACACATGAGAACGCATGCTCGGAGTGTGCCCTGGGCCGGTGATTCGATCACGTCGATGGGTCAGGGGATGGCGTCGCCGAAGCTCGCGATCAGGCTGATCGAGCCCTCGACCCCCGAGGGGAAGCTCCACGACTTCGCAGCCTTGGCGACGCAGGCGTCGACGGCCTTGTTGCCCGAGCTCGCGCGGACGGCCACGACGTCGCCTTGGGCGTCGTAGTCGAGGCCGAGCTCGACCGTGCCGCCCGTCGCTCCTTCGGCGAGCCAGCAGTCGCGCAGCTCGTCGAAGTGCGTCCGGATGATCCTTCGGCCGACGTTGGCGTCGAGCGTGCCGGTGATCTTGGGCTTGCCCAGCTTCAGGTCGGTGGCGGATTGGGGCGTGATCGTGCCGATGCCGACGCTGCCGATCCCGTCGCCGCCGCCTCCACCACCGCCGCTGCCGATCGTGACGCCGCCGATCCCTCCGAGACCGCCACCGCCACCGCCCTCGCCAGTGCCGACCAGCCCGAGTCCACCGCCCCCGTAGTCGTCCCCGTAGAGGTTGCCGTAGGCCTCGAGGCTAGCGAGGTCGTCGTCCCCGAACACGTTGGCGAACATCCACTCGGGCTCGGGCTCGACCTTGGCTTCGACGACTCGAGCCTCGGCGAAGCAGAGCTCACCCTGGCCGCCATCGTCGGGTCCGACTCGAACGCCGAAGCAGCGCAGCGGGCCCGCCGTGCTGGCTCGGCTCGAGCCTCGATCGACGAAGGCGTGCTCGCGCACGACCTGCCCGGCGACCCGACCGTCGGACCAATAGACGGTGCTCGGCGGGCCCACGCGAAAGTCGGTCTCGAGCCCGGGCGGTCGCTGGCCACCCGACTGCAGCGGTGGGTTGGCGGACGTCTGGGCGAGCGCGCCGAGCAACCCGGAATTCGCCGCGAGCGCCTCGGCTCGGGCCGAGCTCACGGCATGGCTGGGTTCGGGTTCGGCGTCGGGCCCGGGCGGGATCGGCTGGATCGGATCGCCGACGCCGACCGGCAGGTAGAGCGCGAGATCATAAAAATCGAGCCCCTCGATCGAATCGGCTCCGAGCTCGCTGCGGGTCACGTCGTCGATCCGCGCGACCTTCCAAAAGTCGCCCTCTCGGCCAACGACCGCGACGGCAGGGCGCGACGTGCCGACGTCTTCGGCGACGCCGAGCTGCAGCGCGATCGTGTGTTCGTTCGGGGCCGCGTACAAGGTCGCGCCCCAGGGCAGCCGCAGGTGCGCGGGTGCTGGTTGGGTGTCGGAGGCTCGCGCGGCCTCGGGGCTCGCGGGCGCCTCGTTGCCCGCGTCGGTGCGCGCGGTGTGACAAGCGAGGAGCGCGAGCGCGAGCAGGGGCGTGCGGCGGAGCATCGCGGCCGAGTATAGACCGCTCAGCACTGCGCGGTGCAGTCACTGACCGCGATCCCGACGCAGGCGTTGTCCCACGCGGTCGTGCAGCAGTAGTCGTCGATCGCACACACGCAGTTCTCGACAAAGGGCACCTGGCAGCCCGAGGTCGGCTTGGCCGTGCAGCAATTTCCGTCGTTGCACTCCGAGGTGTCGAAGCCGCTGCAATTGAGCGTGCACTGGAGCAGCCCGCGGCCGTAGCCCTGGGTCGCACAGCTCTCGCCGGCCAGGTTGAGGTTGTCGCACGCTTCGTCGGCCTCGAGCACGTTGTTGCCACAGGCTTCGCTGCTGCAGCCGGCGATCTCGTAGCTGTCGCAGTTGGGCGAGCAGCCGAGCGTGCCGCCCGAGAACCCGACCGAGACGCAGCTGGCCCCGCCGAGGTTGTTGCCGTCGCACAATTCGGACCCGTCGATCTGGCCGTTCCCGCAGGTGTCGAGCGTGCACATGCTGGTGTCGAAGCTCGAGCACGACTCGGTGCAGGTCAGCACGCCGCCGTCGTAGCCCTGCGACACGCAGTTCTGCCCGTCGAGGTCGACCCCGTCGCAGACCTCGGGCGGCTCGACGAAGCCGTTGCCACAGCTGTCGCTGAAGCAGCCGCTGGTGTCGAGCGCCGAGCAGTCGGGGAAGCAGCCGAGCTGGCCGCCGTCGAAGCCGAGCGAGAGGCAGGTCTGGCCGGCCAGGCTGCCGCCGTCGCAGGCCTCGTTGCCGCCGATCGTCCCGTCGCCGCAGCCGGGATTGCTGGTGTCGTTGGTGTCGGCGCTGTCGCTGGTGTCGGCGCTGTCGCTCGTGTCGGTGGTGTCGCCCCCGACCTCGTCGTTGCTGTCGCCGACCGAGGTCGGCGTGGTGTTGCCGAAGGTGATCGCCTCGTCGCCCTGGCCACCGGCGCAGGCCCAGCTGGGGAGGGCCAGGACGAGGACGAAGGCGAGGTCGAGCTTGGCTGCGCGGGACATGATCGTGCCGGCGCGAGTGTACATGGATCCGTGGCCTCGCCCGCATGCATCGGAGCGAGCGACTTCGCCCGCGTGCGCCTCACTCAGCCCTGCGGGATGCCGCCCGAGACCAGGTTGAGCCCGTGCCCGGTCATGTCCGAGTAGGTGTAGGGGCTGTTCAACCCGGCGTAGGACTCCCAAGTCCCCGCGTCGGTGTCGACCTTCCAGGCGCTGGTCTGCTGATCGACGAACCAGACATAACCATAGAAGTCGACGCTCACGCCCCGCGACGACTGGGTCGGCAGCATGATCCACTTGACCTCTTGCAGGGTCTCGATGTCGATCCCGCGCAGGCCAGGCGGGCTGAAGGTCGCGATCCACATCACGCCCTCGTCGTCCTCTTGGAGACCGTAGCCGGTCACGCCGGGCACGGTCGTCCATTGCTGGGTCTCGGGGTCGAAGAAGCCCGAGCCGCTGCAGAACTCGCCGACCCAGGGCCGATCGAGCGAGTCGATCGTGAACCCGTAGGGGCACTGGACGCCGACCGGATAGATGTCGACCGCGAGCGTCTCGAAGTCGACCTGGACCAGCTGCGAGGTGTCGTAGGTGACGAACCAAAAGTCGTTCTCGGAGTCGACCGCGCCGCCGTAGGGGCCGAAGTAGCCGGCACCGATCGCCGGGATCGGGATGTCGGCGTCGACCGTGCCGTCGTCGCCGTTGATCCGGAACACGTGGGTGCTGCCGCCCTGGCTGTGGACCGCCGCCGCGGTCCAGACGAATTGATCGGTGACCTCGCAGGTGTTCGGGTCGAGCAGGCCCGAGGTCCACGCGACCGGCCGCTGGGTGTTGAAGCCGGGGAAGGGCGTGTTCCAAGCCACGCAGTCGTCCTGGCCCCACGCGAGCACGTCGTTCTTGCCAGTCGAGGTCTGGAGGCCGGGCTGGCCGTTGTGCATCTCGTCGCAGTTCTCGAGTAGCGCGATCACCTTGGTCACGCTGCCCTCGCGGTTGGCGACCGCGACGTCGCCGGTCAAGTTGACCGAGGTCCGCGAGGGGCTGCCGGCGTTGTCCGCTCGGGTCCGGTAGCGGCCCTCTTCGATCAGCGTGACCGTGTCGACCTTCGAGATCGTGCCCTCGCCCGAGTTGGCCACCCAGATGTACGACCAGGGCGGATCGCCCATGCCATCGCCGCCGCAGTTGCCCATGCCCGCGTCGGGCACGACCAGCGTGTCGAACTTGGGGTTCTGATCGTCGTTGCCGCTGGTGTTGGTCGTGCTCGTGCCGTCGGTCGTGCTCGCGCTGGTGCTGGACGTGTTGGTCGTGTCGCTCGTGTCGCTGTTCGACGAGCTCGAGTCGTTGGTGTCGGCGACCTCGGTGCCTTGCTCGGTGTTGGTCGTGAGCGAGTCGGTGCCGATCTCGTCGGCGTTGGTGTTGGAGCTGCCGCTGCCACCACCGCCACACGCGGCGAGCAAGAAGACGCAAGTCAGGGGGAGGGCAGGGCGCGAGCGCATGGTTCAGGCTACCAAAGCCCGAACTTCGCCCGCGGGTTCGCAACACGGGCCCACGCGCGCGCCCGAGACGGTGTTTTGCGGCCTGCGTCAGACCCGAACGCGAGCGCTGAAGCGACCCGCGCGATGCTGGTGGCGCTCGAGCACCCCAGCGAGCTCGGCCTGCCACTCGTCGACCTGCTCGGGCGAGCGCCCGACGTAGCGGCGGGGATCGAGCGCCTGCGCGTCGACGAACTCGCCCAGCTGCGGGTCGGCCTGCATGCGCGCGATCAAGTCGTTGCTCTCGCCTTGCTTGAGCCGCTCGGCCGCTTGGAGGCTGAGCTTGCGGATCGTCTCGTGCAGGGCCTGGCGATCACCGCCGGCCTCGACCGCGCGCATCAGCACGTTCTCGGTCGCCATGAAGGGCAGCTCGTCGGCCATGTTCTTGGCCAGCATCGCCGGGTTGACGACCAGCCCCGCGCTGACGTCGACGACCAGGTTCAAGATCGCGTCGGTCGCCAAGAAGGCCTCGGTGATCACGAGCCGCCGGTTGGCGCTGTCGTCGAGCGTGCGCTCGAGCCATTGGTTTGCATGGGTCTCGCGCGGGCTGGTCGCGAGCGAGTGGACGAAGCGGGCGAGCGAGCAGATTCGTTCGGAGCGCATCGGGTTGCGCTTGTAGGCCATCGCCGACGAGCCGATCTGCTTCGATTCGAAAGGCTCGTCGAGCTCGCGCTCGTGCGCGAGCAAGCGCAGGTCGGTCGCGAACTTGGCCGCCGAACCAGCGATGTCGGCCAGGGCCGAGACGATCCAGGTGTCGAGCTTGCGCGTGTAGGTCTGGCCCGAGACCGGGATCGACTTGGCGAAGCCCATCGCCGCGCAGACCTGTCGATCGAGCTCGCGGACCTGGGCGTGGGGATCCTCGGCCTTGTCGAACAAGGCCAAGAACGACGCTTGGGTGCCGGTCGTGCCCTTGACCCCGCGCATCGGCAGCCGCTCGATCAAGCCCTCGAGGGTCTCGAGATCGAGCAAGAAGTCCTGCGCCCACAAGGTCGCTCGCTTGCCGACCGTGGTCAGCTGCGCCGGTTGAAAGTGCGTGTAGGCCTGGACCGGCTCGGCGCGCCAGGTCGCCGCGAAGCTGCCGAGCTGAGTCAGCACCGTGTAGAGGCGATCCATCAAGAGCTCGAGCCCGGCCCGCATCATCACCAGCTCGGCGTTGTCGGTCACGTAGCAGCTGGTCGCGCCGAGGTGGATGATCTTGCCGGCCTCGGCTCCCGCGACCTCGCCATAGTGATGCACGTGGGCCATCACGTCGTGGCGCAGCTCGGCCTCGAGCGCGGCGACGCGGGCGAAGTCGATCTGCTCGCGCGCCTCGACGAGCGCCTCGATCTGCGCGGCGCCGACCGGTAGCCCGAGCTGGTGTTCGGCCTTGGCCAAGGCGATCCACAGGTCGCGCCAGAGCAGCGCGCGGCGGCGATCGGAGAAGTTCTCCAGCATCGCTCGGGTCGCGTAGCGGGTCGCCAGGGGGCTCTCGTAGTCGCTCATGCGGCGCGAGGGTATGTCTTTTTGGCCGGCGCTTCGGCTGGCCTCCCTCACGTTCTATGCTGCGGGGATGCGCGAGCTGCTGCCTCCAAGCCCGGACCCCGGCTCGCTCAGCGCCGACGAGCGGCTCGACGAGCTCGGCTGGTTGCTGCGGCCGCCGGGGCAGGGGATCCACACGGTCTCGACCGGCAAGCGCGAGCTGCTCGACAAGACCCGCGCGTACCTCGGAGAATTCGACGAGCAGCGAGCGTGGCGCGAGCACATCGCCGAGCTGATCGCGGCCAAGCCCAAGGTCGCGATCCTCGCGATCCCCAGCGACACCGGGGCTGGGATCGTTCGTGGGGCCGCGCGCGGACCCGAGGCGATCCGGTCGGCCCTCGGTCGCGCGCCCGCGCCCGATCTCGGCGACGTGTTCTGCATCCCGCACCTGCTCGACGAGCCGATGCTCGCGATGGGCCAGCGGATGCGCTGCCAAGACGCGCTCTGGCCCGAGCTCGAGGTCGGTCGCCGGCGCACGCTGCCGGTCTCGCCGGTCGGCATGGCCGAGCGGGTTCGTCGACTCTTGCTCGCGCACGCGCCCGAGCTGACCTTGTTCACGCTCGGGGGCGATCACACCGTCACCTGGCCGGTCATCGCTCCGCTGCTCGAGCTCGATCGCGTGCACGAGGTCGGCGTCGTCCACTTCGACGCGCACACCGATCTGCTGCCCGAGCGACTCGGCATCAGGATCTGCTTTGCGACCTGGGCCTTCCACGCCAACGCGCTGCTCGGCGGCGGCGAGCGGATGATCCAGATCGGCATCCGAGCCTCGGCGCGCGATCGTGGCCACTGGGAGCGCGAGCTCGAGGTCCGGCAGATCTGGGCGAACGAGGCGATCGAGCTCGGCGCCGAGGTGCTCGCCAAGCGGGTCGTCGAGCACCTCCACTTCCGCGGCATCCGGCGGGTTTACGTGAGTAATGACATCGACGGCACCGACGCGCACTGGGCGGCCGCCTGCGGGACGCCGGAGCCGGGCGGCCTGACGCCGGCGATGGTCGTCGCCGTGATCCAGGCCGTGGGTCGTGAATTCGAGCTGATCGGCGCTGATCTGGTCGAGCTCGCGCCCGGCCTCTCGCTCGATCGCGAGGCGTCGGCCCGCAGCATCGAGACCGCCGCGCTATATACGCGAGAGAGCCTGGCCGTCCTCGCGGCGGGCAAGCTTCAGGAATAGCGATGAGCGAGTCGAGTTCGCGTCCCCCGATGGAAGTCGCCGCCCGGCAAGATTTCGAGCACTCCGCGCTCCCGCTGCTGGACAATTTATATGGCGCCGCCATGCGCCTGACTCGTGACCCGGCCGAGGCCGAGGACCTCGTCCAAGACTCGATGGTTCGGGCCTACCGGTTCTGGGACACGTTTCAGCGCGGCACCAACATCAAGGCGTGGTTGTTCACGATCCTGCGCAACACCTTCATCAACGGCTACCACCGCAAGGGTCGCGCGCGGAGCTTCCACGCCGACGTCAACGCGCAGATGAGCTCGCTCGGGCCCGGCGTCGCGCTGGCCAACTCGACCAGCCAACCCGCCGGCCCCGAAGAGGTCGTGCTCGGTCAGATCACCCAAGCGAAGATCCGCGAGGCCCTCGACGCGCTGCCGCCCGACTATCGCCTGGCGGTCACGCTCGCGGATCTCGAGGGCCTCTCCTACAAAGAGATCGCGGACATCATGGAGTGCCCGATCGGCACGGTGATGAGCCGCATCTATCGGGGTCGCAAGGCCCTGCACAAGCTGCTCTACGAGCATGCGCGCGAGATCGGCTTCGTCGACGAAGACGCTCCGCCCGCGGCCGAGCGCGAGAGCACGCGCGCGCGCGGCCGCAAGGGCACCGGCGCCGAGGCGGTCGACCTCGCGGCCTGGCGCGATCGCAAGCGGGCCTGAGCCCCGACGAATTTCTGCACGAAGGACACACCATGAGCTTCGAATCCCACGATCACGACCGCGCCGAATTGGTCGGGCTGCTTCAGCCCTACGTCGACGGTGAGCTGTCCGCCGAAGAGCACGACTTGGTCGCCGAGCAGATCGCGGCCAACCCCGAGTACCAGGCCATCGTCGGCGAGCAGCAGCGGGTGCGAGCGCTCTTGCGCGAGCTCGCGCTCGAGGGTGCGCCCAGCGGTTTGCGCGCGCGAGTCCTCGCCGATCTCGACGCCGTCGATCGCGAGCGCGAGCAGGCCGAGCGACGCGGTCGACTCGCTCCGATCCTCGGCCGCCTCGGCGCCTTCAGCAAGGGCGCCCTGTTGATGATGCCGGCTGCTGCTGCGGCGGCGCTGCTCTTCTTCGTCGTCCGCAGCGGCGAGCTCGATGGGGTCGGGGGCGTCCACCTCGACGGCGGTCTCGCCCAGTCCTTCGCGCTGCATCAGCGGGCTGGGAGTGGCGAGACCGAGCGCTTCCCGATCCAGTTCGCCGCCCAAGGCTCGCTTCCGAACGGCGTCGAGCAGGTCAGCGCCTCGACCGACAGCCGCGCCATCAACTATCGCGACGCCGAAGGCCGGGTCATGATCGACCGCCAGCGTCGCGCGGCGATGACCGAGCCGACGGGTACCCGTCAAGTGTTTAGGGGCCACACCTACTACCTCGGCCGCGATCAGCGAGGGCGAGCGCGGGTCGAGTTCGTGCTCGGGCCCGTACACCACAGCCTGAGCGTCGAGCAGGGCCACACCCCGCTCGAGGCCATCGACGCGGCCGAGCCCGACTTTCGCCGCCTGCTCGAGCTCGGCGAAGCCCTCCGCCAGGGCGAGTGAGCCCGGGGACCCGCGCGGGGCCGCGAGGGCGCTTCGTCGAGGCGAAGGAGGAGCGAGCCGCAGGCGAGCGGGGAGCCGTCCTAGAATCGAAGTAGCGAGCGAAGCGAGCCGAAGATAGTCTCGCGTCCCGTGTTCTCTGCGCTGATCATCGACGCTGACGCCGACGCCCGAACCCGGATCGAGCAGTCGCTCGAGCCCTTCGGCCTCGAGTTCTCCTCGTCGCCCGAGCCAAACGAGGCGATGAACCTCGCGCGCACGATGACGCCCGACATCATCTTCTTGCGCGTCGAGCTGCCGGGCGCGTCCGGCTTCTCGGTCTGCAACAAGCTGCGGCGCAACGACGAGACCAAGTACATCCCGCTGATCATGTACGCGTCGGACGTCGCCGACGACGTGTTCCAACAGCACGGCAAGCTCAAGACTCGGGCCGACGAGTACATCCGTCTGCCGATCCGGGCCGAGGATCTGGTCGGCACGGTCCGGACCTTGCTGCCGCTGCCGGCCGAGCGCATCGGTGGCAACGGAGCTTCGGCCCGCTCGGTCCCGGCGCCCGCACCCGAGCCCAAGCCCGAGCCCGAAGTCGAGCCCGAGCCGGAGGTCGACGATCTCGACGACTTCGGCGACATCGACTTCGACGAGGACCAAGCCGAAGCCGCGCCTCCACCTGCTGCCGAAGCCCCGGCGAGCGAGCCCGCCAAGGGCGAGACGATCGATCTCGGTGAAGAGACCGACGCTGCCTTCGCCGCGCTGACCTTCGACGACGACGATGATCTGCCGCTCGAGCCGGAGCCGGAGCCCGCGGACGAGCCGCTCGTCGAGTTGCCGGAGCCTGAGCCTGAGCCTGAGCCTGAGCCTGAGCCCGAGCCCGAGCCCGAGCCCGAGGCTGAGCCTGAGCCGGAAGCGGAGCTCGAGCCCGAGGTGGAGCCTGAGCCGGAAGCGGAGCCCGCATCCGAGCCCGCACGACTCGAGGTCGCGCTCGCCGAGGGACCCGAAGCCGACGCACCCGAGGCGGTCGAGCGCGAGAACTCGGGCGATCGCCTGTCGAGTCGGCGCGAGCTGCTGCGGCTTCGCTCCGAGCTCAACAAGAAAGATCGCGAGCTGCTCGCGCTGCGCGACGAGCTCGAGCTGCGCGAGCGAGCGATCCTCGACGCCAAGCACAAGAACCGGCAGCTCGAGGCGACCGCGAGCGAGGCCGAGTCGCGCGCGCTCGCGCTCGAAGAGCAGATCATCTCGGCCCAAGAAGAAGCCGACGCGGCGACCCGCAACAGCGAGACCCAGCGCAAGCGCGAAGAGGGGCTCAAGACCCGACTCGAGGTCGCGCAAAAGAAGGCCAAGGAGGTCGAGGCTCAGCTCGACGCCGCGGACAAGCAGCTCGCCGAGCTGCGCGAGCGCGTCGGCGAGGCCGAGAGCAAGTTCGAAGCGGCCCAGCAGCGACTCGCCGAGCGCGACGAGCAAGCCGCCCAAGCCGAGCAAGAGCGCGACAGCTTGGCCAGCGAGCTCGGCGAGCTCAAGGTCGAGGCCGAGGCCGCTGGCCATCGCGTGGCCGCGGTCGAGGTGACTCGGCAGGAGCTCGAGGGCCGACTGGCGATCGTCGAAGGCCGGCAGCGCGAGCTCGAGGCCGAGCTCGCCGACGCCCAGACCCAGCTGGGCGAGCGTCAGACCCAGCTCGATGCGGCGCAGGCCCAGCTGGGCGAGCGTCAGGCCCAGCTCGACGCGGCGCAGGCTCAGCTGGGCGAGCGTCAGGCCCAGCTCGAGGCGGGCGCTTCGGAGCTCGAAGCGACGCGGGGCCAGCTGGAAGCGACGCAGACCCAGCTGAGCGAGAGCCAGGCTCGCGCGGCCGAGACCGAAGCGCGGGCGCAGTCGCTGAGCGAGCAGCTCGCGGCGATCGAGACCGCCAAGCAAGCGGCCGAGCAAGCGCTCGCCGACGCCGACCAAGCCCGGCAAGCCAGCGAGGCCGAAGCCGCCCAGAAGCTCGCCGAGCTCGAAGAGAAGCTGGCCGCCCAAGCCGAGGATCATCAGTCCGAGTTCGAGTTCCTCGAGAAGCAGAGCGATCAGCTGCGGGTCCAGCTGAACGAAGTGACCGAAGCGGCGATGGCCGCCTCGGACGCGGCCGCGGCCGAGCGCAAGAGCGCCGCGACCGAGCTCGACCAAGCCCGCGAGGCGACCCAGACCGCCCAGGCCGAGGCCCGAGCGCTGCGCGAGCGGCTCGAGCAGAACCTGGCCGATCTCGAGGCCCGGCAGCAAGAGCTCGAGAGCCAGCTCGCGGCTCGCAGCGACGCCGCCCGACGTGCTCAGCAGGCGTTGGCCGTCGCGCTCAAGGTCCTGGATTGATGGGCGACTTGCCTTTCGCGGAGTCGGTCGCACATTGCTGGGCTGAATCCGCCTTCGGCGGCCTGCACTCGCGCTCCGAGACCCGATGACCGAAGTCGTTCACGGCGACACCTCCAGCCTCAAACCCAGTCAAGCCAAAGCGCTCGTGCGTCTGGCCGAGCGGCGAGTCCCTGCCGATCGCTTGATCAGCCCGCCGGTCGCCCGCGATCTGCTCGAGCTCGCGCACGAGCTCAACCGCCGGATCGGCTTGTTCATCGATCGTCGCGGTCGGGTCATTCGGGTGATCCTCGGCGACGCGCACAGCTTGGAGCTGCCCGAGTTCGAGCGCGTTCGCGGCGTCGACGGGCGTCTGCGTGGCGTTCGACTCGTGGCGACCCACTTGGTCGCCGAGGGTCTCGATCGTGAGGAGCTGGCCGACCTCGCCAAGCTCCGCCTCGATCTGGTCGCGACCTTGCACGACAGCCCCGGCGGCGTCCAGGTCGACATGGCCACGCTGAGCCCGGGTCGCTTCGGTCGCGGCTTCGAGGTTCGGAGCTTCGCGCGTGCGCCCCTGGCCTTGTTCTCGCCCGACGCGGGCGGTCGCAACCAAGTCGAGCATCCGCGCCCCGATCTGCCCAGCGATCTGACCGCCTTCTTGCGCGATCTCGAGGCCCAGCTGGTCGCGGCGACCGAGGCCGCGCGAGCCGAGGGCCAAGGCACGCGGGCGATCGTCTTGCAGGTCCACACCGACGCGATGAACCGGCAAGGCGGGGTCGAGGCCCGCCAGGCCGAGCTGCGCGAGCTGTGTCGAACCGCGGGCGTGCACATGGTCGACCTGATCGTCCAGCGGCGGAAGTTCCCCGATCCGCGGACCTTCCTCGGCTCCGGCAAGCTGCGCGAGGTCTTGGTCCAGGCGCTCGAGCAAGACGTCGAGCTGCTGATCTGCGACCCCGAGCTGAGCGCCTCGCAGGCGCGCGAGATCAGCGAGCAGACCGATCTCATGGTCATCGATCGGACCATGCTGATCCTCGACATCTTCGCCCAGCACGCGAGCAGCAGCGACGGCAAGCTGCAGGTCGAGCTCGCCCAGCTGCGCTATCGGCTGCCGCGAATGGTCGGCAAGGGCACGATGATGTCGCGGCTCGCGGGCGGCATCGGTGGCCGTGGACCGGGCGAGACCAAGCTCGAGATCGATCGTCGCCGAGCCAAGGCTCGCATCGGCGAGCTCGAGAACCGGCTCGAGCACCTCGGCCGGCAACGCGAGCAGCGACGCTCGGCGCGGCGGCGCAGCGAGGTCCCGGTCGTCGCGATCGTCGGCTACACCAACGCGGGCAAGAGCACGCTGCTCAACACCGTGACCAATTCCGAGGTCCGGGCCGAGAACAAGCTCTTCGCGACCCTCGACCCGACCGTCCGCCGGGTTCGCTTCCCGCATGACCGCGAGGTCGTGCTGCTCGACACCGTCGGCTTCATCCGCGATCTTCCGCCCGCGCTGCGCCAGGCCTTCTCGGCCACGCTCGAAGAGATCGCCGACGCCGACCTGCTCTTGCAGGTCGTCGACGCGACCGACCCCGACAGCGCCCAACAGATCGCCACCGTCGAGGCGATCCTCGCCGATCTCGGGGCCGGCGACGTCGATCGCTTCATGGTCTTCAACAAGTGCGATCGGCTCCCGCCCGAGCAGCAGCTCGAGCCCGAGGCGCTGCCGAGCAACCACTTTCAGATCAGCGCGATCGATCGCCGAAGCACCCGCCGCTTGGTGGACGCGATCGAGCACCACCTGTGGGTCCGCGGCAAGGTCGAGGCCCCGCCCACGCTGCCGGACGACGAGCTCGCGCTCGCGCTCGCCCTGCAGCTCGAAGCCGACGATCTGGCCGGTCCGCCGCTGCCCTCGGGCGAGTGATGGTTCGCGCGCGCTAGCAGCTACCTCAAGCGGCGCAGGGTCGCGGCGGCCAGCGCCGCGATCACGTCGTCGTCGTCGCCGAGCGCTCCGGGGATCAAGCGCAGCTCGAGCTCGCCAAAGCGAGCCCGCGCGGCCGCGACCGCCTCGGGGATGTCCTGCTTCACATGGCGCCCGCCCGGCGAGAGCAGGGCCGCGACGATCACCAGCTTGCGGTGGCCGAGCGCGGCCAAGTGCTCGATCGCGTGCTCGAGTCCGGGCGCGTGCGCGAGGTAGGCGAGCGCGACCCGATCATGGCCGAGCTGCTCGCCCAGCCTGGCGTGCAGCTGCTCGAGCGGCCGTCGCCAGTCGGGGTCGGGCGAGCCGTGGGCGATCAGGACCAGCGCGGCCTCCTGCTCGAGCCGGAGCGCGTCGTTCATCGCGAGCGCAGGTCGACGGCGAGCACGCTCTCGTCGCGGCGAATCTCGTCGAGCAGCTCGGCGCTGGGCTCGTTCTCGAGCACGATGGTCGCCGACGCGGCCCCCTCGGCGCCCTTGAACACGACGTTGCTCATCTCTTGCACGTTGATCTGCGAGCGGCGCAGGGCATCGAGCACGCCCGCGAGCACGCCGACGCGATCGAGGTGACGCACGACCAAGTTGTAGAGCCCGGTCCGATCGGTGACGAGGTTGACCACGTTGGGCACCGAGCCGCGCTCGCCAAACTCTTTGATGATGCGCACGGTCTCGGCCGCGATCGCGTCGGCGGCCTGCTCGGTCGAGGCGCCGACGTGCGGGGTCATGTAGATGCCTTCGACCCCGCGCAGGGGCAGCTCGAACGCGGCCGTGCCCGCGTCGGGCTCGCCCTCGAACACGTCGAGACCGGCGCGCACATGCCCGCTCTTGACCGCCTCGGCCAGGGCGAGATCGTCGACCACCCCGCCGCGCGAGGTGTGGATCAGCAGCGCGCCCTTCTTCATCAGGCCGAGCTCGCGCGCGCCGATCATGTGGCGCGTGCTCTCGCGGTAGGGCACGTGCACGCTGACGACGTCGCACTTGCCGAGCAGCTCGTCGAGCTGGCCGAGCACCTCGATCTTGCGGGCCGCAGCGTACTCGGCGTCGACGAAGGGATCGAAGACCGAGACGCGCATGCCGAAGGCCCGGGCCCGACTCGCGAGCTCGCGGCCGATCGCCCCGAAGCCGATCAAGCCGAGTCGCCGGCCGAACACGCCCTCGGCCTTGCTGTACTTCTTCTTGTTCCACGAGCCCGCGGCCAGCTCGGCCGTGGCCTCGCAGATCCGCCGATCGAGCGCGAGGATCAGGCCCATCGCCAGCTCGGCGACCGCGATCGCGTTCTTGCCCGGACAGTTGGACACGAACACGCCGCGCCGACTCGCGGCCTCGAGGTCGATCGTGTTGACGCCTGCGCCGGCGCGGATGACCAGCGAGAGTCGATCGCCGGCCGCGAAGGCGGCCTCGCGGACCTCGGTCGAGCGCACGACCAGGACCTCGGGTCGCTCCTCGGCCAGCGCGGCGGGCAGGCCCTCGGCGCTCAGGTCGGGGTTGTAGATGACCGGGTGGCCGAGCTGCTCGATGGCGGCCAGTCCGGCGGACGAGAACTTGTCGGCGACGAGGATCCGCATCGGCTACTAGGTACCACAGGCGCCCGCGCGCGAGCTGGTTTCGTAGTTCGGGCGTCGCCGCTGCGAGCATGCGAGCGGGCTTTCGCGCGGATGCCTGGCCAAGCTCGAGAGGGCTCGGTATCACCGAGGCGATGTCGCTCCTCCGAACCTGGGCCGCGCCGGTCCTGCTCGCGCTCGCGCTCGCATGCGGGGGCGGACGCGGGGCGACCGATCCCGGCGCGCCCGAGCTCGATGGCGCCGCGACGGGTGCGAAGCCGGCTGCCGAGTCGACCGACGCTGGCGAGGTCGCGCTCGTCGGCGCGGCCGAGGCCGAGAGCCTCGACGCCTTCATGGCCCGCTTCGCTCGCGCGGCGCCAGCTCCCGCCGATCCACCGCCGCCCGAGCAGGCCGGGACCTGTCCGACGAGCAAGGAGCGCGACCGCGATCTCGGCATCCTGATCTCGCCGCTCAACCCGGCCAAAGGCCAAGAGGTCCGGGTGCTCGCGGCGACGCTCGCGGGCGAAGAAGCGCTCGCCCTGCGGATCGAGCTCGACGGCCAGCCGGTGGCGATCGAGGCCGTGCATCGCCTGGGCGTACCGGCGGCGACCATCGCTCGCTTCACGCCCAGCGAGAGCGGCAAGTTCGAGGTCGTGGTCGGGCGCGCGGGCAAGGGCCTGCGCTGCCAGGCCTTCAACGTTCGCAACGGTCGCTACCGCGACGAGAGCCTGGCCGACATGACCCGGGTCTGGCCGGTCGAGCGCTTCTGGGATCGCCAAGAAGAGGCGCTCTACAGCGCTTGGCTGCGCGAGCTCTTCGCCGGAGCGCCTGATCAGGACCTCGCATGGAAGTCGCTGAGCGAGGTCACCAGCGATCGTCAGCGCAACTTGTTGCACGATCACCTCGGCCGCGCCGAAGACGACCCCGGCGTCGGCATGACGCTCGAACCCGACTGCGCCGACACGCCCTATTTCCTGCGGGCCTACTTCGCCTACAAGCGGGGCCTGCCCTTCGGGTTTCGTCGCTGCTCGCGGGGCAAGGGCAAGCCGCCGACCTGCTTCGATCTGCGGACCAACGCGGACCTGCCCGACCTCAAGCCCAACTGGATCGACCCGGTCGCGCCGGTGCTGCCGACCCACGGCGCCCTGGTCGAGCACTTCTTCCGCAAGACCCTGGGCTGGGGCGTGCACACCGGCAACGGCCGGACCGCCTTCGGCGACTCGCTCAGCGACCTCTATCCGGTCGCGCTCGATCGTCGCGGCCTCCGACCGGGCATCGTCTACGCCGATCCTTATGGACACATCCTGGTCCTGGTCGAGCTGGTCGAGCCGCGCGGCGACAAGCCGGGCATCCTGTTCGCGATCGACGGCCAGCCCGACGCCTCGATCACCCGCAAGCGCTTTTGGGAGGGCAACTTCTTGTGGAACCAGGCCGACCCGACCCTCGGCGGCAGCGGGTTCAAGGCGTTTCGGCCGGTCACCTCGGTCGGCGAGGGCGAGACCCTCGCGTGGGTTCAAGCGAGCGACGAGACCCTGGCCAAGCTGCGCGACTACGGCGACGTGTCGATGGAGCAGCGCGAGCTCGCGGCGCTCGACTTCTATGATCGGATGGAGCGGCTGATCACCCCGGGCACGCGCAGCCCCTTCGCCGCCCAAGCAGAGGCCGTCGACGCGCTGGCCGAGGCGGTCCGCGTGCGCGTGACCTCGGTCGGCAACGGCCTGGCTTGGTTCGCGAAGAACCCCAAGGACCTGGCCGAGATGCCCTGGGGGCACGAGGTGTTCGAGACCACCGGTGCTTGGGAGGACTTCTCGACCCCGGCCCGCGACTTGCGCTTGCTGATCGCGATGGACGTGGTCCGAGGCTTCGACGACAAGGTCCGCCGCAACCCCGACGCGTTCGGGCTCGAGGCCGACCCGGCCTTGCTCGAGCAGACCCTCGGCTACCTCGCCGAGCAGCGCGAGCTGCTGCTGGCCGATCCCGCGCGAGCGATCGAGTACGAGCGATCGGACGGCAGCAAGTGGACGCTGCGCCTCGACGAGATCCTCGCCCGCGCCGAGGCCTTCGAGTCCGCCTACAACCCCAACGACTGCCCCGAGGTCCGGTGGGGCGCGGCCGAGGGCAGCGACGAGCGCTCGACCTGCAAGCGGCGCGCGCCCGAGGACCAGCAGGCCAAGATGCGCGCCTACCGAGTGTGGTTCGCCGAGCGACGCCGACCCGCCCGAGGCGACGCGGGTCCAGCCGTGCCAGAATTATCCGCCCCAGCTCGGGGCGGCGCGGCCGGGAACGAGCAAGATTGAGCATGGGCGGGTTGGCCGAGCGCCCAAGGTTTGGATCGAAAGGCCACTCGGACGAATCGTCATCCCGCGTGCAAGAGTCGGGGTCGACGGGCCTCGCGTTGGTGTAGACTGGTCGGCATGTCGACGACCCAGGGCGCGAGCGATCCCAGCGATCGTCGCGACAATCAGCGCTTCGACTACGAGGTCATCGTCCAGGTGACGCGTGGCGACCTCAGCTTTCAATGCACGAGCGAGGACGTCAGCACGGGCGGCATGCGCTTGCGACTCGAAGGCGCGCCGCCGCGGGTCGGTGAGCGGCTCCGGGTCGAGTTCAAGCTGCCGCTGCTGCACGACGCGATCCGAGCCGAGGCCGAGGTCCGCTGGATCGATCGCTCGTCGGCAGCGAGCTGTGGCGTGCAGTTCATGACCGGCCTGCGAGCCCGCGAAGTCTGGGCGATAAATCGGCTGCATGCTCGGCGCTAGCAGCCTTCGGACCACCAGCCTTCGAACGCGCCTGCTTCGAATGCTGGGCCTGCTCGCGAGTCTGGTGCCGATGCCGGTCTGGGCCGGACCTCCGCCCACGCGCGCGCGCGAGCCCGACACCATCGTCACCATTCATGGCTTCGAACCGGAGCCGGTCGATGATCCCGACGATCCCGATGATCCCGATCGAGTCGAAGGTCCCGCGCGGCCCGACGACGAGCCCGAGGGCGGGCCGCTGCGGACCGAGCTGCCGCCGCCCAACTTGCCGTCCGACTTGGCCAAGAGCGAGTCGATCCGGGTCGCGGTCGGGCTCTCGCCCGAGGCCCTCGGCGACAAGGGCGAGCGTGCGCTGCTCGATCGACTCGAGCTCTCCGCTCGCGGATCGAGCAACCCGCAGACGGTCGTGCGAAGGCTTCGCGCGGGCGCTGCCGAGGCCCGCGTGCTCTGCCGCGAAGGTCGCGACGACTTGATCATCCGCGTCGGCTACCTGCCCGATCGCCAAGATCCAGTCTTGCTCAGCTACGACTGCCGGATCGACGAAGAGCTGGGCATTCGCTCCTCGCTCGCCGCCGACGAGGTCGACCTCGTCAGCGTGCTCTGGGTCGAGCACGGCGAGCGGGTCGACGCGGGCGCTCGCGAGCGGCGACGCAACGTGATCTCGCCCAAGGTCAAGACCGGGTTGATCGCGAGCGCGGCGGTCTTGGTCGTCGGCGCCGCGATTGCGCTACTGATCGTCGGCGCGGCCTCGCGCGAGACCGTCGTCCTCGAGGTGACGCCCGAGTCTCCCTAGCCGAGAAGCCGAGTCCGCCACCCATGGCGGAGAATCGCTAGCCCAGCAGCGAGTTCGGTAGTTTGGGCAGCCTTGCCGGCGGCGAAGCCACTCCGAAGGCCCGCCCCGTAGGATTGTTCTTGGCGGCCGCGCGACGTGTCGATAGTGTCTCGGCGGATCACCGTGCCAATCGACGTCGTGTTCATCGAGCCTTCGTTCCCGCGCAATCAGCGGGAGTTTGTGCGCGCCCTGCATGCCGTCGGCGCGCGCGTCACCGGGATCGGCGAGCGGCCCAAGGACTACCTCGACGACGAGATGCGCCACTGGCTGTCGCACTACGTGCAGGTCGGCAACGTCACCTCCGTGGCCCAGGTCGAGCAAGCCGTTCGGCAGCTCCAGACCAAGGTTCGGGTCGACCGGCTCGAGGCCACGATCGAAGCCCACGTGATGTGTGCGGCCAAGGTCCGCGAGGCCTGCGGGATCCCGGGCACCAGCGTCGAGACCACCTTCTTGTGCCGCGACAAGCCGGCCATGAAAGAGGCCCTGCGCAAGGCCGGGGTCTCGTGCGCGCAGTCGATCGGATCCGACGACGCGACCGAGATCCTCGAGTTCGTGCAGCGGGTCGGCTATCCGGTCATCGTCAAGCCGCGCGACGCCGCGGGGGCGGCCGCGACCTACCGCTGTGACGACGACGCGACCCTGACCAACGCGCTGCGCGAGAGCGGCGTCGGCCAGGGCCACAGCGTCGCGGTCGAAGAATTCATCGAGGGCCACGAGGGCTTCTGGGACACGATCAGCGTCGGTGGCACGGTCGTCCACGAGTTCGTCTGCCACTACTACCCGACCGTGCTCGAGGCGATGCGCAACCGCTGGATCAACCCGCAGTTCATCTGCACCAACCGGGTCGACAGCGCGCCCAGCTACGCCGAGGTCAAGGCGCTCGGCCGCAAGGTCCTCGCCGCGCTCGACATCGGCACCAGCGCCACGCACATGGAGTGGTTCTTCGGGCCCAAGGGGCTCAAGTTCAGCGAGATCGGCTGTCGGCCGCCGGGCGTGGGCGCGTGGGATCTCTACAGCGCCGCCAACGACTTCGACATCTACCGCGAGTGGGCCGAGGCGATCGTCTGGAGCACGCGCAAGCAGACGCTCTCGCGCCGCTACTCGGCCGGGATCATCGCGCTGCGCCCCGATCGCGACGGTCGGATCCTCGGCTACGAGGGTGTGAGCGCGATCGAGCGGGCCTACGGGCAGTGGATCATCGACGCCCACTTCCCGGCCGAGGGCACGCCGACGCAGCCGGTCTCGGCCGGCTTCATGGCCAACGCGTGGCTACGCATGAAGCACCCCGACTATGACGAGCTGCACCGCATGCTCGACAAGGTCGGTCAGACGGTCAAGGTTCGCGCGGGCTGAGGTCTTCGGTGTCATCACCCACGTCCGATCCACAAACCATTGGTTCGCCGTCGGTCGAGCCCGGGGTCGCTCGTAGGCCGCGCGACGTCGTCTTGCTCGGCGCCCAGCGCTTCGACGAGACCCTCGGCACGCTCGTGCGCCGGCTCGAGTGCGAGGGGCTGATCGCGACCATCACGGCGGGCTGGCGCGAGCGCGAGGACGAGGACGAGGACCTGCGCGAGCACCTCGAGTCCGAGACCATCAACCTGCGCCTCTATCATCGCGCGGTCGAGGTCTTCGCTCGCGACAGCGAGCTCGCCAAGGCCCACCGGGCCAAGCAGTCGACCGCTCACCACAAGCAGGACTTCTATCGCATCCGGCTCGAGCACGAGCTCGCGGCCAACCATGTGATCCGCCAGCGCTGGGCCCCGGCCGACGTGCTCGAGCACGAAGAGGCCGCCTCGGTCGCGGCGATCCGATCGCTCGACGACTATCACCTCGGCCAGTGCCGCCGGACCCAAGCCGAGTTCGAACTCGCGATGGGCTTGCGCGAGCGACCGGTCGTCGCCGAGCAGCGCGAGCAGCTGGCCGAGATCCTCGGTCGCTGCCAGGGCATCGCGATCGCCGGTGGCCACGTCGCCTCGCTGCTCAACCGCATGCGCCTGTTCGGGTTGGACGAGCTCATCGCCAACCAAACCGTGTTCGCCTGGTCGGGCGGCGGGATGGTCATCAGCGATCGCCTGGTGCTCTTTCACGACTCGCCGCCGCAGGGCCGCGGCGCGGCCGAGATCCTCGATCAAGGGCTCGGCCTGGTCCCCAACATCGTGATGCTCCCACACCCCGAGACTCGCCTGCGCCTCGACGACGCCGAGCGGGTCAGCTTGCTCGCGCGTCGCTTCGCACCGGCCGCGTGCTTGGCCTTCCCGGCCGGCGCCCACGTCATCGTTCGTGATGGCCAGGTGATCGGCTCGTCCGGGGTCACGGCCTTGCACGCCGATGGTAGCTGCGCGTTGCCGGAGGGCTGCGCCGAGTCCGAGGTGGCGCCATGACCACGGCGCTTCGGCGATTGCTCGCGGCGGCCAGCCACGAGACCAAGCACGAGCTCACGGTCCAGATCGAGAGCTGGATGAAGTCGCGCAGCTTCCCCTTGGTCGAGGGCAAGAGCGCGACCTTCGTCTGGCGCGGCGAGGCCGAGGCGGTCCGCCTGCGTCACTTCATCTTCGGGCTCGAGACCGCGCAGCCGCTCGAGCGGATCGAGGGCACCAACTTCTGGCACCTCGAGGTCGAGATCCCGCCGCGCTCGCGCGTCGAGTACAAGTTCGAGGTCCAGCGCAACGGCCACAACGAGTGGATCCGCGACCCGCTCAACCCCCACTTGGCCCGCGATCCTTTCGGCGCCAACTCGGTGTTGCAGGGTGAAGGCTACGAGATCCCCGAGTGGACGCGCTTCGATCGAAAGGCCCGCTCCGGGACCCTCGAGCCCTTCTCGATCTTCAGCAAGGCCTTCGGCGAGAAGCGTGGTGGCCAGCTCTATCTGCCCCCGCGGATGCGTCCGAGCCGGCGCTACCCACTGCTGGTGATCCACGACGGGGCTGACTACCTCAATTACGCGGGCATGAAGATCGTGCTCGACAACCTGATCGAGCGGCTCGAAATTCCGCCGCTGATCGCCGCCTTCATCGATTCGCCCGATCGCTTGCACGAGTACGCGGACGACGAGCGACACGCCCGCTACGTGACCGAGGAGCTCGCACCGCACCTCGCGGGTCGCCTCCCGCTCTTCAACACGCCCGCCGGTCGCTGCCTGATGGGCGCGAGCTTCGGCGGGGTCGCGACGCTCTCGACCGCGGTCCGCTACCCGAACTACTGGGGCCGCTTGCTGCTGCAGTCGGGCTCGTTCGCGTTCACCGACATCGGCCATCAGAACCATCGGGGTCCGCGCTTCAACCCGGTCGTCCGGTTCATGAACGCGTTTCGCGAGAAGCCGGTCGCGGTCAGCGAGCGGGTGTTCGTCAGCTGCGGCGTCTACGAATCGCTGATCTACGAGAATCGCTCTTTGGTACCCTTGCTCGACGAGACCGGCATGCAGGTCCGCTTCGTCGAGGCCCGCGACGGCCACAACTGGGAGAACTGGCGCGACCGCTCGCGCGAGGGCCTCTCGTGGCTCTTCCCTGGCCCGCTGATGATGATCTACGAGTAGTCCGTTCTACGCGTAGTCCCCTCGTTCATCCTCGATCCCGACTGAGAAAATCATGGCAGACATCGTTCGCAACATCGGCCTCTCTCTCGGCGCAGACCTGTGCTGGCCCGCCGCCTACGAGGCGATCATGGCTCGCCTCGACCTGCGGATCCCCTTCGAGGGCGACACGCTCCGCTTCGAAGTCGAGCGGGTCAGCATCGAGCCCTTCGATCTGCGCCAGTCGTGCAAGTACGACGTCGTCATCGATCGGCTCACGCATTGGTTTCACACCTCGCGCGAGTGGATCAAGAAGGCCGTGATCATGGACGGCCTCTACGTGTTCAACAATCCTTGGTCGGTCCAGTCGATGGAGAAGCACACCGCGTATTGCGCGATGATGCACCTCGGCATGCCGGTGCCCGACACCTGGATGTTCCCGCCCAAGTCCTACGCGGGCAACAACCCCGACTTGCAGCCGACCCTGGCCCGCTACGCCAAGCTCTTCGACATCACCCGGCTCGGGCCCAAGCTCGGCTATCCGATGTTCGTCAAGCCCTACGACGGCGGCGGCTGGCGAGGCGTTCGCAAGGTCGACGACGCCGAGACGCTGCGCGACGCCTACGAGCAGAGCGGCGCCGACGTCATGCATGTCCAAGCCGGGATCATGCCTTACGACGGGTTCGTGCGCAGCATCGGCTTGGGCCCGCAGGTCCACCACGTCAGCTACGACCCCGACGCGCCGCTGCACAATCGCTACCGCGATCGCCACGACGCCTCGATCTCGGCCGCCGACCTCGAGACCTTGCGCAAGGTGACCTTGACCATCAACTCCTTCTTCGGCTGGGAGTTCAACAGCTGCGAGTCGCTGCGCCGCGCGGGCGTCTGGCACCCGATGGACTTCGCCAACGCCTGCCCCGATTCGCAGGTGACCAGCCTGCATCGCCACTTCCCTTGGTTGGTCAAGGCCTACATTCGCTGGAGCGTGTTTTGTGCCGCGACCAAGCGATCGATGCGGCCCAACCTCGACTGGGCGCCCTACTACGCGATCGCAAAGAGCGATCGCAGCTACGCGGAGAAGCTCGACGCCTACGCGGCGATCGCCGAGGCTCGGCTCGAGACCGCCCGCTTCGAGGAATTCTGCGACGAGCACCTCACCGACCTCGACGCGATCACCCACGAGTTCTTCGGCACGCTCGAGGCCCGCGACGTGATCGGCCAAAAGGTCGCGGCGCTGTTCCCCGCGCACGAGATCGAGACCTTCACCGAGTTGTTCTGGCAGCGAATCCAAGCCTGGCGGCAAGAGGCATAATGAGCACCGTTCAAAAGTCCACGTGGTACTCGGACCGAATGAAGCGCGAGGCGACCCTCGTGCGTTGGGGGACCATCGGTCAGCCGGTGTTGGTGTTCCCGACCGCGGGCGGCGACGCCGAGGAGATCGAGCGCTTCTTGCTGATCCGCGTGCTCGAGCCGCTGATCGCCGCCGGTCGAATCAAGGTCTATTCGTGTGACAGCGTCGCGGGCCACGCGATGATGGTCCAAGAGGGCACGCCCGGGCATCGGATGTGGCTGCTCAACCAGTTCCATCAATATGTCCGGCACGAGGTCGTGCCGGCGATCCGCAGGGACTGCAACGACGACAACATCGGCATCTGGACGACCGGCGCCTCGATCGGCGCGTTCCATTCGGTCGCGGTGACCTGTCGCTGGCCGCAGATCTTCCACCGCGCGCTCGGCATGAGCGGCACCTGGGACATCCTGCGCTTCTTCCAGACCGACAAATACACCGACGACTACTTCGTCTCTTCGCCCCTGCAATTCGTGCCGACCCTCGGCGGGATCCACCTCGAAGAGCTGCGCAAGCGCTTCATCTTGTTGGCCTCCGGCGCTGGCCGGGCCGAGAACATGGGCGAGAGCTGGGCGATCGCCAACTTGCTCGGCAGCAAGGGCGTACCCAACCGCGTCGACCCTTGGGGCCCCGAGTGGCACCACGACTGGCCGACCTGGCGCACGATGCTGCCCAAGTACCTCGACGAGTGGACGCGCTGATTCGGGCTGACTCGCCCCGACGCTGACCATGGTCATCTACGATCGAATCTTCGAGAGCAACCGCCGCTGGGTCGCCCAGAAGACCGCCGAGGACCCGGACTTTTTCACCAAGCTCGCGCGCGATCAGACCCCCGAGGTGCTCTACATCGGCTGCGCCGACAGCCGGATCCCGGCCAACGAGATCATGGGCGTCGAGCCGGGCGAGGTGTTCGTCCATCGCAACGTCGCCAACCTGGTCCCCAACCTCGACGTCAATTCGACCGCGGTCATGCTCTACGCGGTCGAGCACCTCGAGGTCAAACACATCGTCGTCTGTGGTCACTATGGCTGCGGCGGGATCAAGGCGGCGATGCAGGCCCGCGATCTCGGCGAGCTCAACCCTTGGCTGCTCAACATCCGCGACGTCTATCGCCTCCACCAGGCCGAGCTCGACGCGATCGAGGACGCCAAGCAGCGCTACGATCGCTTGGTCGAGCTCAACGTGCAGGAGCAATGCGTCAACGTGATCAAGACCTCCTTCGTGCAAAAGAGCTTCTTGCGCAAAGGCTTCCCGTCGATCCACGGCTGGGTCTACGGGCTCGAGAACGGGCTCTTGCGTGACCTGAAGATCGACTTTCGCGCGGTGCTCAGCCAGATCCAGCAGATCTATCGGGTGCGCTGAGCGGGCGCGTCAGTCGAACGCGCTAGTCAGTCGAATGCCCCGACCAGCGCGGGCGCGAGCACCCGCGCGACGCGATCGCACTTGGCCTCGACGGTCCGCATCGCGTCGAAGGGCGTCCAGGTCTCGACCAGCGAGTCGCGCCGCACTTCGAGGCAGAGCACGCGACCCGGGTAGGTCGTCGACCACTCGTGGGCGAGCGTGCTCGGGTGGAGGTCGTAGGTGTCGTTGGCCTTGGCTTCGAAGCCGGCGGCGGCGAAGTCGGTCAGCAAGCGCGCTTCGAGGCCCGCGGGCGCGTAGAGTCGGCCTTCGCCGTCGCGGGTCAGCAGGTCGACCTCGGGCCGCAGCGGCCACGAGTCGTGCCGCTCGGGCGCGCAGGCCCAGCGCAGCTTGGCCACGATGTCGTCGTCGATCGCGTCGATGCCGAGCGAGCGCGGGCCGTAGCTGTGGGGGACGAGCGCGAGGCCTCCGCTGCCGCAGACCAGCGCGAAGGCTTCGCGCGCGGTCTCGAGGTAGCGACGATGCAGCTCGAGCAGCAGCGCGCGATCGTGATCGTCGCGGACATAGCTGGGGATCCCGGGGGTCAGCGCGCCCTCGTCGAG
>JAMHUH010000373.1:0-9851 GCA_035904925.1 Nannocystaceae bacterium
CCACCGAGCCTGCGAAGACCGAGCCCGCGAAGACCGAACCCGCCAAGACCGAACCCGCGAAGACCGAGCCTGCGAAGACCGAACCCGCGAAGACCGAGCCCGCCAAGACCGAGCCCGCCAAGACCGAGCCTGCGAAGACCGAGCCTGCGAAGACCGAGCCCACGCTGCCCGTCGCGCTGGCCGAGCCGCTCTCGGGTGATCTCGCCAGCCTGCTCGCGAACACGCGAGTCGTCCGGATCAAGCTCATGGTCGACCCCGCGCTCTTGGTCACTCAGCCCGAATGGCTCGGCTACACCGCCGACTTGATCGAGTCGGCGAACGCCAGCTTCGAAGTGCTCTTCGGCATCGAGCTTCGTCTGCAAGGGATCGTGCTCTGGGAGCCGGCGGGGAGCACCCGCGACGCGTTGCTGGCCGATCTCGCCGGGCGTCAGCGCGAGGGCGCCGACTTGATCGTCGGGCTCGCGGCGCGGCCCATGCTCGGCGATCCACCTGCGGCGCGCGACGACGGCGTCGCGTTGATCTACGCCGATCCCGACGCCCCCGATCACTTCCATCGCCCGCTGCTGCGCGGCTTGGCGGCGAGCTTCGGCGCCGAGCCGATCCACGATCCCCAGAGCGCGGCCTGGCGCGGCGGCAGCTTCATGAGCGAGGCCCCAGTATCGAGCGAGACCCGGCCCTGGATCGACCCCGACAACCGAGCCCGCGTGCTTCACAACAAGTGGAGCAGCGCCGCGCCGCCGCCCGTCGAGGAGGCCCGCCCGTGAGTACGGCCGATCTCGACCAAGCCAAGGCCAAGCCGAAGCGCCTGCGACGATGGCTCGGTCTGGTCGGCGTCCCCACGCTCATCGTCGCCGCGCTCTTCGTTTCAGGCGTCCACGTCGGCGCGCGACATCCGGACATGTGGCTGTCTCGCCTGATGTCGTGGTTGTTCTCCTAGCGGCGAACGCAGCCAGGCGCGGCCAAGCCAGGTTGGGTCGATCGGACGAAGATCCTGCGACTTGCGTGGTGCGGGCTTGCGCATAGTTCGCCCGGGGGGCGACACTCCCGACTCAGGCCCATGTCGTACACCCTCGAAATCCGCTACGCCGACCGTCCACCCGAGACTCGCACTTTCGAACAGCCCGTGGTGATCATCGGCCGCGATCAGGGCGACATCGCGATGCGCGACCCTCAGGTGTCGGGTCGCCATGCCGAGCTGCGCTGGGACGGAAACGCGCTGACCTTCCGTGACCTCGGGTCGAGCAACGGCTCGTTCGACACCACCGGCCAGCGCCTCAATGCACCCAAGTCGATGACCATCGATCAGCCGATCCGACTCGGTGGTCAATGCATGGTCACGCTCAAGAGCAGCGTCGCCGCAGGTGCGACCGCGGGCGGCACGATGATGATGCCGGCGATGCCCAAGGGCGGCTTCGGCCAGCCGCCGGGCGCTGGCGCTCCGCCTGCCTACGGTGCGCCTCCCGGGGCTCCGCCCTCCTACGGTCAACCTCCGGGCGCGCCGCCCTCCTACGGCCAACCTCCGGGGGCTCCTCCCGGCGCTCCGCCCTCCTTCGGTCAACCTCCCGGCGCGCCGCCTTCCTACGGCCAACCTCCGGGCGCGCCTCCTTCCTTCGGTCAACCTCCGGGCGCGCCTCCTTCCTACGGTCAACCGCCGGGGACGCCTCCTGGCGCGCCTCCTTCCTTCGGCCAACCGCCGGGGGCTCCTCCCGGCGCTCCGCCTTCCTACGGTCAACCGCCGGGGGCTCCGCCCTCCTTCGGTCAACCTCCCGGTGCGCCCCCTTCCTTCGGCCAACCTCCCGGCGCGCCCCCTTCCTACGGTGCGCCGCCGCCTGCCGCATCGCCCGCGTACGGGCAACCTCCGCAGCAGCAAGCGCAGCAGCCCGCCTACGGCCAGGCTCCGCAACAGCCCGCCTACGGACAGCAGCCCGATCAGGGTCAAGCGCAGGCACAACCCGGCTACGGCCAGCCCCAGCAGGGCTACGGCCAAGATCCCGGCCAGCAGCCGCAGCAGCAGGCGTACAGCCAGCCGCCGCCGCACAACCTCGGCCAAGAGGTCAACCAGGTCGGTCAGCAGCTCGGCAGCGCGTTGGCGGGCGTCAACGCCAACACGGACTTCGACGGCAACTCGTTCAAGGGCATCATCATGCGTGCCTGGGCGTTCTTGCAGCCCAACTTGATCCAAGCGCTGCTGACCTTCGCGGCCGTCAGCGTGGCGATCGGCGCGATCAACTTCTTCTTCGGCTGGATCCCCGTGCTCGGCTGGATCCTCCGCAGCGTCGCGGGTCTGGTCGGCATGGTCGCAGGCCCGCTCTCGATCGCCGCGCTCGGCTACTTCGTGCTCAAGGTCAGCGTCGGCCAGCCGATCACCGCCATCGACGCCTGGAAGACCGTCGCCAAGTCGCCGGTCCCGCTCTGGGTCAACTTCGCGGTCGCGGGCTTCATCGCGGGCGTCGGCGCGGCGTTCTTGGTCATCCCCGGCATCTTGCTCGGCTTCTTCATCGTCCCGATGTTCTTCGTCGAGAACAAGCGGCTCTTGGCGATCAACTTCGGCTCGCTCGAGTGGGTCAAGCGCGACCTGGTCAAGATCATCGTGCTGATGCTGATCGTCGGCTGCGTGATGATCCCGGTCGGCATCGTCGCGACCATCTTCTCGTTGATCTTCGGCATCTTCAGCCCCTACCTGGCCGCGGGCGTCTACGTGCTGCTCATGCCGATCGCGATGGCGATCGTCGTCACGATGATGGTCATCATCAGCGTGCAGATGTACTTCGACATGGCCAAGGCCGACGGTCGCAACATCGAGGACGAAGTCCGCGCGGCGCTCGAGCGCTTCGAGGGCGGGATCAAGGACATCGGCGAGTTCACCGTGCCCGACGTCAACCTCGGTCAGCAGCAAGGCGCGCCGCAACAGCAGCAGCAGCAGGGCTATCCGCAGCAAGGCGGCTTCGCGCCCCAAGCTCAGCCGCAGCAGGGCGGATACGACCCGCAGCAGGGCTACCCGCAGCAAGGCCAGCAGCAGGGCTATCCGCAACAGGGCTACCCGCAACAGGGTCAGCAGGGCTACCCGCAACAAGGCCAGCAGTACCCGCAACAAGGCCAGCAGGGCTACCCGCAGCAAGGTCAGCAGGGCTACCCGCAGCAAGGTCAGCAGGGCTACCCGCAGCAAGGTCAGCAGTATCCGCAACAAGGCGGCGGCTACCCGCCCCAAGGTGGCGGCTACCCGCAAGGCTGATCGCGCGACGCCCGAGCGCGAACACGAGTTCGCGCTCCAGCTCACGACCCGTCATCACGAAGCACACCGTGCTTTGGGGTGACGGGTCGAATCGCTTACCTTCGCCGCGCATGGCCGCGAAGTTTCCGCTGACGAGGCTCGACCAACACCCGAACTTGAGCGCCGACCGGCTGCGGATGGCGTACCGCGAGATGTGCATCGCTCGCTGCCACGTCGAGCGCGTGGTTCAAGAGTGTTCGAAGGGCAAGATCAAGTTCGCGATCTGGGGACCGGGCGAGGAGCTGCATGGCGCCGCGCAGGCGCTGGCCTACGAAGAGGTCGTCAACCCCGACGCGTTCGGGATCTGCGGCCACTACCGCTCGGCCGGCCTGCTCTCGACCTGGGCCCGCGTCCGCGGCTACCCCGACTTCCACCTCGATCACATGCGCCAGCAGCTGAGCCGGGTCACCGATCCCTGGAGCGGCGGCCGGCAGATGACCGCCCACTTCAACGACATGCGCTACGGCATGCTGCCGGTTCAGAGCGCGCTGGGCATGCAGTTCGGCAAGTCGGTCGGCTACGCCCAAGGGCTGCGCAAGCGTGGCTTCGACGACGCCGTGGTCGTGACCGTGGTCGGCGACGGCACGATGGCCGAGAGCGACTTCCACGAGGGCATGACCGGCGCCTCGATCCTCCAGCTGCCACTGGTCGTGTGCGTGACCGACAACAAGATCGCGATCAGCGTCAAGCCGGAAGACGGGCGCGGGATCCATGACCTCGAGGCCTACGCCAAGGCGTTCGGGTTCGCGTTCTTCACCGCCGACGGCAACGACTTCCTCGACGTCTACGAGCAGACCAAGGCCGCCGCGCTCTACTGCCGCGATCAGCAAAAGCCCGCGCTCTTCTGGCTGCGCAACCTGCCGCGGCTCAACGGTCACAGCAACGCCGGCGTCTACAACTTCGTGTTCGAGGCCCACGATCCGCTCAACGACTTTGGCGAGGCGCTGGTCGAGGCCGGGCTGCTCGAGCCCGACGACATCATCCGGCGGGTCGAGGGCGTCGGCGCCGACTGGTACAAGCGCCACGAGCTCGGCCGGATCGGCAAGGCCGCGGACGACTACGTGGTCGAGACCATGCAGATCGCCGAGGGCGAGCCCGAGCCGACCTACGCCACCATCTTCGAGCACATCCGCGCGCCCTACCCCGAGGGCGTCGAGGCCCCGAGCGTCGGCCAGACCACCGTCATCTCGCTCAACGGCGCGATCCGGGCGGCGATGCGCGACATCCTCGAGAGCAACCCGCTCACGTGGATCTACGGCCAGGACGTGGCCGAGCGCGGCGGCGTGATGCAGGCGACCAAGGGCTTGTGGGAGCGCTTCCCCGGCCAGGTCCGCGACGCGCCGATCAACGAGCCGCTGATCTTGGCCGCCGCGACCGGCTTCGCGCTCCACCCCGGCGCGACCGCCCTGCCGGAGATCCAGTTCTCCGACTACAGCCTCAACACGCTCCACTGGCTGGTCTACCTCGGCAACCTGGCCTGGACCAGCAACGGCACGGTCTCGGCCAACGTGATCGTCCGGCTCCCGGTCGAGCCGCTCCACGGCGGCGCCGTCTATCACTCGATGTGCATGGAGGGCTTCTACGCGTCGATCCCCGGGCTCACGATCGTCGCGCCGACGACCTCGCGCGACTGCTACGGCTTGCTCCGCTCGGCCGCCGAGTTCAGCGGGCCGGTCGTGGTGCTCGAGTCCAAGGGCCTCTACCGCATGTCGCTCGGCGACGCATTCCCCGGCGAGCCCAGCGACCCCGAGCAGATCAAGCAGCTCAAGAAGGCGATCGGCATGCAGGGCCTGATCCCCGACCTGCCCAGCGACTTTCGGGTCCCGCTCGGCAAGGCGGCGATCCGCAAGTCCGGCAAGGACCTGACCATCGTCACTTGGGGTCGCTGCACGCTCTTCGTCGCCGAGGCGCTGGCCGAGCTGGCCAGCAAGGGCATCGACGCCGAGGTCATCGACCTGCGCACGATCGTCCCGCCCGACATGGCGACCGTACTCGCGAGCGTGGACAAGACCCGCCGCTTGCTGGTCGTCCACGAGGATCGGGTGTTCGCCAGCCTCGGCCGCGAGCTGCAGGGCGCGACGATCGAGGCGATGGGCGCGACGCCGATCGCGACCCGCGTGCTCGGCCAAGACGCCGTGCCCGGGATCCCGCAGAACATCGAGCTCGAAGAGCACATCGTGGTCTCGCCGGCCAAGATCGTCGCGGCGGCCGTGGCCGTCATGCAGATCGATCTTCGCCGGACTGGCTCGGCCAGCGCCGAGCCTCGCCGCGCGCCGACGGTCGTCGAGCCGGCTCGCACGCGCGTGCTGTGGACGCCCAACCGCGCCTTCGTCAGCTGATCGGGTTCGAAACCCCGCAACGTCGCCGGGCCAGGGCCGACAAGCATGCGGAGGCGCTCCGCATGACCCTCGAGCCCGAATTCCCCGTCAGCTGCACCCACCACCTCGATCTGCTCCACCTGCCCTGCGCGAGCGCGCTCGAACCTCCGGCCCAGGGTTGGGGTTCGAGTTCGACCGAGGGCGCTCGCGATTCGTGCGAGTCGCGAGCCTCGCCACCCGGACCGACCGTCCAGACTTGCAGCTTCTGGTCGGCTGACACGGCGGCGAGCGAGTGGTGGGTTCCGCCGCAGCTCTCGCTCCCGGGTGTGCACGCGATCGGATCCGACGAGCTCGCTGCACTTCGCGAACACTTCCCAACCTTCGCCGACCTGGTCGACGAGGGGTCCGTCGTGCACCCACCCGGGTATGGTTCCAGTGGATCTTCACTCGTCGGCGGCCCGAGGGTCCACGAGACTGATCAGCGCTTGAACACGGGTCGCAATTTTGGTCGTCACGTTCGGAGCTTGCGACGCGCGCGGGGGATGACCCAGGAGGTCCTGGCCGAGCGCAGCGGACTGTCTGCCGACACCATCCGCCGACTCGAGCACGGGAGCTTCTCGCCGAGCCTCGACACCCTGCGCAAGCTCTGTGTCGGGCTCGACCTGATGTTGAGCACGCTCTTCGAGAGCTATGAGCTCGGAGCGCGCAACGAGGCCCGCGAGCTGATCGATCTGCTCGCCACCCGCACGCCGCGGGAGCTGGCGCTGGCGACCCGGGTGCTGCGCACGCTCTTCGACGAGATCGACGACATGCAGGGCATGGCCCTCCCGCCGATCGACGACGACGATGACGAAGACGAAGAGCCGCTGGCCTTGGTCGTCATCGAAGAAGACGACGACGAAGGCGACGAAGCCGTCGTCGCCGAAGACGAAGCCGCGCTCGAAGACGACGCCGCCGCCACCGAAGACCGCGACGACGACGAGGTGTGAAGCCCAGCGCGGAGAGCCGCGCTCGCTCGTGATCGGGTGCGCTTCGATGCGCTCGGCTCGCGCTTGGATCGCGCGGCCGCCATCCGGGCGTTTTCGCGCGTCCCAAGGGTCACCGTGAACATTTGCCGGTCGGGTTCCAGAACATCTGCCTGGTCCCCGAAATTCGCGTGGTCCTCGCTCGACTGGGCGAATCCTCGCTGAGCGGCGCTGACGCGGCCTCGCAGACACCATTGGGCGCCCACGAATCACGCCAGTCGAGCCGCTTCAAGCCGCGCGCTGGTTGCCGCCCTCGGGACCCTCGTTGGCCGCCGAAGCGATCGTCAGAGGCTCGGGCGAGGCGAACTCGCGGGTCTGGATCATGCGGATCAGCGCGCGCCAAGGTCGGGTCGGCAGGCTCGCGAAGTAGTCGAGCGCGGTGTAGAGGTTGCCGAAGGTGTTGGCGACCTCGGCGAACTCGGGGTTGCGCTCGATGTTCTCGCGCAGCAAGCGTCGGCACTCGGGATCGACTCGATACTCGCGCAGGTACTCGAGCAAGCGCGCGTGGTAGGTCGGATCCTCGATGATCGCCCCGATCGACTCGCCGCGCGGGTGGGTGCCGGCGAGGATCTGCTCGATCTGCCGCTCGAGCTCATCGACCCCGCCCGGATGAACCGCGAGCAGCTGGATGTCGTAGACCGGGTCGGCGTGGGTCACCTGCAGCAGGTGGCCGATGATCGCGTCGGGATGCGACATGAAACCGGTCGGGTCCATCATCGAGGCCGGATCGTCGAGCACCCGCAGCAAGGCGTGGAAGCCGAAGCGGATGTGCTTGCTGCGGTAGTAGTCCGCGGCACAGGGCAGGATGAAGAATCGAAACATGTCCAATGACCCGAAGATCATCTGCGTTCGATTGGGGACCTCGTCGATCAGCCCAAGCTCCTGCAACATGCGCAACCGTTCCTCGACCCGACGACGATGCATGTAGTTGACGAGGGTGTACTTCGCCCGCTCCAGCTTCTCTCGGATGTCCTCGCGGTCACCGAGAGTGCGTCGAATCAAGGTCCACGGGCGCTCTCGAAAGCGCGCGGGTACCTCGTTCATTGTGTGAAAGACTTAGCACACCGCGGCTCGGAAGGGTGCGAGCGACGTTCATTTTCCGAATAATTTTAAGTGCGTAAAATCATAAATATTGTTTGATACAGCTTTTGAATGCCATTCAAGCCAACTCTAGATCTTCATGGAGTCCTGCAGACCAAGGGCGCATCCATTTTCGCACTGGCGCGCGCCTCATGCGCTGTATTCCGTGTTGCCTAGCGAGGATTCAACCACGCGCGGAGGTCGGCGAGGACGCGCTGGTTGTCGGGCGAGTCGATCGCGGCTCGGATCCCCGCCTTCTCGCGCTCGGTCAACGACCAGCTCAGCGAGGCCTCGGCGTCGAGCTCGAACACCACGGTGATCAGCGAAGGCAAGGTCCGCTCGAGCTGGGCGATCCCCAGCTCGTTGCGAAAACCGATCGTCGAGCGACGCGAGGTCACGACGCTCTCGCCAGGCGCGGCGACCTGGGCCAGCGCTCGCCACAACCATGGATGCGAGCGCGCTCGCGCCAGCTCGCGCCAGGCCTCGTGACGATCGCGGATCTGCACGAGCACGACGCCCGCGGTGTTGGCCCGCAGCCACTCGGCGTGGCGAGCGATCCAGCGGCTGGCGAGATCGACCCCGTAGGGATCGGCCATGCCCGCGTCGACCAGCGAGCGGTTGGGCGAGGTCGGCAGCTGCACGGCCGGGCTGACCAGCGGAGCCGAGGCGCTCAGTCGAGCGATCGTCGCCAGCTTCGGGTCGCTGGCCGGGAAGAGCCGATAGAACTCGAGCGCCAGCGTGGTCGGCTCGGCCGCGCCGAGCCCGACCGAGCAGAGCGGATCGAGGTCGAGGTTGCTGAACAGCATCGGTCGCCCGTCCTCGACCATGATCGGCGCGTAGACCAGCGAAGGTCGCAGACCGAGCGCCTCGTCGCTGGCCAGCGAACGCAGGCCGATCGCCAGCGCGCCCTCGCTGTTGCGCTCGAGCGCGAGGTCGAGCGCCTGGCCGCGATCGCCCGGCAACGGCAACGCGAGGTGCACCGCGATCGCCCCGAGCGCCTCGCGGCCGCTCTCGTCGACGACGTCATGGCCACCATGCCCGCCCGCGGCGGCCTGCTGGTCGCCCGCGACTTGCAAGGTCGCGACCCAGATGCCCGCGCCGACCATGCCGCCGGACGCACCGGTCACGATCCGGACGTGGCGGGGGAAACCAGGGATGTCGCGTTCGAGCCGATCGAGCACCTGGGCGGTCCACAGCGAGGCTCGGAGTCCGCCGCCCGACGCCGCGATCACGACCAGGCGAGGCGGCGCGTCGAACTGCGCTCGCCAGCGCTTCAACACCTGCTCGTCGTCGAGCAGCGTCGGGTTGGGCGGCGAGGGTTGGGAGAGATCGACCGGCGCGGCGTAGTCGAGGCCCGGCGTGTCGAGCCGGTGAGTCCGACCAAAGGTCAGCGCCTGGATGACGACGAAGAGGCCCGAGAGGGCCAGATAGACGAACACGCGATGCCGCTCGAAATTGAAGCGGATGAACCCGTAGAGGCCCGCGAGCAGCCCGAGGCTCAAGCACAACGCCGCCGCCGCGGGGATCCGTGGCTCGGCGCCGAGCCAGCTCGCCAGCGTCGCGCCGAGGTACGCGAGCAGCATGGCCATGAAGTAGAGCAGCTGGAGGCGATGCTCGAAGCGCGGCAGCTCGAACCACCCGTGCTCGGGCAAGCGGTGGATCAAGCGATCGAGCGGCCGACCCTCGTCGAGCAGCGCGCGCGCGAGCTGGCGCAGGCCCAAGACCGCGAACGAACCGAGCCCGAGGCCGGTGACGAACCATACCCAGGGCCGGGGCGCGAAGGGGCCGAGCGGAGCCACGCTCATGACCGCGAGCAGCGGCCCGACCGAGCGCAGCAACCAGCTCTCGATCGAGTTCCGATCGGCCCAGCCCGACTCGCGCGAGGCCAGCAAATAGCCGATGAAGCTCAGCTCCCAAGCCAGCACGGACGCGGCGAGGCCCGCGAGGAACTGTTCGCTCGGCTGCTCGTGCCAGAACAAGCTGGGCGCGCCGACCTCGGTCAGCGCGCCCCAGACGACCGCGATCAAGAAGCCCGCGAGCAGCAGCAAGAAGGGGCTGTCGCGGGCCGTGCGAGCGAGCGGTTCGAAGGGCCAGACGACCCGGCGAATCCAGGCTGTTCGACTGGTTCGCCGCGCTCGCTCGGCCGGGCCTTCGTTC
>JAMHUH010000374.1:0-16461 GCA_035904925.1 Nannocystaceae bacterium
CTGCAGGTGGCGCAGCGATCCGAGTCCGGCGCGGACTCTATCCCAAGGGCACGGAGTTCCTGCACTCGGTCCGCTACGTCGACCCCGAGCGCGACTGGTTGGCCGGCGCGAGCGAGGGCGGCGGCGCGAGCCTGCGGATGAAGGAGCTGCGCTACAGCCGAAAGATCGCCGAGCCTGCCGACTGGACCTTGCTCGCGGCCTACCAAGCCGAGGCCGAAGAGAAGGCCGAAGGAGGCCTGCCGGCGTACGGCGGCTCGCCGCTGCTCGGCATGCGCAACGCCTTCGGCTGGCAACTGCAGGGCTTCATCGAGGACGCCCAAGGCCGCCTGCGCGTGCAGACCGAAGAGGAGCACTACGCCTGCATGGGCTGCCACAGCAACCTCGGGGTCACGGCCGATCAGACCTTCGCCTTCCCGCGCAAGCTGCCCGGCGCGGCTGGTTGGCGCTACCAGGATCTGCATGGGATCCCCGACGCCCCGCAGCTTCGCCATGCCCAGGGCGAGGTCGCGACTTACCTCGAGCGCGCGCGGGCGGGCGACGAGTTTCGCAGCAACCCCGAGATGCTGCGGTGGTTCGGAGCCGAGGGCGAGCTCGACCTCGTGGCTCTCGCGGCGCTGCCCGATCTCCACGCGATGCTGATGCCCTCGCGGGCCCGCGCGCTGTTGCTCGCCAAGGCCTACCTGGTGATCGTCCGCGAGCAGAGCTTCGTGCGTGGCCGCGATCCGGTGGTCGAGCCGCTGACCCACGTCCACGCCCAGATCACCGAGACCTCGACCGGGCTCTCGGAGGCCGATCGCGTCTACCTCGATGGCAACCTCCGGCTCGCTTGGTGATCGGCCCCGACACCGACTCCATGTGTCCGTGAGCCAACGCCGAGTCGGCCCGAAGCACTCCCCATGCGCCACGAATGCGCCACGGGCCCCGGGTCTGCGCCGCCGAGTCGGCCGAAGCCGCGCAGCGCTCGTGACGGCCTGGCTGCGAAGCTCGCTGGACGCGGGAGGCAGATTTCGCTAGGCACCCGGCAGCGATGTTTCCCGAGCCATTTCACATTGGACCGATTCGTATCGCCCTCTACGGCGTCATGGTCGCGCTCGGGCTGCTCGCCGCGATCGTGCTCGGCGGTCGGGAGAACCAGCGCATCAAGCTGATGACCCCGGAGCTGTTCGAGAAGGTCGTGCTCTGGACCGTGCTGTGGGGGTTGATCACCTCGCGCATGTTCTACGTGTTCACCGACCTCGATCGCTTCTTGGCCAAGCCGGACTCGATCATCGCGATCTGGGAGGGTGGCCTGGTCTTCTACGGCGGTCCGATCGGATCGGCCGCCTACCTGACCTACCACTTCGTGATTCGGCGCCACGGCCCGACCCCCGGCTCGAAGGTCTCGCTGCGCGAAGGCTGGGTTCGACTCCTGCGCTTCTTCGACCTCGGCGCGCCCTTCCTCGCGCTCGCCCACGCCTTCGGTCGGCTCGGCTGCTTGAGCGCCGGCTGCTGCTACGGGGCGCCGCACGAGGGCATGTTCTCGCTCCACTACCCCGACAACTCGCCCGCGTGGCTCGAGGGTGGCGGCGGTCGCTACCCGATCCCGCTGGCCGAGTCCGGCATCGAATTCCTGGTCTTCTTGTGGCTCATGCGCCTGCGCATGAACAAGCACTTCCACGGGCAGGTGATGCTGCACTACGTCATCCTCTACCCGACCGCGCGCTTCGTGCTCGAGATGTTCCGGGGTGACGCGGTCCGTGGCTACGTCGTCAAGCTCGACACCCCCTGGCTGCACGAGGCGCTCGGCCTCGATCCCTCGGTCCCCTTGATGCTGACGACCAGCCAGTTCCTCTCGCTCGTCGTCGTGACCTTGTCGATCGTGCTGATCTTGGTCGGCAAGCGGGTCCGCGCGGCTGGACCGATCGAGGAGACGCCGCTGCCCGATCCCGTCGAGGCCGCGGCCGACGAAGACGAGGCCGAGGACGAAGAGGAAGAGGAGGCCGAGGGCGGTGACGAGGGCGCCGAGACGGCCGCCGAAGTCGACGCCGCCGAAGCCGACGAAGCCGAGGCCCCGAAGGCCGACGCCGAGGCCCGCGAGCCCGACGACAAAACCTGATCGCGCCGACCCGCGGCCGCTACACTGCGGCCATGGTCTGCTCCCGCGCCGCGCTACCGCTCTCGATCTCGTGTCTGCTCGCCTCCACCTTGGCCTGTGCCAACAACGGAGGTGACGCGGGCGACGAGATCGGCGTCGACGCGACCAGCTCGCAGACCAACGAGAGCGACGCCTCGACCGGCACGACCGGCGACATGACCAGCACGACCGGCGACGGCGACGGTGACCCGACCACCGCGACGACCACGACCGGCGATGGCGATGGCGACACCGCCGACACGGGCGTGAAGTTCGACGTCGGCACCCTCCCGGATGGCGGCGTCGACACGGGCGAAGAGGGCCCGGTGATCCCCGAGACCTGCGCGCAGGCCTCGACCGCCGAGACCACCGTGGGTTGTCTTTTCTACGCGGTCGACCTCGACCAAAACGGCCCGCTCGAGAACGACCAGTACGCGGTCGCGGTGTCCAACGTCCAGCTCGCGACGCCAGCCACCGTCACGGTCGAGAAGAAGGTCGGCGGTGTCTGGCAGGTGGTCGGCGGCCCGCTGGTCGTCCCGCCCCTCGATCTGCACGCCTTCCCGCTGGCCAACAACAACCAGCAGAGCAGCGGGGTCAAGGCCGACGGCACCTATCGGGTCACCTCCGACGTGCCGATCATCGCCTACCAGTTCAACCCGCTGATCCAAGGCGCCGCCAGCTCCGACGCGTCGATGCTCTATCCGGTGACCAGCTGGGACTACATCAACCAGGTCGTCCATTGGGGCGTCGGCTACGGGCGCGGCTACATCACCATCGTCGCGTCACAGAACAACACGATGGTCGAGGTGACGCCCGCGGTCGCGACCATGGCTGGACCCGGCGTGCCCGCCGGCAACGTCGGCGTGCCCTTCATGATCAACCTGCAAGAGGGCGAGATCGCCGAGGTCATGGTCGTGGCCGAGCACGCCCAGCTGACCGGGACCAAGGTCGTGTCCGACGAAGACCATCCGGTCGCGGTCTTCTCCGGCCACGAGTGCGCCTGGATCCCGCTCGGCGTGGTCGCCTGCGATCACATCGAAGAGCAGCTCTCGGGCGTGCGGCTCTGGGGCACCGAGTTCGCCGCGGGCCGGATGCCGGTCCGCTACGCGCCCGCGCCCGAGACCTCGCTGTGGCAGATCGTCGCCAGCGAAGACAACACCAGCGTCACGATCGACGCCGCGCCCGAGGTCACCGGGATCCCGGCCAACCCGGCGGTGCTCAACCAAGGCGAGAAGCTCGAGTTCTTCGCCGGCGGCAGCGTGGCCCACCCCGGCGACCTGCGGATCTCGGCGACCAAGCCGATCGCGGTCGCCAACTACATGACCGGCTTCGGCAACCTGCCCGCGACCAACAACGGCGACCCGGCGATGGTCCAGCTCAGCGCGATCGAGCAATTCCTGCCTCGCTACGTCGTGCTCGTCCCCGACCAATGGGACATCGACATCCTGGTCATCACCAAGCCGCTCGGCTCCGAGGTCACGGTCGACGGCGTGGTCGTGCCCGCCGGGCAGTACTCGGACTTCGGCGACGGCGAGTGGGAGGCCGCCCGCTACCAAGCGGGCGACGGCGTCCACCAGCTCGAGGGCACCGAGCCCTTCTCGGTCGTGGTCGTCGGCTACGACGGCGCCGACAGCTACGCCTACCTGGGCGGCTCGAGCACCGGCAAGATCAACCCCACGCCCCAGGGCTGATCCCACAGGGTCGACCGCCTCAAGGCACGAAGCGGTCGGTGATGTCGGGCGGATCGAGGGTCAGCCGGCCCTTGATCGCGCCATGGGCCGTCATCGTCACCACGTTGTCGAGCAGCACGATGTCGCCCGCGAGGTAGACCATGTGCAGACGCAGCAGCGACTCGGTCTGATCGACGACGGTCTGGATCACGGTCGCGCCCGTCTGCACGGTCGTGCGGACCTGCCAGTTGCCGCGCAAGGTCGCGAAGAGCCCGCCCGCGCCGTCGAAGGCGGCTTGCGACCAGCTCCGCTCGGCCATCGTGGTCGCGCTGCTCGGCCACGCGGGCGCGGACCCAGCCGCAGGCGGCACGAAATTGTTGCTCAGGTTGATGGTCTTGGGACCGGTCGCCGAACCAGCGTCGGTCCATGCCTTGTAGCGGGCGGCGAAGGTCGCGATCACGGCTCCGGTCGGGCCGGTCACGCGCAGCTCGTAGGCGCTGTAGCGGCGATCCATCCCGGTCGCGAGATCGAGGTACTGCAAGCTGGCGAGCGTCGCGTAGGTCGCGTCGAACTCGAACGAGGTGTTCTGGGTCGCGGAGCTGCCTCCGCTGCCCATGGTGATGTCGGTCTGGCTGGTGCCTTTGTGCGTGGGCATGGTGGTCCTCGCTTGGGCAGTGATCCCGCGAAGCAGATCTGGTCATGGTTTTTGCTGCGCGCGGTGTTCCGATCTCGATATTTTCGCGAGACTGGACATGGGTGCGGTGCTCGGCGCTGCCCCACGCTGCCCCAAAGCCATGACCCAGAACGCGACCGCCTCGATGCGCCACGATCCCGACCGGCTCGCCGCCGGCTTTCGCCGCGTTCGAGCGCTGAGCGAATCCCTCGCGGCCCCGCTCGGCCCCGAAGATCAGTGCGTCCAATCGATGCCCGAGGCGAGCCCGACCAAGTGGCATCTGGCCCACACGAGCTGGTTCTTCGAGACCTTCGTGCTGGCCGAGGACGCCCGCTTCAAGCCCTTTCGACCCGAGTTCGCCCTGCTCTTCAACAGCTACTACCAGGCCGTCGGACCCATGCACCCGCGGCCGCAGCGAGGCCTGCTCTCACGCCCCGATCTGGCCGAGGTGCTTCGCTATCGCGCCTTCGTCGACGAGCAGGTGCTGACGCGGCTCGAACGCGGGGCCACGCCACGGCAGCTCGAGCTGATCGAGCTCGGCCTCCACCACGAGCAGCAGCACCAAGAGCTGATCTTGACCGACATCAAGTCGGTGTTCGCGGTCAGCCCGCTGTGGCCGCGCTACCGCGAGTCATCACCGGCTCGCGCGTCGAGCTCGGCTGCGCCGCTGCGCTGGGTCGAGGATCCGGGCGGGTTGGTCGAGATCGGCCGCGACCTCGGCCACGCGGCGGCGTTCGGGTTCGACAACGAAGGCCCGCGCCACCGCGTCTGGCTCGAGCCCTTCGCGATCGCCAGCCGGCCCGCGACCAACCGCGAGTACCTCGCGTTCATGGCCGACGCGGGCTACCGCAGGCCCGAGCTGTGGCTGGCCGAGGGCTGGGACGCGGTCCGCCAGCACGCTTGGCGAGCGCCCAATTACTGGTTCAACGAGAGGTTCGACCAGCGAGCCAGCGAGCTCGACGCGTGGCAGCACTTCACCCTCGACGGGCTCGAACCGATCGACCTCGACGCGCCCGTCTGTCACCTTGGCTACTACGAGGCCGACGCGTTCGCGCGCTGGTCGGGCGCACGCCTGCCGAGCGAGGCCGAGTGGGAGCGAACGGCGGCCGAGCTCGCCTGCGAGGGCAACCTCCTGCCCGCGCGCGCGGCCGAGCTTGCGAGCGCGAGCTTGCAGCCGCGCGCCAACCAGGGCCCGGTCGACGAGATCAGCGGGCTCGCGCAGATGTTCGGCGACGTCTGGGAGTGGACCGCCAGCGCCTACTCGCCCTACCCCGGCTTTCGCGTCGCCGCCGGTGCGGTCGGCGAGTACAACGGCAAGTTCATGTGCAACCAGATGGTCCTGCGCGGGGGCTCCTGCGCGACCCCGGCCGACCACGTGCGCGTCGGCTACCGCAACTTCTTTCATCCGCCGAGCCGCTGGCAGTTCACCGGCGTCCGGCTGGCCCGCGACCTCGGCTAGCAGGCGTCGAGCTCGGCCAGCGTGGTCGCGTCCATCATGCACTGCATGAGCGCGCGAGTCGGGCGCAGACGCTCGCAGTCGTGTTCGAGCGCGGCCGCGGTCCCGAGCGTCGACTTGCCCTCGGCGCTCGCCAGCGAGACCACGTGATCGGCCAGCGCCACACACTCGGAGTCGTCGGCTCGACAGCCGCTCGCGCCGACCAGCGCGCCGACCAGCGCCAAGCCGAAGATTCGGAGGTGCGACATGCCTGCGCATCCTACTCAGGCCCGCGGGCCCTCGCAACGCGAGCCCATGCGCGGCGATGGCTCGCAGGGTCGGGCTCGATCGAGTCCCGAGCGGCGTGGATCGATACTGATCTGGAAACACCACTCGTGGTAGGGTCGACTCGCACTCGGACCCCACGCGTCCCCAATCATGTCCAGCACGCCCGACTTTCCCGCGATCCGCAACAATTGGACCCGCGTCGCGATGCGAAGGATCCGCTCGTTTCCCGACGAGAGCCGGCGTCGACTCCTCGATGCGATCGCCCGCGAGACCCAGACCGCGATCGCCCAAGCGAAGGCCGACGACTGGATCCCCTCCGAGCACGCCCTTCGAGTCTGCGACGCGATCGAGCAGCAGCTCGGCGTCGACGAGGCCGTCGAGTTCTGGCGAGCGATCGTCTTCGACAGCTACGCGGGCGGCCTGCTCGAGCCGCTGATCGTCGAGATGCGCGAGAACACCGACTTGCTCGGCCTCGCGCCCAAGGCCTGGGAGCTCTCGGCCTCCAACTGCGGTCGGATCGAGGTCTTGCCTGCGGCGGGCGGGCTGCGGCTCGAAGCCCACGGGCTCCCGCCGGGCATGCGCGAGAGCTTGGGCATCCAGGCCATGTTCGCGGGCGCGGTCCGAGCGATCCTGGCCTTCTCCAAGCTCGACGCGCAGGTCCGCTTCGAGGCGAAGCTGCCCGGCGACGCGATCGGGTTCGAACTCCAGCTCGCGCCGCAGTCCTGACCGCGACTTCGCCGGCTACTTCGCGCAGCGAAAGCCGATGCCGAGGTCGCTGACGCTGACGTCGCCGTAGGTCCGTCGAGCGGCGCGCAGGTGGGTCGCGCGATCGCTGAACATGCCGCCTCGGATCGCCCGCTTGGGCGACTTCGAATGGCCGGCTTCACGATCGAAGACCCACTCGCGCACGTTGCCAGCCATGTCGAGCACGCCGTAGGAGCTCGCGCCCGTGGGGTGGCTCGCGACCGGCTCGACCTTGCCGCCGCAGCTCTCGAAGTTGGCCCGCTCGCAGTCGGGCGCTTCGTCGCCCCAAGGATAGCGATGGGCCTCGAGCCCACGCGCCGCCTTCTCCCACTCGGCCTCGGTCGGCAGCCGCTTGTCGAGCCAGGCGCAGTACTGGCTGGCCTGATCCCAGTCGACGTTGACGACCGGGTAGACGCAGTGCTCGTTCGGCTCGAACCCACCCGCGGGCGGCGAGCAGACCCCCGCCTCGATGCAGCGCGAGTAGGCGGCTTGGGTGACCTCGGTTCGATCGAGCGCGAAGGCGGGCAGATCGACGACGACCACGCCGCGCTCGGCCTTGCCACACAGGTTGCTGTCGGGCTCGTCGCAGCCCATCGCGAAGCTGCCGGCCGGGATCTCGAGCATGTCGCCGTAGACGGTGATCTCGGGGCAGCGCTCGGCGGGCGGCTTCTCGCGGGCCATCGTGCTCGGGTCGCGGTCGCCCCAGACGCCCTCGTCGACGTAGCTCTCGTCGAGCCGCTCCCACGGACAGCCGCGCGCTTCGGGGTCCTCGGCGCAGCGAATCGCCTTGGCCTCTTCGTCTTCCTCGCTCGGCCGAGCCTGATTCGCGCTGGCCACGAGGCCGAGATCCGAGGGTGTCTGGGTGGTCGCTGGATCCGCTTCGTGACGGCAACCCAACGAGAGCACGAACACTGACACGCTCGCTCGAAGACCGCGCATCCCGCCACGATAGCGGCTTCGTCCGCGAGCCGGCAGCAAAGAGGTCGTGGGGGTCGCTTCTTCGCCGATTTCGCTCGCCATCTCCTGCCCATGACGCTCGAGCGGCGCCAATGTTTTCGATCCCGAGTTGTGACTTGCTGGCCTCGCCCCTGGCCACCTACCTTGCGCCGCGAAAGCAGGCGCGAAGTTGAACGGAACCCAAGCACGCACGACCGGCTCGCATCCCACACTCGATGCTCCGCCGGTCAACCTCGGCCGCCAACGCCTGCTCTTCGCGATCGGCCACGGCGGAATGTCGGACGTATGGTTGGCGCTGATCAGCAGCGCCGCGGGGGTCGACAAGCTCCTGGTCGTCAAGCAGCTGCGAGCCTCGTTGCTCGACGATCCCGAGTCGCTCTCGATGTTCATGGACGAGGCCCGGCTGGCCGCGCGGCTGCATCACCCCAACGTCGTCCAGACCTTCGAGGTCGGGCAAGAGGGGCAGATCCCCTTCATGACGATGGAGCTGCTCGAAGGCCAGCCGCTGCATCGGATCGTCCGCCGGATCGGTGTCCAAGCCGAGGCTTCGCCGCTGAGCCTCGGCATGCGTCTGCGCCTGATCACCGAGATGCTCGAGGGTCTGCACTACGCCCACGAGCTGCGCGACTACGACGGCTCGCCGCTGAACGTCGTGCATCGCGACGTCTCGCCACAAAACCTCTTCGTCACCTACGAGGGCCAGATCAAGGTCGTCGACTTCGGCATCGCCAAGGCCAGCGACTCGATCACCCACACCGAGGGCCAGGGGCTCAAGGGCAAGCTGGCTTATATGTCGCCCGAGCAAGCTCGCGGCGAGCGGGTCGATCGTCGGACGGACGTGTTCGCGGCCGGCGTGATGCTCTGGGAGCTGCTCGGTGGGCGTCGACTCTGGGCCGGCGTGCACGAGGCGACGCTGGTCCGGCGGCTCTGCGAGGGCGATCTGCCCGAGCTCGCGCTGCCCGACCTGCCCGAGCCCTTGCTGGCGATCTGCCGGCGCGCGCTCGCGGCCGAGCCCGACTCGCGCTACCCGAGCGCCGAGGCGCTGCGCCTCGACATCGAGCACTACATCGAGGCCGAGGGCGTCGACGCGAGCACGCGAGCGATCGGCAAGCGCGTCAGCCAGGCCTTCGCCGACGAGCGCAAGGCGATGCGCGAGCGGGTCGATCACGAGCTGCTGCGCTTGGTCGGCCGCGAGCTCGAGGGCGTCACTCCGCTCTCGCTCTGGCAAGGGGTCTGGCGCGAGCCCGAGACCAGCGATCGGACCTTGCACTCGGCGATCGGCACCAACACGAGCGCGGCGCCCGACGAGGACACCGCCGACTATGGCCCGCGGATCGCCGCTGCGCGAGCCGAGCGGGCGCCCGAGCCCGAAGAAGGCCGCCGGCGCTGGCTTGCGTTGATCCCTGGCGGCGTCGTGATCGCGGCGCTGATCGGCCTGGTCTTGGCCGCGAGCAGCGGGCGGCGTCCGAGCGCCGCGAACCAGACCGAGACCACGACCGAGTCGGCCTCGCCTGCGAGCGCGCCCGCGAATCTCCTTGCGAGCCCGGTCGCCGAGCGCAGCTGCGATCGGCCCGACAAGCCGCTCGTCGATCTGAGCGGGGACCTCGACGCCGACGCGACCCTGACCTGTGATCGCGAGTACCTGCTGCGCTTCGAGACCCGGGTCAACCCGGGCGTGACGCTGACGATCGAGCCCGGAACGGTGCTGCGTGGCGATCACGAGACCCGCGGCCTGCTCTTGGTCCAACCGGGCGGGAAGCTGATCGCCGAGGGCACGCCCGAGCGACCGATCGTGTTCACCAGCGATCGACCCGAGCCCGAGGCCGCGCCGGGCGATTGGGGCGGCCTGCTGCTGCTCGGCCACGCGCCGGTCAACCTCGCGCACGCCCATGTCGAGGGGATCGAGCGCGGCGGCGAGTTCGGGGGCCACGATCCCGACGACGACAGCGGCGTGCTCCGCTATGTCCGAATCGAGTACGCCGGCAGCGAGCTCGCGCCCAACAACGAGCTCAACGGGCTGACGCTCGCGGGGGTCGGCCGCGGCACGATCGTCGATCACATCCAGGTCCGCGCGACCACCGACGACTGCTTCGAGCTCTTCGGCGGCACGGTCGAGGCCAGTCACTTGATCTGCGACGATCCGGGTGACGACGGGTTCGACTTCGACCTCGGCTACACGGGTCGGATGGAGTTCTTGGTCGTCCGCGATCGCAACCCCGACGGGCCCAGCAACGGGATCGAGATCGACAGCGACCCGACCGGCGCGGGCCTCGAGCCGCGGACGCGCCCGGTCATCTGGAACGCGACCTTGTGCGGCAGCGCGGGCGCGCGCTCGCCCAGCTTCGGCCTCCTGGTTCGCCACGCCGCGGCGGCCGAGCTGCACGACCTGGTCATCGGTGGCTTCGATCACGCGCTCGACCTGCGCGACCCCGACACCACCTTGATCGCCAGCGCGATCGGCTTGGTCGCGCAGTCGCCCGCCGAGATCGACGAGGTCGACGATGACCTCGGCTTCGACGAACGCGCATGGCTGGCCGTCCCCGCGCGCGAGGTGATCGAGATCGCTGGCGCAACCGCGGGCGCCGCTCGGGTCGACGCCGATATTTTTGCCGCGTGCATCGCGGCCACGAAGGTCGCAGCGAAGCGCGAGGCGAGCGGCGAAGATGGCTTCTTCGCCACCGGAGCAGCGTATTTGGGCGCGTTTCCCGATGGCGAGGATTGGCTCTCTGCAGCGTGGATCGTCCCGCACGATTGAGCCCACCTGCGGCGCCGGGTCGCAGCGGCAGTGATCGCAGCGCGGGGATCGGGGTACATCCCAAGCGATCGTGCTCCACTTCCCACGCTCGCTCGCGCTCCACTTCTCGCGCTCGCTCGCGCTCGCTCTGGTCACGCTGACTGCGTGCGAGGAGGATCGACCCTCGGGCGCCGACTGGACGATCGGGCTCGAGACCGACGCGAGCGTCGGCACCTTCTTGAGCGTGTGGGGCCCTGCGATCGACGAGGTCTACGCCGTCGGCGGCAACCCGGATCGCGGCGCGATGTGGCGCTACTCGGGCAGCACCTGGGCGGCCGAGTCGATCCCCGACGACATGCCGCTGGTCAACTGGGTCTACGGCGTCGAGTCCGACGCGGGGCCGGTGTTGTGGTTGGCCGGCAACGAAGGCCAGCTCGCGCGACGGGGTCCCGAGGGCAATTGGACGCGCATGAGCTTGCCGGCATCGAGCGCGCTGTGGGGCATCTGGGGCAGCGACGACGACGACATGTGGACGGTCGGCGGCGACATCCCTGGTGACGCGCCCCAGCTCGCGCATTGGGACGGCAGCGCGTGGACCGACGCGCTCCTGCCCGCCACCGATCGCGACTTCGACGCGCTGCTCAAGGTCTGGGGCAGCGCCAGCGATCGCGTCTGGGCCGTCGGCCACCGCGGCGTGATCCTCCACTTCGACGGCAGCGTGTGGACGCAGCAGCTGGCGGGAACCAGCGCCGACGTGATCAGCTTGTGGGGCAGCGGCGAGGACGAGATCGTCGCGGTCGGCGGCCGCTCCAACGGTGTCATCGCGCGCTACGACGGCAGCACCTGGACCAGCCAGACGATCGGCGAGCTGCCCGGCCTCAACGGCGTGTGGGTCGACGCCGAGGGCTCGGCCTTCGCGGTCGGCATCGATGGCGTGGTCATCGAGATCGCGCCGGGCGGGTTCGAATGGCGCGAGGTCGATCGCAGCGCTCGGCCCGACACCTTGCACGGCGCGTTCGGGCTGGCCAGCGGCGCCCGCTTCGGCGTCGGCGGCAACTTGCTCTACTCGCCGCCTTGGACCGGCGTGATCGTCCAATCCCTGCCCTGAACTCGGAGATGCCATGACCACGCGACGCTTGCTGCCCCTTTCGATCTTGCTCGTCGGCTGTCCAGCGCCCGAGCCCGAGCCCGAGCTGGCCGAGGGCATCTATGCGCCGCTCGGCGAGATCCGGCCCAACGCGACGGCCGAGCAGCACGCGACCTTCGAACGCGGGCGCGAGGTCGCCTCGCGTCGCTTCACGCCCCAGCAAGGTCTGGGCCCGCTCTTCAACGTCAGCTTCTGCTCGGCCTGCCACGAGAAGCCGGTCTCGGGCGGCAGCTCGCCCCGCTACCGCGACTTCTTCTTGACCGGCAACGCGCTCGACGACGGCAGCTTCCTGCCCAGCCCGCATGGCGGCGTGCTGACCTCGTACGGCGTCGCCGGTGCGCCGACCCGACCGACCTACCCCGACGACGTCGACACGATCGCGCATCGCAACGCGATCCCCTTCTTCGGCGTCGGCCTGATCGCCGAGCTGTCCGAGACCTCGATCCTCGCCAACGCCGATCCCGACGATCGCGACGGCGACGGGATCAGCGGCCGGCCCAACTACGATCGCGGCTACGTCGGTCGCTTCGGTCGCAAGGCCCAGACCGTCAGCATCGAGGGCTTCATCCGCGGCCCGATCAACAACCACCTCGGGATCACCAGCGACCCGCTGAGCGACGAACAAAAGGCCGCGCTGCCGGTGCCCTCGGCCGCGCCCACGAACGCCGGCGAGCTCGGTGATCTGCCGGGCTTTCGCCAGGCCGCCGCGCCCGAAGAGCCGCTGGTCGACGACGACGACGTCCCCGATCCCGAGTTCTCGAGCGAGGACCTGTTCGATCTCGTGTCCTTCGCGATGTTGCTGGCCGCGCCCGAGCCCGAGCCGCTGACGCCGCTGAGCCAGACCGGCCTCGATCAATTTCACGCGATCGGCTGCGCCGACTGCCACGTGCCCACGCTCGAGGGTCCGCGCGGGTTGATCCCGCTCTACTCCGACCTGCTGCTGCACGACATGGGCCCCGAGCTGGCCGACGGCATCGCCCAGGGCTTGGCCGAGGCCAGCGAGTTTCGAACCCAGCCGCTCTGGGGCATCGCCGCGGTCGCGCCCTATCTGCACGACGGTCGGGCCGAGACGCTCGACGAAGCCATCCGCATGCACGCCGGCGAGGGCCAGGCGAGCAAGGATCGCTACGTCGCGCTGGCCCAAGCCGATCGCGACGCTGTGATCGAATTCATGAATTCGCTCGGCGGCCGCGAGCAGATCACCGAGGGCCTGCTGCCCCCCGACGCGCCGATCCCCGCGCCGGGTCAACCGGGCGCGCCGCGAGCCGAGCTGGCCAGCGACCCGGCCTGGTTGGCGCAGTGGATCGAGGGCCGCCGCCTCTTCGATCGCAACGTCCCGATCGCGGATGGGCTCGGTCCCGTGTTCAACGGCGACGCCTGTCGGGCCTGTCACTTCGATCCGGTCATCGGCGGAAGCAGCCCGATCGACCTCGACGTGATCCGCTACGGCAGCATCGACGCGATGGGCGAGTTCATCGCGCCAGCTGGCGGCACGATCTTGCACAAGCTGGCGATCCCTGGCCACACGCGGCCCGAGCATGGGCCCGAGCACGACGAGTTCGAGTCGCGCCAGACCCCCTCGGTGATCGGGCTCGGGCTGATCGACGCGATCGCCGAAGACGACATCCTCGCGCTGCAAGACCCCGACGACCTCGACGGCGATGGGATCCGCGGCATCGCCCACATCCTGCCCGACGGTCGCCTCGGTCGCTTCGGTTGGAAGGCCCAAGTCCCGAGCCTGCGAGAGTTCGCCCGCGACGCGCTCGGGGCCGAGGTCGGTCTGACCGCGCCGGTCGAGCCCGGCTACACCTACGGCCTGTTCAGCGACGACGACGAGGTCCCCGATCCCGAGCTCGACAGCGCGACGATCGACGCGATCACCACGTTCATGATCGGGCTCGAGCCGCCCGCGCCCGGCGTCGAAGTCCCAGGCGGAATCGAGCTCTTCGAGGAGCTCGGCTGCGACGGCTGCCACCTGCCCGAGCTGCCGAGCGCCGCGGGCCCGGTCGCGGCCTACAGCGATTTTCTGCTGCACGTGGTCGCGTCCGAGGGCAGCCTCGGGATCGTCGACGGCATGGCCGATCAGCTCATGTTCCGCACGCCGCCGCTCTGGGGCATCGCCGCGACGGCGCCCTACATGCACGACGGCAGCGCGACCACGCTCGACCAAGCGATCCTCGCCCACCACGCCGAGTCCGACCCGATCCGGCTCGCCTACGAGGCGCTCTCGAGCGCCGATCAGGCCCTGCTGATCGCCTTCCTCGAGTCGCTGTGACCCGAGTCCATGCAGCGCTCGCGCTCGCGCTGGTCGCTTGCCCGGCCAGCGAGGTCTGCGAAGAAGACCCGCGCGCGCAGGTGCTCGATCGAATCGCGCTCACGATCGGCCCGGCCAGCGGCGAGCAGGTGATCGAAGCCGAGCTGGCCGCGAGCGCGACCGAGCGCGAGCGCGGCTGGAAGCACCGCCGCTGCGATCTCGACGCCCTGGTCTTGCTCGCCGACTCGCCCGGGAGCGAGCTGCCGGTCTGGGGCTGCGCGCTGACCCAGCCGATCGACGTGTGGTTCGTCGCCGCTGGCGTGGTCGTCGAGTCCGGGCAGCTCGAGCCCTGCGCCGAACCTTGCGGTGGATGTCCGCTGCTCGGCGAGGGCTTGGAGGTCGACGCGCTGCTCGAGGCCCCGCGCGGCGAGCTCGAGCTCGCGCTTGGAGATGGGGTTCGTTGGTAGTCAGCGCCGCGCCGCCAAGGCCTGCCGGAAGCGATCATCGACCTTGAGATAGATCTTCTCCTTGTCGATCTTGCGGACCTGAAAGGGCGTCATCATCACCGCGCCGACGATGATCGCGACCAAGTAGACCAGCGAACCAACGCCGATCACCGCCGGGCTCTCGGTCACCACGCCGAGCACGATCAAAGGCAGCAAGGGCCCGATCATCAGCCCCAGCGCGATCTTGCGGCGCTGGCGAAACTCGGGCGAGACGCCGTAGCTCAGCTCGGCCTGCTTGCGGAAGATCAAGTACAGGATCAAGAAGATGATCGGCGAGATCACGCTGATCGCGACCAGCGGGTGAACCCACTGGACCTTGCGCTTGATCGGCGCCGAGTCTCCGGTCGGCTGCCCGGTCTTCACGCATAGATCCGCGGGCAACGAGGCCCCGCGCAGCACGACCAGCTGGTCGCCTTCGAACCACCACTGCTGCGGAGCCAGCGAGCTCGGGCTCGGCGCGTGAACCCAGTCGGACTTGGGCGGCGCGTAAGGATTGACTGGCTCGTTCGCCATGCCCGAGCATCCCTGCGCAAACGCCGAGGAGCAAGCCGCTCGTTTGACCCGCCCGCGGCCGCGTGGCATCGATGCGACGATGCTCGCCACGACCCTCGCGCTCACTGGCCTGGCGCTCGGGGCCGGCTATGGCCTCGCGCTCTTGGCCTTCAACGGCCGCCGCCGCGCAGGCGAGCCCCCGCTGATCACCGGCGCGCTGCCCTTCCTCGGCGTCGCGCTGCCCTTCGGCCGCGACGCGATGGCCCTGCTCGCCCGCTATCGCCAGCGCCATGGCGACGTGTTCACGCTCCACCTCGGCGGCCAGCGGATGACCTTCGTCGCCGACCCGCTCAGCTACGCCGACGTGCTCAAGGCCAAGCAGCTCAGCTTCACGCCGATCGGCGAAGAGGTGATGGCGACTGGTTTTCGCGTGAAGCACCTGCACGAGCTCGCCTGCGTCGAGCCGCTCGAGCAGGCCTCACGGACCTTCCTCAAGGGCCAGCACCTCTCGCCGCTGACCGGCCGCATGGATCAGCGCCTGCGCGCGCTCGTGCTCGAGCTCGGCGCCGAGCAGTGGCGCGAGGTCCCGCTGCATCGGCTGATCTGGGACCTGATGTTCGCGGCCGGGACCGACGCGGTCTTCGGCGAGGGCTTCAGCACGCCCGAGGTCGCCAAGGCCTTCGAAGACTTCGATCGCGAGTTCCCGCTCTTGCTCGCCGGCATGCCCGAGTTCATGGTCGCGCGTGGGAGCGCGGGCCTGAGCGCGCTGACTGGGCTCATGGCCGGGCTCGGCCGCGATCCGAGCGAGTGGATGGTCGTCCGCAACGAGCTGCTCGGCGAGGTCGACCAAGCGACGCGCGGTGGGATCCAGACGGCCGTGCTCTGGGCCGCGCACGCCAACACCATCCCGGCCGCGTTCTGGGCCCTCGCTCAATTGTTGCGCGAGCCCGAGGCGCTCGCGGCCATCCGCGCCGAGCTCGACGCCGTCGCGGGTCCGGCCGACGCCCAGGGCATGGCGCCCCCGCTCCCGCTCGAGACCCTCGATCGCCTGCGCTTGCTCGACAGCGCCGTCAACGAGGCCCTGCGCCTGAGCAGCGGCTCGCTGACGGTCCGCAAGGTCAGCGAGACCTTCGAACTCGAGACCCGCGGGGCTCGCTTCACGCTGCGCGCGGGCGATCGTGTCTGCCTCGCGCCCTACTTGACCCACCACGATCCCGAGATCTTCGAATCACCCGACCGCTACCGCCACGATCGCTTCTACAGCGAGAGCGGCGTCAAGCAATTCCACAAGCGAGGCGAGCGAGTCGGCTTCGCGCTGATGCCCTTCGGCGCCGGTCGGAGCATGTGCCCGGGTCGCTTCTTCGCCCTGGCCGAGGTCAAGCTGCTGGTCGCGCTGATGCTCTACCGCTTCGACTTCGAGCTCGCCGAGGGGGCTTGGCCCGCGCTCG
>JAMHUH010000375.1:0-8808 GCA_035904925.1 Nannocystaceae bacterium
ATCGCTACGAGCGGACCTTCAGCGTGGTCGATCCGACCGCGACGGGCTGGACCGGCTACCTGTGCGACATCGGCGACAGCGACTGCTCGAACTGCCCCGACAACCTCAATCCGCAGGCGATCGAGCTCGGGCCCTTCGAATTGACCAGCCAGCCGGGCGCCGGCGCGTGCTTGCGGATCGTCGCGGCCCAAGCAGTGCCCAATCCTCAGAGCTGCAAGTTCGACGCGATCGGCATCTGGTACGCGGGCGCGCCGATCGTGATGGCCAGCAACGGTGCGGTGGTGGTCGGGGAGGCGCTCGACGACGCCGGCCAGATCGTTCCGCTGCCGGTTCCGGCAGAAACGCCGCCCTGCGAGTGCATCGACGCGTGCTGCGTGGTCACGCCCGGCGACTACCAGTTCGACGTCGAAGGTCAGAAGATCGCGGTCGGCAACTCGGACAAACTCGCGAGCCATCCCTACACCTTCCATTCGTTGCGGGCCTTCAACCCGACCGGATGCATGGACGACGTCGAGCAAGTGTGGGCGATGACCTACTCGCCGCCTTGAGCGATTCGAAGCGGATGATTCGAATCGCTCTTGCCGACTCGCTCGGCGTCCGCTATCAAGACCGCGCTCGTTGGTGTCGCTGCTGACGGCGAGCAACAACCTGGTTTCGTTGCCCTGCGCAGGATCGGCTCGACGTCGATTCGTGCGGGAGCGAGGCTTTGTCGATGTTCGCTCGCGGACTCGGATTCGAGTCCTTCGTCACGGTGCAATCATGGAAAACTCGTCTTCTTCGCCCGCGCTCGAGCGGGTGATCGCCGCGCTCGCGCGGCGTGGTCTCGATGTCTCTCGCAGCGGTCCGGTCTGGTCGCTGCGTCTTCGCGGTCGCGGTGATCTACCCCGCGCCGAGGTCCTGCTGCCCGAGGGCTTTCGCCTCTCGAGTCGCGCGGCCGAACAGCTCGCGCGCTTCGCCAGCGCGGCCCACCCCGACGGTGGCCGAGTGCTGGCCGCTCGCGGCACGCCGGACTTTCACGCGGGCAGCCGCGTGCCGGTCGGCGCCGTCGTGGCGACCTCGGGCGATCTCGTGATCCCCGAGGCGATCGGGACCGACATCAACTGCGGCATGCGCTTGCACGTGGTCGATCTCGATCTCGAGCGCTTCATGGCCGGCAAGGCCGAGCTGGTCGAGCGCCTGCGTGGTGATCTCTTGCTCGGCACCCGCGATCTCCCGATGTCGGGCGGGGCCATGCGTGCACTCTTCGAAGCCGGCGCGCCGGCCTGGCTCGACCAGGTTCGTGGCTGCGATCGTGATCGCCTGGGTCGCCTGGCCGGCTCGGATCTCGACCAGCTCGAGGCCGAGCTCGATCGAACCTTCGAACTGGGCAGCTATCCGGGCGCGGCTCGGTGGGCGCCGCCGGGGTTGATCGATCGGCCCTGGGTCCGTGATCCTTGCCTCGCGACGCCGGGCGGCGGCAACCACTTCGTCGAGCTGCAGGTCGTCGACGCGCTGCTCGATGGGACCACGGCCCACGCGTGGGGCCTGCGGGTCGGGCAGATCGCCATGATGATCCACTCGGGCTCGCGCAGCATCGGCGTCTCGGTCGGCGAGCATTGGCGTCGAGCCGCGCGCGAGCGTTGGCCGACTGGCGTCGCGCACCCCGAGTCGGGCGTGTTCGCGCTGCAAGGCGAGGCGGCCCACTCCTATCTCGAGGCGATGAGCTGCGCGGCCAACTACGGGGCCGTGAATCGCTTGCTGCTGGCCGAGCTGGTTCGACTCCGCCTGCGCGAGCGCTTTGGCGAGCTGGAAGCGCCGCTGATCTGGGACGGACCCCACAACTTGATCAGCCGCGAGGGCGGCCAGCTCGTCCACCGCAAGGGCGCCACGCCGGCGCATGTCGGGCAGCCCGTGCTGATCCCCGGTTCGATGGGGCAACCCTCGTTCTTGATGATGGGCCTCGGCAGCGAAGCCTGGCTGAGCTCGGCCTCGCACGGGGCGGGCCGCGATCTCAGTCGGGCGCGCGCACGCAGCTTGCCCGAGAGCGAGCTCGGCTTGGCCGACGTCGAGTGCATCACGTTGCACCGCGAGCGCCTCCGTGAAGAGGCGCCCGCGGCCTACAAGGCGATCGCGCCGGTGATCGAGGTTCAAGTCGAGGCCGGCATCGTCGCTCCGGTCGCGCGGCTGCGGCCGCTGCTGACCTTCAAGGCCTGACGAGGGCCTTAACTCAGAGTCCGCCGAGCGGGTCGTCGCCGCCGCCGAGCACGATCGGCTTGCTCTTGACCTTGGTCGCGGGCTTGCTCGTCGCGGGCTTGCTCGGCTTGGCCGAGCTCGGCTTCTTGCGGGTCGACTTGCTCGGCTTGCTCGGCGCCGACGCGGGCTCGACGACCAGCGCGGGGCTGGGCTCGACGACCGGCTCGACCGCGTCGCCGACGATCTCCAGGCGGTCGTTGGCGGGCTCGCTGCTGGGCTCGGCGCTGGCGCTGAGCGGCGCAGCCTGGACCTGGGTCAGCTCGCCACTCGGCGCCTGCTCGCGGACGAGCATGAACCCGAGCACGGCGATCAGACCGGCGGCGGCGAAGGGAGTCATCCAGGCCAACGCCGCGCGAGCGGGGTGGTACTCGGCGACGACTTCACGCTCGAGCCGGGCCAGCGCCGCGCGACGCTCGGTGTTCTGGCGGCCGAGGTCGGCGAGGCGCTCGGCGTGCTCGCGCTCGATCTCGGCGCTCAGGCGATGCTGGTGGTCGAGCGCGCGCTGGTGCTCGACATGGGCCCGCCGGGCTTGCCGAGCGATCGCGCGCGGCCAGGCGCTGCGCAGCGCGAGCTCGAGCGTCTGGATGTCGGCGGCTTGTCGCCGCGTGGTCGCCTTCAGCGTTCGGCGATGGTCCTCGATGCTCAGTCGCTCGCGCTCCAACCGATCGAGTTCGATCATGGCGAGCGTGAGCTCTTCGTTGGCGGAATGCTGACTGGTCATGCCCTTCCGACGCCGGGGCTCGACGGCTTATCGCGACCTCGAAGGTAAGCCGATCGACAATTCCCCGCGCTGGAGGCCATTTGCGGGGCCAATTCGAGGGTTTCGGCCCCATGGCGAGTGTCGTCGCCGTGGCCGAACCCCTGGCTACTGGAACGCGGCCGCGTCGGCGCACACGTAGCTGTCGATGTAGACGTCGAAGGTGCCTTCGGGGCAGGGCACGACGTAGCGATCGATGATGCTCTCGCAGCGTCCGCCGGGCCCGACGTTGCCGGCGCGCGAGGAGTGGGCCTGCATCCGGTTGCCGCCGAAGGGGTTGCGGCCGTCGTCGCAGGTCATCGTGGCCAGCAACTCGACGCCGGCCGAAATTCCGCAGACCTCGGCCGGCTGCTCCTTGGTCGAATTGACCTCGCTGAAATGGTTCGCGGTCGAGGCGTAGCGCTTGGCGTACTGCGAGGCGCTGACGACCACCGGGCCGAACTGCTCGGGCCGCGTGCACTCGATCGGCTCGACCTCGGCGCTCGTGGTCGTCGGTGGCGGCGAGTCGCCTTCGCGCTCGGGCGGGAGCACCTGACCCGCGCTCGCGTCGTCGTTGGGCGGGGTGGTCTCGTCGCGCTTGCAGGCGGGCGCGAGCAAGAGCGCGAGCACGATCGGAGCGAGCAGGAGTCGCCTGGCCATGAGGCGCCCAGCGTATCAGGAGCACGCCGAGATCGGGTACAACCGCGTTCGACATGGCCTCGCGCGACCCCTTGCTGATGTCGGCCTTCGAATTGGCCGCCGCGATCCGTGCGGGCGAGTTCAGCTCGCGCGAGGTCGTCGGGGCCCACGTCGAGCACGCGCGTCGGGTCAACCCGGTGATCAACGCGATCGTCGTCGATCGCTTCGAGCAAGCCCTGCGCGAGGCCGATCTCGCCGACGCTCGGATCGCCGCCACCCCGCTCGCGGAGCGGCCTGGCTTGCCTTCGCTCTGGGGGGTGCCGTGCACGGTCAAGGAGTCGTTCGCCTTCGAAGGTCTGCCCAACACGGCCGGCCTGGTCGCGCGCCGCGATCGAGTCGCGGGCGAAGACGCGACCGCGGTCGCCCGGCTCAAGCAGGCCGGGGCCATCTGCATCGGCCTGACCAACGTGTCGGAGCTGTGCATGTGGATGGAGAGCAACAACCATGTCTATGGTCGGTCGAACAACCCCTACGATCCGCGCTGCATCGTCGGCGGCAGCTCGGGCGGTGAAGGAGCGATCGTCGGCGCGGGCGCTTCACCCTGGGGCTTGGGCGCCGACATCGGCGGCTCGATCCGCATGCCGGCCTTCTTCTGCGGCGTGTTCGGGCACAAGCCGACCGGCGGCCTCGTCCCGGGCACCGGCATGCATCCGATCGCCGAAGGTGACGCGCTGCGGACCTTGGCGACCGGGCCGATCGCCCGCCGAGCCAGCGACTTGCTCGAGCTGGTCCGCCTGCTCGCTGGGCCCGATGGCCGCGACCCGAGCTGTCGCACGCTCGAGCTCGGCCGGCTCGACGAGGTCGATCTGCGCGAGCTCGAGGTCACGGTCGTCGAGGGCAACGGCCGGACGCCGGTCGACCCCGAGATGCTGGCCGCGCTCGATCACGCCGCGCAGCTGCTCGACCAGGCCGGCGCGCGGGTTCGTCGGCAGGCGATGCCCGAGTTCGGCCGCGCCTACGCGTGGTGGTCGGCGACGCTCTCCGATGCGAGCGAGACCTCGTTTCGGCAGCTGCTCGGCGATGGTCGGCCGCTGCCGATCGGCCGCGAGCTGCTCCGCTGGGCCTTCGGTCGCTCGGTCCACACCTTGCCGGCGCTGGCCCTGGCGGCGATGGAAGACGTCTGGCCCTTCGTTCCGAGCGAGGCGCGAGTCCGCGAGCTGATCGCGGAGGGTCGAGCCTTTCGAGCGCGACTCCACGAGCAGCTCGGCTCGCGCGGCGTGCTGCTCTATCCCTCGCATCCGCGCGCGGCCCCGCGCCATCACGCGCCGCTGCTGCGGCCCTTCGATTGGAGCTACACGGCGATCTTCAACGTCATGGAGCTGCCGGTCACGCAGGTGCCGATGGGTCTGGCTCGCGCTGGCGTGCCGCTCGGCGTTCAGGTCGTCGCGGGCGACGGGCGTGATCACGTCGCGATCGCGGTCGCCTGCGCGCTCGAGCGCGAGACCGGTGGTTGGGTGCCGCCCTATTCGCGCCACGACGGCAAGCTGCGGGAGGCCTCGTGAATCGCGAGCGACCGATCCGTGCGCTGCTGATCCTCGCGCTGGTGCTGATCGCGGTGCCCTGGGCGTTCAAGCTGAGCGGCCAAGGTCAGCTCGGCTCCTCGTGCGAGGGCGGCTTCGACTGCGCCGTGATCTCGGGTCGCTGCGTGCTGGGCGAGCAAGGCCGCTTCTGTACAGAAGTCTACACGAGCGACGAGCAGTGCCCGAGCACCGGCCACTGCGGGATCCCGCCCTTCGATTTCTTTCAAGTTTGGTTCTCGACCAGCCCGATGAGCGAGCGAGTCTGCGTGCCCGGGCCCCGACCCGCGCAGCCGCCCACGATCGAGGACTTCGAAGCGCCGCCGCCCGCAGGCAAGGGCGAGGGCGCTCAACCAGCGCCGGTCCGCAAGGCTTCGATCAAGTCGCGGTAGGTCGCCCAGCGCGTCTGCGAGAGCTCGCCCCGGTCGCGGGCCTGCTTGATCGCGCAGTCGGGCTCGGCGAGGTGCAGGCAGTCGCCGAAGCGACAGTGTTGGTGGGCGTGGATGGCCACGAAGCCAGGAAACCAGGTAGCGAGCTCGCGGGTCGTGATCTCGACCAGGCCGAATTCGCGAAAGCCTGGCGTGTCGACCAGCTCGCCGCCCTCGGGCAGCGCGTGCAAGGTCGCGGTCGTGGTCGTGTGGCGGCCGAGGCCCGAGAGCGGGTTGATCTCGCCGACGTTGAGCGCGAGCTCGGGCAGCAGCGCGTTGACCAGCGAGCTCTTGCCCACACCCGAGGTCCCGACGAAGGCCCCGCGCTGCGAGCCACCAGCGAAGCGCGAACGCAGCTCGGCGAGGCCTCGCTCCTGCGCGGCCGAGACCACGCAGATGTCCAGCGGCTCGCCCCTCGCGCTCGCGGGCCAGGTCGCGCGCAGCTCGGCGATCATCGGCTCGGCCTCGGGCAGATCGGCCTTGTTGAGGATCACGATCGGCTCGAGCCCCTCGGCCGCGGCGGCGACCAGCGCTCGATCGATGAAGCCCGCCGGGGTCGCAGGCCGCGGCGCGACCACGATGCCGAGGATGTCGAGGTTGGCCGCGACCACGTGGGCTCGGCCCATGCCGTCGCGCCGACGCAGTTGGTTGCGACGCTCGAGTCGGACCAGCCGCTCGCCGATCAGCTCGACCCGATCGCCGACGACATGGCCCGAGCGACGCAGGACCTTGACCGGCCGTCGCTCGCCGCTCTCGAGCCGAACTTCGACCGCGACGCCGTAGTGGGCGACGATCAGCCCCCGCTCGATCGGCTCGTCGGTGTCGGCGACGATGCCGAGCTCGCCGAGCGTCGGCGCGCCCGCTCGGCCAGCCCGCTCGCGGCCCGTCGATGGAGCGGTAGGACCCACGTGGTGGGTCCGAAGGGGACGACGCTTGCGACCAGGCCCAGCCAAAATCAGCCGATCTGGCCGGCCTTGGCGAGCGCCTTGGCCTCGACCTGTTGGATCTCGACGTAGCCTTGCGAGCTGACCGGGTTGAGCCCCTCGCTGGCCTCCATCGAGGCGTCGGCCGGGTTGTAGAGCGAGTGCGGGCAGTCGCGCAGGGCCTCGAAGTAGAGGTTGCCGCGGTAGAGCCCGAGCGCGACGGTGCCGGTCGCGTAGTGGGCGAGCGAGTCGATCGCGGCCAGCACGGCGCGGGCCTGCGGCTCGAACACCCGACCGTCGTAGATCGCCTGGGCGTAGAGCGGCGAGAGCGTCTGCAGCAGCGAGGTCGCGCGGCGATCGAGCACGGCCTGATAGACCACGCGCAGGCCGAAGCCGAGCAGCTCGAGCCCGGGCGCCTCGTAGACGCCGCGGCTCTTGGTCCCGATCACGCGGTTCTCGAGCGCGCTCTTGAGCCCGATCCCGCACGCGCCCGCGAGCGCGTTGGCCCGCTGCATGATCGAGAGCGGGTCGCCGCGCTCGCCGTCGATCGCCACGCACTGACCGGCCTCGAAGCGGAGCGAGACATGACGAATCTCGTCGGGGGCCTGGTGCGGCCACACGCACATGACCGGGTCGACGATGGTCATCGGCGTGTCGAGGTCCTCGAGATCCTCGGCCTCGTGCGAGAGCCCAGCCAAGTTGGCGTCGGTCGAGTAGCGCTTGCGCGGCCCGACGTCGGCCTCGATCCCGCGCTCGCGCAGGTAGCCGGCCATCTGCTTGCGCCCGGGGAACTGCTCGAGCAAGGCCGGGTCGCGCCAGGGCGCGTAAACCTTCATGTCCGGCGCGAGCATGTTGGTGTAGCGCTCGAAGCGGATCTGGTCGTTGCCGCGCCCGGTCGCCCCGTGGGCCAGCACGGTGCAGCCCCGCTCGCGCATCGCCGAGAGCAGCCCGCGAACCGTGACCGCGCGGGCCATGCCGGTCGTGTTCCAGTAGCCGCCGTCGTAGGTGGCTTGGGCGCGGAGCATCTGAAAGCAGGACTCGGCCATCTCGCGGCGAAGATCGACGATCAGCGTCTCGGCGCCGGTCGGCTGCATCTTGGTCCGGACGTTCTCGATGTCGTCCTCGTCCGGCTGGGCGAGGTCGGCGGTGAAGCACAGACAGTCGATGTTGGCCTCGCGCAGACGCGTGGTCACGGTCTTGCTGTCGAGCCCGCCCGAGACACAGATACCGACCTTGTGGCCTTCGAGTTGATGGAGCAGCACGGGCGGCAAGCTACAACGTTCGTGCTGGGCTCGCGGAGCCGCGCAAGTGAAGAAACTCGCGGGCGGTGGCTCGGCCTGTCCGGCTGGATCAGAAGCTGTTTTGGCTGGGAAGCTCGATCGCAAAGGATCCTTCGCGGCTGGTCGGGTTCTCGATGGAGGGGCTCTGCGGTGGGAAGAAGGGTCCCCCGCTCGGGCTCAAACACGTCGCCCTTCGAATCGCGGCCGCTCTCTCCCTGGTTGGGGATCTACGGCGATCGTTGCGCTCGTGCATCGCAGCGAGGGGCTCGACTCGCCTCGGAGGGACCCTTCTTCCCCCCGCGCGCCTTCGAACTCGACTGCTGACTCCGTCCCCCACAGGGACCGCGAGATTCTTCGACGCGAAGCTCCAGCTCGCGCGCAGTCGATCCGAGCTCTCACGCTGCCTGTTGGCGACGGCGGGGACCCTCGAAGGCAAAGGCGGGCGGGGGGAAAGAGGGTCGCTCCGAGGCGAGTCGAGCCCCTGGCTGCCGTGCAAGATCGCCACGATCCGCGGAGGATCGCCAACCAGGGAGAGAGCGTGCGCGATTCGAAGGGCGACGTGTTTGAGCCCGAGCGGGCGACCCTCTTTCCCACCGCAGAGCCTGGTTGTCGACAACACGATCGCCCGCGAAGGATCCACCGAGTCAGCGCCCGCGAAGGATCACCGGACGGACGGCTAACGCAAGGTCCCGAAGAGCCAGTCCGAGACCGGCATCGTGACATTGAAGTTGCTGTCGGCCGCGCCGTGGTGGTGCGCGTGACGACGCCGCGCCGCCGCGAAGATCGGCCGACCAGCGATCGCATGATCGTCGGGCAGGTGGGCGAGCAGGTGCAGCCCTTCGTAGAGCAGGTAGTGGACCAGCACCATCGCCAAGGCCAGCAAGGCGCAATTGCGCGATCCGAGCGCGAGCAGCAGCCCGAGCCCGGGCAGGGCCGCGAGCAAGAAGCCGACGATCTCGCGTACGCCGAACACGATCAGGCCAATCTCGCGCT
>JAMHUH010000376.1:0-1835 GCA_035904925.1 Nannocystaceae bacterium
GCCGCTCACAGCGTGCGAGGAACGCGGCGCGGACGCTGCCCGTCGTGTGGAGGACGAGCGCTCGGTAGCCGTACGCGTCGACCATCAGGTCGTCGTGCGCGAGCCGCTCGAGCGCCGCGATCGCCTCGGGCACTTCGCGACCGAGCGCGAGCCGAGCCTCGGCGTTCCACTGCACGTGCTCCGGAGTGTCGTGTTCGAGCCAGAGAACGGCGAGGGCGTTCGTCAGCCTCTCGATCCGCTCCGACTCGGGCAGGTTCCGGACGACCCGTCGCCCTCGGACGTGTCCGTCGAGCCGGACGACCGTCACCGCATATAGCCGTGCGCGGCGTGCTTCGATGAACGGGTTGATCTGGTCGTCGAGCCCGATGTCGTGGAACGCGCGGAGCGCCCGCTCCGGGCGGCCCTGCGAGAGGTGACGCTCTGCCTGCTGGACGTCGCGGATCACCTGGTTCTCGCTGCGGAGCGTCTCGTTGAGGCAAGCGTTCGCCGCCGACGGGACCGCAGCGACGAGCACCGTGGCGACGAAGATCGTGACCGAGCGGATCATGGAGAGGAACCTAGCATCGAGCCGGTCCAGCTGCTGGTTGAGCTTCATCCAGCAGCTTGCCGGGGTGCTGGATCAGCTTCGAGAGACTGCTGGCCGGGGGTCGATGCTGTTCTTGGAGAGACTGCCGGCCGGGATGCTGGCTGAGCTTCGAGAGGCTGCTGGCCGGGGGTCGATGCTGTTCTTGGAGAGACTGCTGGCCGGGATGCTGGCTGAGCTTCGAGAGACTGCTGGCCGGGGGTCGATGCTGTTCTTGGAGAGACTGCTACCCACGGCTGAAAGCCGTGGGCAGCAGTCGGAACGCGTGCTGGCTGTCGTCGATCCGGTGGTAGCTCGCGAGGGGCCTAAGCCCCTCGCTGCCGATCGATGGCTGCGGTTCGAGCCCCTCGCTGCCGATCGATGGCTGCGGTTCGAGCCCCTCGCTGCCGATCAAGGATCGGGATCAGCCGGCTTCGCGGATCACTTCTTCTTGGCTGCGGCCTGGGCTTCTTGGGCGAGCTGCATGGCGATCTGGAGAGCGACCGAGTAGTCGCCCTTGAGGCGGAGCTTGCCGGCCATGAAGACCTTTTGGAGGTCGATCGAGCCCGAGCGGATGGCTTCGAGGTCTTCGTGCTTGAGCTCGGCGGTGAAGCCGGGCTTCTCGGGGGGCTCTTCGACGTTGAAGCCGAGCTTCACGGTCACGTCGCCGAGCTCGGGATGATCCTTCACGAGCAGGTGGCAGGTGAGCTTGCGGCCGTTGAGGAGCGTCTCCAGACGCTTCGAAGCGAGCGCGGGGACGGCTTCGATGACGCGCGGGTCGTCGAGGGCGCTCTCCTTCGCGGCTTCGCCGAGCGCGACCTCGAGCGCGTCCGCCTCGCAGCCGACCGCGATGCGGATCGGCGCGTCGGGCTTGTCGCGTCCGGCGGTGAGTGTGCCCTCGCGCGCGGTGAGGTAGATCGTGCCCGCTCCGTCGAGGACCATCACGCCCGCGCCCACGACCGAGACGCAGTCGTCGAGTCGGAGCTTGGCGACGGCGTCGCCGGCGTCGGCCTTCGTGCGCAACGAGGCGACGCCCTTGGTGAATACGGCGGGGAGGGTGTTCTCGAGGAACGCGATCGGGTCGGTCGTCATGGGGCGGGCATCCTATCAGAAAGGCATCGAGGTCGAGACCCACGGGGCGGTGCGAATCGCGACCACGGGGCGTAGGTCCGAAGCTAGGCTCAGGCCATGCCCTTGCGCACCGTCATCGCCGGTTCGGAGCAACTCGGACCGCTCCGGTCGGTCGCGGTCCGGCTGCCGGATGGGGCCGACG
>JAMHUH010000377.1:0-3006 GCA_035904925.1 Nannocystaceae bacterium
CGCCCGGGGGCGGGACAGCTTCGCCGTCGACGCTCCAGCCTTGCGGGCCCTCGTAGTCGCGAGGGCCGGCGGATTGAACTTCGGATACACCGATCCCGATCGTTGCGAGCGCGGCAAGCAACGGCGGGCTCTTGCGGTCGAGCAAGGCCATGATGATCTGTGAGTGTCTTGTGAGAAGGCCGCCTTACAGCGGAGGCGGCCTCTTGAAATCGATGCACTGCATGGAAGGAGTGGTCATTCCATCTTGCTCGTGAGGAACACGATGGGCCACGCCTGGGCCTCTTTGGCGAGGTCGACGGCGGACAGCACGTGGCCAAACTCGGCCTCGTCGGCGCCGTCGAGATAGAGGGTATTGTCGGGGCGAGCGTTGAGCATGCGAATGAGCTTGCGAGGCAGCTCGCCGCGGTCGACCTCGATCTTGTTGATCAGGGTCTTGCCCTCGGCGTCGATGGTGAGCACGAGCGGCTTGTTCGGGTCGTTGACCTGATCGAGCTGCTCCTCCTTGTCATCCTTGGGCGGGAGGCGGACCCAGAAGCTCTTGCTCATCACCGGGGCCAGGACCATGAAGATGATGAGCAGCACGAGGACCACGTCGACCAGCGGGGTGACGTTCATCTCGGGCTGGATCCGCGGCTTCTTGAAATTTCCGTCGAGGTTGATCGCCATGTCACTTCACCTCCGCGCCGCCGTCCCACTTGCGCTGGGTGCCGACCGCGAGGGCGACCCCGCCGAAGCCGATGTTCTGCACCTCTTTGAAGAAGTCGCGGACCTTCGAGTAGGGCAGCTTGGCGTCGGCGCGGATCAGCAGCTTGCGCTTGGGGCTGCGGGCGTAGACCTGCTGCAATTCGGCGATCGCGCCGACGCGCGCGAGCTCGGACTCACCGACCACGTAATGCTCGTTGCGGTCGATGGTGACGGTGAGCGGCTCGTCCTTCTCCTCGGTGTCCTTGTCAGGGTTCAGGACGTTGATCATCTCGATCGGCTTGCCGTCCTGCATGTTGGGGATGATCACCATGAAGATGATGAGCAGCACCAGGACGACGTCGACCAGCGGCGTGACGTTGATGTTGGGGCGGACGCCCTTTTTGCCCTTACCCGTGTCGAGCGCTGCCCCCATTGGCCCCCTCCAGATAATCCACGAGCTCGCCAGCGGCGTGCTGCATGCGCATGTCGAGGCGGTCGAAGCGACCCGACAGCGAGTTGTAGAAGAGCACCGAGGCGATGGCGACGACGAGGCCGACCGCGGTGACGATGAGGGCCTCGGCGATGCCGGCCGAGACGGCTCCAAGGCCGCCGCCGCCCGCGGAGGCGATGCCCTGGAATGCGGTGATGATGCCGATGACGGTGCCGAACAGGCCGATGAAGGGCGCGGTGGAGCCGATCGACGCGAGCATGCCCATCCCGCGGCGGGCCTCGGCGCTGAAGACCTCGAGCTTGCGGACCAGCTCGCGGCGGGTCAGGTCGACCGGGTCCTTGCTGTCGATGTTGGCCTCGAAGGTGTCGATGCCGATGGCGGTGACGCGGGCGAGGGGGTTCTTCGGGAAGCCGCGCGCGAGGTCCCGCAATGGTTCGACCTCGCCGGCCTCGAGCAGCGAGCGAGCCTTGCTGGCGAACTGCAGCGATTCGCGCTCGGTGCGGGCGAGGACCAGCAGGCGCTCGATGACGACGAAGAGGCTGAGGAAGCCCATCCCGACGAGCGAGACCGCGACGACACGGGCCATGAAGCCCATGCTGTGCCAGATTTCAACGAGTGACATATCCATGAGTTGGTTCCTCTAGCCGGCGGTGAGCTTGAAAGGGAAGTTGACGATGATCCACACCGAGATCGGCTCGCCGTCGAGTTTGGAGGGCGAGTACTTCCAGGCCTTGATGGCGGCGATGACGGCCCCCTTGAAGGCCTTGTCGGCGGCGGTCTTCTCGTCCTCGCCGGTCGCGGTGTTGGTGGAGCGGAGGATCTTGGCGCCCTTGACGGTGCCATCGCGGTGGACGTGCAGCTTGACGACGACCTCGCCCTCGACGCCGCCGTCGCGCAGCTCCTGCGGATAGGCGGGCGGCTTGTTGCCGGCGTCGGCCTGCGGCACGCTGGCCTTCTCGGGGCGATCGACGGGCTTGGTCGGATCGATCGGCTCGCCGGCGGGCTTGGGGGGCTCGGGCTTCTTGACCTCGGGCTTCTTCGCCTCGGGCTTCTTGACCTCGGGCTTCTTCGCGGTGCCGGTGCCGGGGTTTTGACCTGTCCCGAAGTTCTTGTCGTCGGCGGGCTTGTCCTGCTCGGGGGGCGGGCCGTCGGGGATGTTCTGCGGGACGATCGGCTTCGGCTTCGGCTTCGGCTTGTCGGCCTTGGGCTTGGGCGCGAGCTCGGGAGGCGGCGGCGGAGGCGGCTCTTCCTCGGGCTCGGGCTCGGGCTGCTCCTCGACGGCGAAGTCCTTGATCTCGGGCTCGAGCAGGACGTCGACGGTTTTCTCCTTGCTGCGGTCGAGGGCGATCCACGAGCCGAACATGGCGGCGAAGGCGACGCTGGTGAGGAGCAGCGAACGCTTGTTGCGGCGCTCGAGCACCTGGTCGCGGGTCGCGGTATCGAAGCCGTGGAACATCGAGACGCGGCGAGAATGCAGAATCGCGTTTGCGCAGCGATGGCACGAATGTTCCAATTTCGTGACATCGGCCCGGACAGAAATGCTTCAGGGGTCTGTGACGCGACCGTCACAAACGCACGCAGATGGGGCTGCGCGCGGCTTTACGGGCACCGGTGGTTGCACCTACCATCGTGGCTTGCGAGTCACCGGCCTCGGCTGTGCGCGCAACTCACGCGACTTGCTCGCGGACGTCGAGCTCGAGGTGGTGGGTGGCCCGCTCGCGCTGCTGGGTCCGTCGGGCGCGGGCAAGAGTCTGGTGCTGCGTTGTCTGCTCGGGCTGGCGCCATCGCGGTCGAGTGTCCGCGGCGAGCTCTCCTTTAATGCCGGCACGCGCGTGGGGCTGGGAGATCGGCGGGAGCTCGCGCGGCTGCGG
>JAMHUH010000378.1:0-9313 GCA_035904925.1 Nannocystaceae bacterium
GTCGGCCTCGGTGGTGTTCACGGTGCTAACCCGGGCCGCGCTGCGGCTCGTCGAGCTGCTCGACCTCCTCGTCGCTGAACAAGCGCGACGAGATCACGAAGCGGACGCCCAGCGGCGACTCGAGCGAGAAGCCGGCCCCTCGACCCGGGACGACGTCGAGGGTCAGGTGGGTGTGCTTCCAAAGCTCGAACTGGCGACCGCCGATGTACCAGGGGCAACCGACGATCTCGCCGAGCAGGACGTCGCGCTCGCCGATCTTGAACTCGCCGAGCGGGAAGCACATCGGCGCCGAACCGTCACAGCAGCCGCCGCTCTGGTGAAAGAGCAGCGGGCCCGACTCGGCGACGAGGCGGCGGATGACCGCCTCGGCCGCTTCGCTGACGTCGACGCGCGATGGCTTGGTCGTCATGGCTTGCTCGGGCCGCGTGCGGCTAGAAGAAGCCCATCGGGTTCTCGTCGTAGCTGACGAGCAGGTTCTTCACCTGTTGGTAGTGGTTGAGCATCATCTTGTGGTTCTCGCGGCCGATGCCCGACTGCTTGTAGCCACCGAAGGCCGCGTGGGCCGGGTAGAGGTGGTAGCAGTTGGTCCAGACCCGGCCGGCTTCGATCGCTCGGCCCGCTCGGTAGGCGGTGTTGGTGTCGCGGGTCCACACGCCCGCGCCGAGGCCATAGAGCGTGTCGTTGGCGATTCGGATCGCGTCGTCGTAGTCCTCGAAGGGCGTGCACGAGAGGACCGGCCCGAAGATCTCCTCTTGGAAGATGCGCATCGAGTTCTCGCCCGAGAACACGGTCGGCTGCACGTAGTAGCCGTTCTTCAACGGGCCCTCGAGCATCGCTCGCTCGCCGCCGAGCAGGACCTTGGCGCCCTCCTGCTTGCCGATGTCGATGTAGCGGAGGATCTTCTCGAGCTGGTCGTTGGACGCCTGCGCGCCGACCCGGGTGTCGGTGTCGAAGGGGTTGCCGGGCTGCGACTTCTCGCGCGCGCGCTCGACCGCCATCTCCATGAACTGACCCCAGATGCTCTTTTGCACGAGCGCGCGCGAGGGGCAGGTGCAGACCTCGCCCTGGTTGAGCGCGAACATGCCGAAGCCCTCGAGCGCCTTTTGCCGGAACGCGTCGTCCTTGGCCAAGACGTCGGCGAAGAACAGGTTGGGGCTCTTGCCACCGAGCTCGAGCGTGACCGGGATCAGGTTCTCCGAGGCGTACTGCAAGATCAGTCGGCCGGTCGTGGTCTCGCCGGTGAACGCGACCTTGGCCACGCGGTTGCTCGACGCGAGCGGCTTGCCGGCCTCGACCCCGAAGCCCTGCACGACGTTGAGCACGCCCGCGGGCAGCAGGTCGGCGATCAGCTCGAGCAGCACGCAGATGCTGGCCGGGGTCTGCTCGGCCGGCTTGAGCACGACCGCGTTGCCGGCCGCGAGCGCGGGCGCCAGCTTCCACACCGCCATCAGGATCGGGAAGTTCCAGGGGATGATCTGACCGACCACGCCGAGCGGCTCGTAGAAGTGGTAGGCGACCGTGTTGTCGTCGATCTGCCCAGCCGAGCCCTCTTGCGCGCGGATGCAGCCGGCGAAGTAGCGGAAGTGATCGATGGCCAGCGGCAGGTCGGCGGCCAGAGTCTCGCGGATCGGCTTGCCGTTGTCCCAGCTCTCGGCGATCGCCAGCCGCTCGAGGTTGGCCTCCATGCGATCGGCGATCTTGTTGAGGATGTCGGCGCGGGCGGCCGGGCTGGTTCGGCCCCATGCGCCCTTGGCCGCGTGCGCGGCGTCGAGGGCGAGCTCGATGTCCTCGCTGGTCGATCGAGCGACCTCGCAGAAGGTCGCGCCGGTGACCGGGCTGACGTTCTCGAAGTAGTTGCCCTTGACCGGCTCCTTCCACTGGCCGCCGATGAAGTTTTGATAGCGCGAGGCATAGTCGAGCAGCGCGCCGTCGGTGTTCGGGAATTGATAGATGGCCATCTTCGATACCTCGCGGCCACGCTATCACGAGCGACCCGGACCGGGATCGCCAAAGCGCAGGCGTCATCGCCTCGGTGGCGAGGTCTTCCGGCCACTCAGCCGTCGAGCAGCGCACCGGCGACGCAGGCGGTCGAGAAGTTCGCCAGCGTCGCCGCGATCAAGGCTCGGACGCCGAGCTGGGCGATGTCGGCCCGACGTTCGGGCGCGAGCGCACCGAGCCCGCCGATCTGAATTCCGATGCTCGACACGTTGGCGAACCCGCACACGGCGAACACGGCGATCGCAGCCGAGCGCGGCTGGATGCTCGCGCCGACCCGCTGCAGCTCGCCGAAGGCGATCAGCTCGTTGAGGATGGTCCGGGTGCCCAAGACGTTGCCGACCTCGACGCAGTCGACCCAAGGCACGCCCATCAGCCAAGCGATCGGGGCGAACACCCAGCCGAGCACGCGCTGCAAGGTCAGGGCCTCGCCGCCGAGCTCGATCCAGCCGAGCCCGGCGTTGACCAGCGCGACCAAGGCGATGAACACGATCAGCATCGCGCCGACGTTGACCGCCAGCTTGAGCCCGTCGGTCGTGCCGTTGGCGGCCGCCAGCAGCGTGTTGGAATTGGCGTCGCGCGGGAGATGAATCTTGTCTTGGCCCGAGGTCACCGGGACGCCGTCTTCCGGGACCATCAGCTTGGCCGTGACCACGCAGATCGGGGCCGTCATCGCGACCGCGGCCAAGAGCAGGCGCATCTCGACGCCACCGATCGCAACATAGGCGCCCAAGATCGCGCCCGAGACCGTGGCCATGCCGCTGACCATGACCAAGAAGAGCTCGCTCTTGGTCAGCTTGGCCAAGAAGGGTCGGATCGTCAGCGGCGCCTCGGTCTGGCCCATGAACACGGACGCGCCGACCGAGAGCGACTCGGCCCCGCTCGTGCCCATGGTTCGAACCATCAGCCAAGCCAAGACGCCGACGACCTTCTGCATCACGCCGAGGTGGTAGAGGATCGAGAAGAGCGCGGCGACGAACACGATCGTCGGCAGGATCTGAAACGCGAACACGACCCCCAGGCCCGACGATCCGCCGCCCGGCGCCCCGAGCTGACCGAACACGAAGGCCGAGCCCTCGTAGGACTTCGCGAGCACGCCGCTGACGAAGTCGGCGAGCGTGTCGAGCCCTCGCTCGCCCCAAGGCACCCGCATGAAGAAGAGCGCGAAGGCCCACTGAAGGCCGACGCCCCACGCCACGAGCTTGAAGCTGACGCCTCGCCGGTTGCTCGACATCGCGTAGGCGATCACGAGCATGACGAGAGCACCGAGGACCGCGACGATTCGAGAGGCGAGCACGCGGCGGCCATCGTATCGGCTGGGCGGGTCGGGTGGGTGTCGAGTCGAGCGGCTCCGGTAACCTCTCACCTGCTCGCTGCGAAACGGAGGCGATGCTGCCCGAGGCGTCCGCGCAGCCCCCGCTCTCCGATGAAGTTGGTCGTTTGGCCAGTCGAGACTCGACCACACGCAGCGAGCGGAGCGAGCAGCCCGCAGGGTCTTTCTGCTACGGTCCGGCCATGAACGACCCGACCGGGGGCGATGCGACGGTCGCGGTCCGATCCGCGGTGGTGATCGGCGAGACCTTCGCCGAGCGCTACGTGGTCGAGAAGCTGTTGGGCCGCGGCGGCATGGGTGCCGTGTATCGAGTCCGCGATCGAGCGGTCGACGAAGTGGTCGCGCTCAAGCTGCTCGACCTCGCGGCCGCGACCCCCGACGCGGTCGAACGGTTTCGCCGTGAGGTTCGGCTGGCCCGGCGGATCACCCATCGCAACGCCGCGCGGACCTACGACCTCGGCGAGTGGCAGGGCTTCCGCTACCTGACGATGGAGTACGTCGACGGCGAGAGCCTGCGCGAGCTGGTCGCCCGGATCCGACCGAGCGCGGCCCGAGTCATCGACTTCGCCACGCAGATCGCCAAGGGCCTCGCGGCCGTGCACGAGGCTGGCGTCGTCCATCGCGACCTCAAGCCGGCCAACGTGCTGGTCGAGCGCGGCGGTCGAGTGGTGATCACCGACTTCGGCATCGCCCGCGGCGTCCAGTCGAGCGACGCGACCCTGCACACCGGCGGGCTGCTGGGCACGCCCGCATACATGTCGCCCGAACAGATCTCGGGCGAGTCGGTCGAGGCGCCCTCGGATCTCTACTCGCTCGGCCTGATGGTGTTCGAGATGCTGACCGGCAAGCTGCCCTTCTCGGGCGACACGCCGATGGCGACCGCGATGGCCCGCCTGCATCGACCGCTGCCGGACATGCGCAGCGACTCGGCGATCCCGACCAGCGTCGCGCCCTTGCTCGAGCGTCTGCTCGCGCGCGAGGTCGCCGGGCGGCCGGCGAGCGCCAACGAGGTCGTCGTGCTGCTCGAACAAGCCCTGCGCGAGTTCGACGACCGCGACACCGGTACGCTCGGGATGGCGCCTGCGACCGCCCACACGCCGCGGCCGACGCTCGCGACTTCGAGCTCGGGGGGCTCGAGCTCCCCCACCCTCGGCGGCCCGACCCCGACCTCGATGCCCTCGCGGGCCAAGGCGCTCGCGGTCCTGCCCTTTCGCTACCGCGGGCCCGAGGCCGAGCGCTACGTGGCCGAGACCTTGAGCGACGAGCTCGTCGACGTGCTCTCGACCATGAAGGGCCTGCGCGTGTCGGGTAGCGGCGCGACGGCTCGCTTCGCCGCCGACGGCGATCGTGATCCACGAACCATCGGCAAGGAGCTCGACGTCGACGCGATCGTCGACGGCACCGTGCAGCTCTCCGGGACCAAGATCCGCATCGCCGCCCGCTTGCTCGACGTCGAGAGCGGCTTTCAGCTCTGGTCCGAGCGCTACGACGGCTCGCTCGAGGACGTGTTCGAGCTGCAAGACAAGATGGGCAAGCGGATCGCCGAGGCCCTGCGCTTGAAGCTCGAGATCATCGCCCACCGCGGCGACGCGCCGATCGAGGCGATCGAGGCCTACATGAAGGCTCGATCGATCGCGCGGACCTGGGAGCACAAAGGCCCCAACGGAGCCGTGGCCGCTTACCAGGCCGCGCTCGCGCTCGCGCCCGAGTTCAAGCCCGCGCTCGCGGGTCTGGCGATGGCGACGATGCGAGCATGGTTCGCGCCCACGACCGAGCCCGGCGAGCCGGACTGGCCGACCCTCGCCCACGAGGCGGTCGAGCACGCGCTCGTGGGCGCGGTCGAGCTGGCCGAGACTCACCTCGCGGCCGCGACCTTGGCCGTGCACACCGGCCGCTATCGCGACGCCGCGACCTCGCTGCGGACCGCCCTGCGCCTCGCCCCGACCTACGCCGCCGCGCACGAGTACCTCGGTCGCCTGCAGATCGAGGCGGGTCGACCCGAGGACGGCGCCCGCCACCTCGAGCTCGCCCTCGAACTCGATCCGACCTTGGTCAACGTGCTGCCCGACCTCGCCCGCTACCGCGCGCTGCGAGGCGACCTCGACGGCTGCGCGCGCGAGCTCGCCCGCTTCTTCGCCGCGACCCGGCGCAGCGACGTGCCAGGTCTGCTGGTCGAGGTCCGCGCCGCCGCCTGGTACGGCAAGCGCGAGGCGCTCGAGCAGGGCCTCGCCAAGCTCAACGAGACCGCCTCGTTCGGCTCGGTGCTCGGCCGCTTCGCCAACCTCTGGGTCGACGACGCCCTCACGACCGAGCGGCTCTCGGCCACGATCGACGCCGTCTGCGAGACGGTTCGAAACCCACGCTTTCGCTCGCTCGTGCTCCAAGTCGGGGCCGAGATCGCCGGCCATCATGGCTTCGACGAGATCGCCCTGCGTTGCATGAGCGAGGCCGCGCAGGGGGTGCTGGTCGACCTCGACTGGGTCGACCGCTGTCCCGCGCTGGCGTCGGTGCGTACGCGGCCGGAGTGGGTCGAGCCCCGGCACTTGGTCCGCGCCCGCGCCGAAGCCGTCTGGGCTGTTTAGAGGGAGGGGGCGTTCCGCCGCCCATCGCCAGTTGGACGGAGTCCAGACGGGCGGCAAGCCGAACCAAACCACGACGGCGTAGCTCTTCGGGGGCAAACAGGCAAGCGGCGACGATCGGCGGGGTTGAGGTGAGCCCACGGGAGTCGACAAGACTCCCGTGGGCTTGCTGGGTTGGTGGAGACCGGCTGGAGACGGGTCGACCGTGCACGAGCGGCGAGCGGGTGCTCTCGACTGCGTATTCCCATGGATCCGAGCAGCCGTTCCGCTGGGACCCGGGCACCGATTCCGCCACATCCGGGCAGAGATCGGAGCGAAAAGGTGGTATCCGTTCAGCGAACCGCGTCGTGACGGCGAGCCCTCACTCGGCTATCCCTTGACGAGATGGTCGAGTTCGCCAGTCGCCACTCGTCGGCAGACATTCTCGGCGAGGATCTCACGAGCTTTCTTGCTGCTCCAGAGTCTCGCGCCAATTCACGGGCGCGAGCTCGAGGACCCGGTGGTGTCGCCAGTAGGGCAGCAGGCAGATCAAGTCGCGCAAGTACCCGAGCGGCTCGATCCCGTGCATTTCGCAGCTCGCCAGCAGTGACACCATCGTCGCGTTGACCTCACCGCCCTCGTCGTTGCCCACGAAGAGCCAGTTCTTGCGACCGACGGCCTGTCGGCGCAGGTGCAGCTCGGAGATGGTCGATACCGACCACCAGGGAAATGGCGCCATATGCGCCGCGAACGATCTCCGGTCCTGGATCCACCCGAGGATCATTCGCGGTCATCGGGTGGCCACATTCCCGAAACCAAGTCCAAGCTCCCCCCCCTAGTCTGGAGAAATGCTTCAAACTCCCGCAAGAACGTATGCATATTTCGAGCAGTTCCATCTAGCATTTCTATGCATTCGCACCACCCATGCCAGTTGGATTCGGCTAGATCGAGACGATGTTTAAGCCACGCTTCGAACTCTGTCAAAATTTCTCGCTCACCGTCGCCAAACTCAGGAAATCCTAGGTCAATACGCGCCTGACGGTAGCCACGTGTGTACTCGCTGAACTGCCGAACGTTTTCATGCCCGAGGTACGCACCGGGCCGGTTCCTGATTGCCTTCAACATCGGAAGCAGCCACGGATCATTTGGAGTGTTTTGCATTAGAACGATGCCTCCGTCACTCGGTACACTGGCGGGTGGTAGAGGCCTCGCCCGCCCAGGTCGGCCCAAAATTCTGCTGCGGGAATTCCTCCGGGGCGGAGGTTGTCATAGATCATATCACCGACTTGAATCGCGTGATGAGACGCGCCCTTCAGACCAAGTGCCCCTTTGCTTTCAGACCACACAAAAATCGTGGTATCGATGACGATCTTCTTCCCGCTGATTCCTTCTGCCACCAGCGCTTTCTGAAGCGCTGTAGCGAAGCCGTAACACTGTCCATAGGCCTTGTGTTTCTGCGGCACGGACTCGGCGATCTCGCCGGGAGATTTAGCCGGTCGTGCTGGCTGAGTCGCAGACGGTCGCGGCCTCCGCGCGGGCCGCGGGGGAGGAAGCTTTCCACCCTTGCCGGGCTTATGAGCTTGTCGCCTTACCCCTCCCCCTCGCGGGTTCAGCCCAGCTGCGATCGCGCCAGACCTTTCTGCATCATCTGGATTACCACCCGCCGCCATTTCCGCAGCACCGATTAGCGCCCCAGCGGCGACCTCAGCGCCTCGCAGTGTTCGTTCACGCTCCTGCTGTTGCGCGGTACTAATAACTCCATCAGTCGAAATACTCTGTTGGGTCTGGTATCGATGTTGCTTGTCGCGTGCCTGCTGCGCTCGGGCGCGCATCACGTCGTGTTGGACGTTGGTGATCTGACGAAGGACCCGCTGGCGCGCCTCAATGGAATAGCTATCGTTGTTGGCAAATGCTTCGATCGCACCATATTCCGCCCCAAGCAGGGTCTCCGCCATGTCATAGGCGTACGAGTTCAGAAGCTCTTCTTCCAACTCGTTCTTTTCGATTTCATAGTCAAGATCCGCCTGCATCCTATATGGGTTATCTGTATCATCAGGATCGAGATGACTAACATCCTCCTCGTGCAGCAGTTCTACTTCATCAATATCTTGCTGAATCTCAGATGGCGGTCGCGGCCGAAATCCCGAACGATCACCCATACTCGAAGGGTCTCCGCCGGCGTATTGATATCGGTTAATACCCCCATATGGCCCAATCGGATCAGCTCCCGTCCACCGCCCCAGCCAACTCGCATAATACCGCGCCGTATGATACGCCAGGCCCGTCTCTTCGTCCCGCTCCATGCCCGTGTAGCGGTAGCGTTTCGCCGAAACGTCGATACTCGAGTCCACCGCTCGATACGCGGTCGTCCCATACGGGTGGTACTCCTCGTAGGAGATGACGTCGCCATCCTCGGAGATCTCCGTCGAGGCGCTGCCGAGGTGATTGCTGATCTGGTAGCGCCAGATGCCTTCCGAGGTGGTGATGGCCGAGCCGGCGTCGATCGTCTTTGTTTCGATCAGGAGAATGCGGCCCGTGTCGTCGGACACGTGCAGCGACTCGCGCTCGACGTCGATGCTGCCACTCACCCGCTTGCGGTAGATCTCGAAGTTTCCGAGGTAGATTCGTTCTTCCGTCGTGCTGCCGGGCTTCTCCGTGTACTTGCGTGCTCGATTGCCTCCTGCGTATTGGAAGTAGACGGTCTCGGTACCGGCGACGGCGCTGACCAGTTCGTCGTCGTGGTTCCACACCATCGACGAGAGGTGCGGCATCGCGGTCATGTTGCCGTGCGCGTCGTAGGGGTACTCGTGCGAGTACGGGCCCTCTGGGGCGTCGCCGGGGGCCGACGTGGCGAGCAGGCGGTTGCCGGACTCGTCGTATTCGTAGTAGCGCGTCCAGCCCGTGCCGGTCGCCGGGATGTGGCGCATCTCGAGGATGTTTCCGACCTCGTCGTAGACGTATTGCTGCGTATAGCGCCGCATCGCAGACGGGTCGCTCGTCATCGGCTGCGCCGTCGCGGTCAGGTCGGCGTGGGTGCGTTGCGAGGTTCCCTCCGAGGCGTGCTCGCGGCCGGTTGCTTCGACCAGCCGGTAGAGCCCGTCGTAGGTGTAGGTGTTCGCGGCTTCGACGACGCTGTTCTGGAAGTAGACGGTCTGCTGCGCGGTGTCGCGAATGTCCGTGATGTTGCCGACCGCGTCGTAGTGGTAATGCAGCGACTGGATCGCCTCGTCGTCGCTCGCGCGGACGGTGCGAAGCCGCGTCAGCCGCTGCGAGAGCTCGTCGTAGGTGTACCTCGTCGTGCTCGTCGGCGACGCGAGCGGACCGTAGGTGACCGACTCGCGGCGGCCTTTGGCGTCGTATTCGATGTCCCCGACCGGCGTCTGCTCGGTCGAGCTACCGCGGTGGTGGAGCGTGACCTTCTGCAGCG
>JAMHUH010000379.1:0-3954 GCA_035904925.1 Nannocystaceae bacterium
CCTCGAGCCGGGCGAGCGGCAGCCCCGTCTCGCGCGTGCACCGGTCGAGCAGCGCCGGCCCGAGCTCGAGCATCGCGGCCGCGATCGCGTCGAGCAGATCGGCGCGGCGATCGGGCGAGCTCTCGTGTCGATCGCGGGCGTGGGCGGCGTGGGCGAGGTTCAGCGCGCGCTCGACCTCGTCGGGCGTCGCGTCGATCCAGCCCGGCTCGCCCGGCTCGATCACCTCGCCGCTCGCCGCCGCGCGAGCCTGCCAAGCTTCGCCGCTCGAGCGCGAGCGGGCGTCGCCGAGCAGGTGCATGCCGAGCAGGGTCATCGCCGATCTCCGAGCTGCGGACGCGCGGCCAGGCGCTCGGCGATCAACGCGAGCGTGGCCTCGCGCTCGGCCCCGACCAGCGTCGAGCGAGGCGCACGAACCCGCTCGTGACCCATCTCGAGCGCCTGCTGGACCAGCTTGATCTGCTGCACGAACACCGGCGTGGTGTCGAGGCGCAGCAAAGGCAAGAACCAGCGATAGAGCGCGAGCGCCTGTGCGAAGTGGCCGGGCTCGGGCGAGCGGGCCAGCTCGAAGAGCGCGATCGATTCGGCCGGCAGCGCGCAGACCAGCCCGGCGACCCAGCCATCGGCGCCCATCCGCGCGGCCTCGACCACCATGTCGTCGAGCCCCGCGAGCAGGTCGAGACGATCACCGACGAGCGCACGAAGAGCCGTCATTCGGCGGACGTCGCCGCTCGACTCCTTGACCGCGACGACCCGCGGCTCGAGCTCGGCGAGCTCGGCCAATTGCTCGGGCCGCAGATCGCAGCCATAGGCGATCGGGTTGTTGTAGAGCATGCAGGGCAGGGCGCAGGCACCGATCACCGCGCGCAGGTGAGCGCGAGTCTCGGCCCAGCTGCCAGCGTGCACATAGGGCGGCAAGACCATCAGGCCACGACAGCCGATCGCCTCGGCCTCGCGGGCCAGCGTCATCGCTTGCCGAGTCGACAAGGCCGAGATCGCGGCGACCACCGGCGCGCGCCCCTCGAGCGCCTCGACCAAGGTCCGCAGCAGCGCCAGCTTCTCGTCGTGCTCGAGCGTCGCGCCCTCGCCCAAGGAACCGAGCGCGACGATCCCCTTCGCGCCGTGGTCGACCAACCAGTTGGCGTGGCGGGCGAGGAACTCGTGATCGATCGCGCCCGATTCGGTGAAAGGAGTGGTGATGGCTGGCAAGACGCCGCGAAATTGCATGGTGACCTCAGGGAGCTGGGAACGCGAAGGTGTGGAGCGGATCATCGGACTCGAGCAGGAGCCGGCCCTCGCCGGTGATCCACGCGCGACCCTCGATGGTCGGGACGAGCTGCTCGGCCTCGCCCGCGCGCAGCGTGCCGATGAAGCGAGAGCCGGTGAACGAGCCTTGTCGCCACGCTTGGCCGAGCGCGAGCCGACCCTCGGCGTGCAGGCAGGCCATGCGCGCGCTGGTGCCCGTGCCACAGGGCGAGCGGTCCCACGCGTCGCCGGGACAGAGCACGAAGTTGCAGCCGTCGGTGTCGGGCCGCTGCGCGGGCCCGCAGAGCTGAACGTGATCGATCATGGCGTCCTCGGGCGCGAGCGCGAGCAGCTCGGGCGCCGAGCGGATCGCTCGGCACAGCTCGACCAGCGCGTCGGTGTTGGCCGCGTGCAAGGCCAGCGGCGAGTCGTCGACGATCGCAAACCAATTGCCGCCCCACGCGACGTCGACGCTGAGCCGCCCGAGCGGGCTCTCGACCATCACGCCCGCGTGCAGCCGATACGCCGGCACGTTCTCGACCGCGACCACGCCCCTCGCTCCGAGTCGCACGCGGACCTGCCCAGCCGGGGTCTCGAGCCGCAGCGGCGTCGGCCAAGGCGAGGCCGGCCGCAGCCCGAGGTGGACGAGGCTGCGCGCGATGCCGATGCTCGCGTGCACGCACATCGGCAGCGCGCCGACGTTGTTGAGGAAGAGGACCTGGTAGTCGGCATCTGAATCCGAGGGCGGATCCGAAGCCGGCAAGAGCAGCGCCGCGACCAAGGCCGCGTGGCCGCGCGGCTCGTCGACCAAGGTCGCGCGAAGGCCTGGATGCTCGTGCGCGAGCCGGGCGAGGCGAGCTCGAGGTGGCCCCTCGCCGAGCGCCGGAAGCCCTGCGTGGACGACCCGCGTGGGCTCGCCCTCCGTGTGGCTGTCGACATACGCCATGGCGTACGTGAAGCGAACTTCATCCTCTATAGCGGAGTTTGAAATGGCAGCCCCGGACACGCGCTGCCATGGTGGCTGATTGGCTGCTGATTGTAAAGCACTTCGAGAGGCCGCGTTGACATGCTCGGACGCTATGGCGTATGTCTTCGCCCATGACGGCGGAGGATCCCGCGGCGAACATCGGCCGCAACATTCGCCAACGTCGCCAGGATCTCGGGCTGAGCCTCGAGGGCTTGGCCGACGCGAGCGGGGTCAGCAGCACGATGCTCTCCGAGGTCGAGCGCGGCCGGAAGAACCCGACCGTCAAGCTCGCCTACCAGATTGCGCTCGCGCTCGGCTGCTCGCTCACCGACCTGCTCGAGGATCGTCCTGGCAACCAGGTGTCGATCATTCGCGCCGACCAGCGTCGGACCTTGGTCGATCCCGGCAGCGGCGTCGTGCGTCGGGGGCTTCGCTCGGAGCTGGTCGATCGCGAGCTCGAGCTGGCCTGGTACGAGCTGCCGCCCGGTCAGAGCTCGGGTGAGCTGCGGCCCAACCTGCCCGGCGTGGTCGAGCACCTGATCGTCACCCGCGGCTGGATCGAGGTCGTGCTCGGTGGGACCGCGCATCGGCTCGGCGTCGGCGACTCGATCGTCTATGGCCCGCAGAGCACGACCGAATATCGCAACCCGAGCGGCGAGCCGAGCGAGATCCTGGTGTTGATCGACACCTCGAAGCGCAGGCCCTCGAGCGCGCGCTGAGTCAGCGTGATTGCGATTGCTCGTCGAGCCAGCGGATGACCGGGTCGCTCCAACCGCGAGGATCCTCGAGCATCGGAAAGTGGCCGAGGCGCTCGAGCCAATGCAGCTTGGCGCCTGGAATCTCGCCTGCGAGTTGCTCGGCGATCGCCGCGACCGCGACCGGATCGCGGCGACCCCAGAGCACCAGGGTCGGGACATGGCAGCGCTCGAGCGCGCCGATCCAGCGATGCCAGTAGCGGCGCCGCTCGTCGAGGTAGTGCGAGATGGTCGGCAGCAGCAGCCGACCTTCGTGGTGCTCGATGCCCTCCCACATCGCGCGCAGCTCCGACTCTGGCAGCTCGCTGTCGGGCCCGAGCAGGCCTTGGATTCGCTGATCGAAGAAGCGCCGCGAGCTCAGCCGCGCGAAGAGCTGGGCGATCGCGGGCGGGGCCTCGAGCACGCGCTGCGAGAGCGTGAGGTCGGCCAGCTCGATGTGGACGCTGCCGTTGCAGAGCACCAGCGAGTCGAGCTCGAACCCGCCGGCGAGGTCGATGTGGATCCGGGCGAGCAGCTCGGTCGCGACCGAGGTCCCGTAGTCGTGGGCGAGCAGGTGCGCATGCTGGATGCCGAGCTTTCGCCACAGCCCCAGCGCCTGCTCGGCCTGCTCGATCAGCGAGTAGCTGTACTCGTGTGGCTTGGCCGAGAGCCCGAAGCCGAGGTGGTCGTGGGCGACCACGCGGGTGTGCTCGGCGAGCCGATCGATGACCTCGTGAAAGTCGTGGCTCGAGGTCGGAAACCCATGCAGCAAGACCAGTGTTCGCTCGGCCTGCGCAGGCCCGAGGTCGACCACGAAGATCTCGCGCCCTCCGACATCGATCCATCGGCCGCGATCGGCCCAAGCGGACAGGCTGGTGGGTACGTCGTGCACGGCCAATGATACCCTGCGCCGGCCATCATGACTCGCGTCGCCCAACACCCCATCGAAGCCTTGTTCCTCGACCGCTGGTCCCCGCGGGCCATGTCCGGCGAGGCGCTGGATCGAGCCGA
>JAMHUH010000380.1:0-1607 GCA_035904925.1 Nannocystaceae bacterium
CAAGACCATCGACCGCCACGAGATGGTCGCCGACCTGCTCGACGAGATGCAGACCGACATCTTGGGCCTGCGCGCGCTGGCCATGCACGCGTCCTGGCACGAGGAGATCGCGACCAAGCTCGAGATCGCCCGCGACCACATGCCCGAGCTCGCGCCCGTGCCCAAAGGCGAGCTCGATCGCGAGATTCGCAAGCTCAAGCGGATCTCTCGTCGCGCGACGCCGCTGCTCAAGTACTTCGCCGGCGAGAAGGCGGTCGAGATCAGCCGCCGCTGCATGCAGATCCACGGCGGCAACGGCTACATCGCCGAGTACGGGGCCGAGAAGCTGCTGCGCGACGCGATGGTCCTGCCGATCTACGAGGGCACCAGCCAGATCCAGTCGCTGATGGCCATGAAGGACACGCTCAACGGCGTGATGAAGGATCCCCAGCGCTTCGTTCGCGAGGCCGCGCAGGCCCGCTGGCGCGCGCTCTCGACCCGCAAGCCGCTCGAGCGCCGACTCGCCAAGCTGCAGTCGCTGGCCCACGACGCGATCCAATTCTTGCTGCGCAAGACCGCGACCGACAAGGTCCGCAAGCTCTCGGACAAGCCGCTGGCCCAGTGGTCGCAGGCCTTCTTGCACGACTGGAACCCCAAGCGCGACTTCGCCTGGGCGATGCTCCACGCCGAGCGCCTGACCAAGATCCTGACCGACGTCCACATCGCCGAGCTGCTGGTCGCGCAAGCCGACAAGCACGACGAGCGGGTCGAGATCGCCGAGCGCTGGCTCGATCGCGCCGAGCCGCGCTGCCGCTTCTTGCTCGACGAGATCACGACCACCGGCGGACGCCTGCTCGACGAGCTGCGTCGCCGCAACGCCAACGACGAGCGCTCGGCCGCCGAGTGAAGCTGGAGCCCTCCACCATGCCCGTCTCGTCCAAGCACATCCTCCATCAAGGTCCGGTCCTCGCGGGCCTCGGCGCGACCGCGTTGACGGCCCTGCATCGCCAGCTCGGCGGTCCCAGCCCGCAGGGAATCGGCCCGCTGCCCGGCCCCGAGCTGCGCAAGACCGTGCCGCCGCGGCCCCGCGATCTGATCCACGACTACGTCCGCTTTTGCGGCGGCGATCCGGCCAGCTACAAGCACGCCGTGCCAGCCCACCTGTGGCCGCAGTGGGGCTTTCCGCTGGCCGGGCGCACGCTCGAGCAGCTCCCCTACCCCTTGTTCAAGGTGCTCAACGGCGGCTGCCGAGTCGAGGTCCGCGCTCGGCTGCCGATCGACGAGCCGCTCGAGGTCCGCGCCCAGCTGATCGACGTCGACGACAACGGTCGGCGCGCGGTGATCGAGCAGCGAGTGATCACCGGGACCGCGGCGGTGCCCGAGGCCGTGATCGCGACGATGTACGCGATCGTTCCGCTCGGCGGCGGCGACGAGCGTGACGCCAAGCAGTCCAAACCGGCAAAAAAAGAAGTCGAGCGGGTCCCGCTCGACGCCGAGGAGCTCGCGCGCTGGCGGCTCGGTCGCCACGCCGGGCTCGACTTCGCCAAGCTGACCGGCGACTTCAACCCGGTCCATTGGATCCCCGCCTACGCCAAGGCCTTCGGGTTCCGCAGCACGATCCTGCACGG
>JAMHUH010000381.1:0-2150 GCA_035904925.1 Nannocystaceae bacterium
CGACACCGCCAAGATGGGCCCTGGACGCGCATGGGGTCGTGAATTCAAACCGGTCGGTGCTCTAGCGGTGCCGCGACGCTGCAACACCAGACGGAACCAGACGGTCCTGCCCGGACCTCCGCCCCCGACATCATCGCGATTCGACGCGAGTTGCAGACAGGACCGCGCAGCCAGATGATCCCGACCTTGACGGTCTCCAGCCCGTCTCCAAGCCCCACGCTGCCCGAGGCCGACCCCTGTCGACTCGCGGTGACTCGCTCCGCCCCCCAACCCTGGTCCGGTGACCCGTCAGCGCCCAAATAGCTGCGTTCGTCGTGGCTGAGAAGCGGCCAGCCGGCGGGCCATCGTCCAGTGGGCGGGCCATTCGATTGGCATCGCGAATTCCAAGCCGCGAGAATCCATGCACTTTGGTCTGGCATGCGCTTGGCAAATGCCGGGCTCGATGCTCGCACGCACACATTCTGCAGGGCTCCTCGGGATCGAGGGTTATGTGGTCACGGTCGAGGCCGACGTCGGGCTCGGCCTGCCTTGTCTGACCGTCGTCGGCCAGGTCAGCGGGGCGCTCGACGAGGCGCGCGAGCGGGTCCGCAGCGCGCTCGGCCACTGCGGTCACCCGATCCCGCCGCGCAAGCAGATCGTCAACCTCGCCCCGGCCGAGCAGCGCAAGGACAGCCCGGGCGTCGACCTCGCGATCGCCTGCGCCTTGCTGGCCAGCCACGGCGTGGTCCCGCCCGAGTCGCTGACCGACACGCTCTTGTGGGGCGAGCTGGCGCTCGACGGGACCTTGCGGCCGGCCCTCGGCACGCTGGTGATCGCCGACCTCGCCCGACGCCACGGCTTTCGCCGGGTCGCGCTGGCCTCGGCCAGCGCACACGAGGCCATGATGATCCCCGGGCTCGAGGTCTTGCCGGTCGCCGACCTGCCCGAGCTGATCGCTCATCTGCGCGGCGAGAAACCAATCACGCCGAGCCAGCCGGACGCGTACGAACGCGGAGCGATGAGCACGGAGGGGCCCGATCTCGCCGACATTCGCGGCCTCCTGCTGCCCCGCCGCGCGCTCGAGATCATGCTCGCCGGCGGCCACAACCTGCTCCTGCACGGGCCGCCCGGGGTCGGCAAGACCATGCTCGCGCGCCGCGTCGCCGGCTTGCTGCCCGAGCTCGAGCACGAGCACGCGCTCGAGGTCACCAAGATCCACGGCGTCGCGCATCGCCGCTTGCCCGAAGGCTTGCTCCGGCGGCCGCCGATCCGCATGCCGCATCACACCGTCTCGGTCGCGGGCCTGCTCGGCGGCGGCAACCCGCCGCGACCGGGCGAGGTCAGCTTGGCCCACCGCGGCGTGCTCTTCTTGGACGAGCTGCCCGAGTTCCCGCGCTCGTGCGTCGAGGGCCTGCGCGAGCCCTTGGAAGACGGCGCCGTGACGATCGTCCGGGCTCGCTACGCGCTGCACTTTCCAGCCCGCTTCCAGCTGCTCGCGGCCATGAACCCTTGCCCTTGCGGCTGGCTCGGTCACCCCGAGCGGGTCTGCACCGACAGCCCCGCCGCCGTCCAGCGCTACCAGAGTCGGGTCTCGGGCCCCTTCCTCGATCGCATGGATCTCGTCGTCCCGGTCACGCCGCTCTCGCGCGAGGAGCTGGCCACCAGCGCGCCCGGGGAGCCGAGCGCGAGCGTCCGCGCCCGGATCGTCCTCGCCCGCGAGCGTCAGCACCAGCGCCTGGCCGACACGCCCTGGCCGAGCAACGCCGAGATCCCCGCGAGCGGCCAAGCGATCGAGCAATTGTGTCCGTTGATGCCCGCCGCCGAGCGCCTCCTGCTCGGCGTGGCCCAGCGCAAGAACCTCAGCATGCGCGCCGTCCATCGCATGCGCCGGGTCGCTCGAACCATCGCCGACCTCGACCTCGATCGCGATCCGAGCGCCGCGATCCGGGTCGAGGACATCGCGCTGGCCTCTCAGCTGCGGAAATTGCCCGACGCGCTGTCCAGCGAGTGAGCGCGAGCGAAGCCGGCACATCTGCCGGCTTCGACCCCGAAGATGTTCACTGGTTGATCGACCGGCGCGACCTCATCATGCCCTCTTCCTTGCACGAGGCCTTCGTCACGCTCTTCAGCGCACATCTCGGGCTTGGCTTGCGCCTCGCCGCGCAGGTCGG
>JAMHUH010000382.1:0-4230 GCA_035904925.1 Nannocystaceae bacterium
GCACGCGACCACGCAGGCGGCGAAGCTCGCGACCACGCGCTCGGACCAGGCCGAGGTCGCGCTGCGTCAGGGCCGATTCGCGGCCGCGCGCGGCCGGCCCAAGGCGGCGCTCGAGCACTACGACGATGCGATCGCCAACGCCGACGCGGCCGGCCTCGATCGCACTCGGCTCGCCGGGCACTTGCTCGCCGCACCGCTCGCGCTCGACCGCGCGGGCGAGCGCGAGCGGGCCAAGCAACACCACGCCCACGCGGCGCTGCTGCTCGAGCGGCTCGACCTCCCGGACGACGATCAAGCCCGACTCGAGCACGACGAGCACGAGGCGATGTTGGCCAGCGCAGGTCGCGACTTCGAGCGCGCGCTGACGATCGAGACCAGCGTGGTCGAGCGCCGCAGCCGGGCCGGCGAGCCGCTCGCGCTCGCGGGCTCGCACAACCGGCTGGCCAAGATCCACCAACAGCGGGCCGCGACGATCGCAGATCCCACCGCCGAGCTCGCGGCGGCCGAGGCCGGCTATGTCCAAGTGCTCGCCGAGCTCGATCGCCTCGGCGTCGGCTCCAACTACCCGCTTCGGCTCGCGGCGCAGCTGAACCTCGGGCTGCTCTTGTGGACCGACGACGCCTCGGCCGAGCAGATCGAGCGGGTCCGCGTGGCGATGCTCGCGGTGATCGAGGCCGGCCCCTCGGCTCAGTACATCCCGGCCTTGCAGATCCTCAGCGGCCTCCTGATCGAGAGCATCGTCGCCGAGCGCACGCCCGAGCGCTTGGTCGAGGCCGAGCGCTTCGCCCAGCTGCTCGTCCGCGCGCTCGAAGCCGACGACCTCGCGCCCAGCGATCGAGTCGACGCCTGGACCAACGTCGCGTCGATCCACGCGCTGCGTGGTGACCTCGTCGCGTTCGAGGCAGCCAACGCCCAGCTGCTCGCGCTCGGCGACGCGGCGCTCGCCCAAGACAGGATCAGCCCGGTCGATCACCAAGTCGAGCTCACGGCCTACGCGATGCAGTTCGCAGGCATGTTCGCGACCTCGAACCCCAGCCAAGCCCGGCGCTACTACGAGCGGGCCGCCGGGCTGGCCGAGGCGCTGCCGAGCGAGATCAAAGCGCGACCCGAGGTCGCGCCCTTGGTCGAGGCGATCGCGGAGGCCAATCGCGGCTTGCAAGCAAGCGCCGAGTGACGGGCGAAAAGGACAGTCGAGTGGGCCTCGGACCACTCGACGGTCTCCGATGTGGCTTTCGTTCTGCGCCGGTGGTCCTGCTCGTGCTAAGTCTCGGCCCGAAATGGAATCGGATCTCGCGCTGCTCGAGCGCTGGCGAGCGGGTGATCGCGGCGCCGGCAACCAGCTGCTCGCGCGCCACTTCGCCGATCTGCGCACCTACTTCGTGCTGAGACTCGCCGCCGAGCACGAGGACTTGGTCCAAGAGACCTTCTGGCAGCTGCTGCGCGGGCTGCATCGCTTCCGGGCCGAGTCGAGCTTTCGAACCTATCTGTTTCACATCGCGCGCAACGTGCTGGCCGGAGCGTTCCGCAAGAAGTACCGAGTCGAGATCGACCCGATCAGCGACTCGCTCGCAGACCTGACCGGCGAAGGTCATTCCTCGCTCCTGGCCGAGCGCGAGCGCTTGCGACTCCTGCTCGACAGCCTCCGGGCGCTCACGCTCGACAATCAAGATCTGTTCGAGCTCTACTACTTCCAACGCCTGACCGCGCGCGAGCTCGGCGGGCTCTTCGAGGCCAGCGAAGGCGCGATCCGAGGCCGGATCCGGACCGCCCTCGGCCACCTGCGCACGACCTACTTCAAGCTGGCCGCGCTCCCGCACGAGCGGGAGATCGACGAGGACCTGCTCGAGAAATGGTTGATCGAGCTGCGCGAAGAGATCCGGCGCAGCTGATTCAGTCCGGGCTCAGCCGGCGGGCGGCGGCAGGGCGACCTGGCACACGCCGATCTCGAGGATCGTGTAGATCAACACCAGCTCCTGCGGGCTCAGGCCGACGTAGTTGAAGAACTCGGCCGCGTGATAGCTGGTGAACTGGATCTTCCCGCACCCGTACTGGCCGGTGATGGTCAGCGGGTGGATGTCCTGGACCGGGATGTCGAAGCCGCCGCCCGGACCCTCGAGCCAGACCTTGTGTCCGACGTCGACCATGTTGCCCATGCCGTCGTCGACCAGGATCTGCGGGATCGGATATTGGATGCCCGACCAGTTGTCGACGGTCGGAACCTTGGGCAGCTGCAACAAGGTCGGATGCGACTCGTTGTTGAGCGGGTTGATGTCCTTGAGCGGGCCGGGCAGCGCGGTCAGCCAGGCGAGCAAGCCCGGGTCGAGCACGTCGGCCAGCGAGTCGTAGGAGCCGAGGTCGGCCCCGAAGCCGTCGTCGTAGAAGGTCTGATACTCGGGGAAGGTCTCGCGCAGCCACTCGTTGGCCCAGTCGGCCACGTACCAGCGCCCGCCCGCCGCGACCCAGTCGCGCACGTTGTCGACGTTCTGCTGGTTGCTCAGCGCGCTGAGGTAGGTGTCCGACGAGCAGGGCACGAAGATCACGTGGTAGTCGGCCAAGCGATCCGGGTCGGCGACCAGCTGACCGAGGTTGCCCTGCGACGTGAAGCCATCGGTCGAGGGGTTGCGGCCGTTGTCCCACAGCTCGAAGCTCTCGGTCCCCGCGATCAGCCGCTCTTCGAAGTTGCTGATGGTCGTGTCGCCCAGGCCCATCTTGCCGAGCGCGTCCTCGAGCCGATCGTAGCTGCCGTCGGCGACCGCGATCTTGGGGATGTAGAGGCCCGCGGCCGGGTTCCACTCGCCCGGCAGCTCGGTGATCGTGTCGGGCAGCTGCGTGAACCCGAGCGGCACGTTGTAGGGCGTGATCCGCATGAACTGGCCCTTCTGCACGACCAGGTACTTGCCCGGGCCCGCGTTGGCGCCGAGCGAGAAGGTCCCGTCGACCTCGGTCTCGGTGAAGTCGGTGCCGCAGGGCAGCTCGACACACTCGGCGCAGTAGACCTGATCGGGGATGCCCTCGGGCGGATCGTTGGTCACGTAGACCAGCGCGCCCGCGACCGGGATCACGCCGTTGGGCGCGAACACGGTGCCGCTCAGCGTCGCGTTGTCGGCATCGCCTCCGCCACAGCCATCCCCGCCACCGTCGGGTGTCTGGAGCGTGTCGAATTTGGGCCCGGTGTTGCTGTCGCCGTCGCCATCACCGTCGCCATCACCACCAGACTCCGTCGGGTCCGTCGAAGTGTTGGTGTCGGAGCCACCCGTCGTCTCGCCCGAGAGCCCGCTGTCGTTCGTGTCGAACCCGCTCGCCGCGACGTCGTCGTTGCCCGTGTCGGCCGGAGTCGTGCCACCACAGCCAGCGAAGACGAGCGTGAGAGGAACGAGCAAGGGTAGTGGGCGAACGGGCGACCAGTTCATGACAGCCTCGACACTAGCAGCCCGGGGGGCGGGTGCGGTCCCCACCCCGACGAGATCAGCTCAGAACCGAGTCTCACGCCCGGATCGAGCCAGGGTAGGGTTGTGCGAGGCCCTTGCCAGAGCCCAGCCGCGGGGCTAATCATGATCAGGCTTTGCGGTCATTGCGCCCGCATTCCGAGCCGATCGAGCGAGAGCCCAAGCCATGAGTGACGCCAAGACCACCATCGACGACCTGGTCCACAAGCACCGCGTGATGCTGTTCATGAAGGGCAACAAGTCGTTCCCCGCCTGCGGCTTCTCGGCCCGGGTCGTGCAGATCCTCAAGTCCTACCCGGTCGAGTTCGAGACCTTCAACGTGCTCTCCGATCCGAGCGTGCGCCAAGGCATCAAGGACTACGCCAACTGGCCGACGATCCCCCAGCTCTACATCGGCGGCGAGTTCGTCGGCGGCTGCGACATCGTGACGGAGATGCACGAGAGCGGCGAGCTGGGCAAGCTCTTCGCCGGCTGAGTCGAGGTTCGAGTCGGTCGTGATTCGAAAGGAAAGAGCCGCGGTCCCGAAGGGCCGCGGCTCTGTTCGTGCGTGCGCCCGCTCAGACGACGGTCGAGACGCACAGGCCAAAGCCCATGCCCAGACCCGCGTCCAAGCACTCCATGCCCGGACCACAGGTGTCGTTCGCGAGCTCGCAGATCGCGCAGCAGGCCTGCTCCATCGTCATCGCGTTCCACTCGACACACTGGATCTGCGCGCCGTCGAGGGTCGGGCACATCGAAGCGTCGTTGTTCATGCAGGGGAACTGGCAAAAGCCGACGTCGGGGG
>JAMHUH010000383.1:0-9683 GCA_035904925.1 Nannocystaceae bacterium
GGTCGCGATGCGCGAGGTGCCGCCGAGCGGATCGCTCGAGGGCGAGGTGCCGAACGAGTTCGGGTCGATGCTGAAGGGCAACCGGTAGCTGGTTCGCTGGAAGGTCGGCGCACCGATCGCGGTCACGCCGATCCGATGCCGCGGCGTGATCGCCCAGTCGAGGCCGCCGAAGTACTGGAAGCTGAACGAGCCGGCCTTGAATTTTTGATCGGCGAACTTCTGCGAGGCGATGTAGTTACCGCCGTCGACACAGTCGTTGGTGCCGTTCTCGTAGGGGCAGTCCTCGTAGCCGCCGGACCCGTCCTTGTCGATCCGGTTGAAGAAGCTCTGGGTCAGGGTGTAGCGGGTGCCGCTCGGAGCGATGCCGATCGAGAACCAGAGCTTGTCCTTCTTGATCGGGCCCGACACGACCGCGTAGGCCTGAGCGTCGAAGTCACCGACCTGGGTCACGCGCAGGGCTTCGTCGGTCGCCGAGATGAAGCGCGGCTGAGCCAAGCGAGGCGTGAAGCGGAAGCCCGCCTCGCCGCGCAGCTTGTTGGTGCCGCCGAGGCGTCGGGCCGAGACCTGACCACCCGAGGCGCCGCCGTACTCGGCCTCGTAACCGGACTCCTTGACCTCGACACTCTCGACGAACTCCTGGATCAGCGTCGCACCGACCATGCCGGTCGAGGGGCTGCTGACGTTGGCGCCGTCGAGCGTGTACTTGGTCTCGGCGCTGCTCGTGCCCGCGACCGAAATACCACCCGCGTCGCGGGTCGCCGTCGGCGCGAGATCGATGACGGCCGTGAAGTCGCGGCTGGTGTTTGGACCCACCGGCATGTTCGCGGCGTCCTTCATGCGGATCTTGATGCCGGTCGATGGGGTGGACACGTCGATGGGCGTCGGGTCGACGTAGTAGATGATCAGACCGTCCTGCTCGGGGTCGATCGAGAAATTGGCGTGGAACTTGGCGCCACGCGGCAGCTCGCTCACCTTCGAAGTGTTGGCCTTCCCGGACAGCACCTGAATGGTGTAGTTGCCTTGCGGGAGATCGCTGAACGAATAGACGCCTCGTTCATTGGTGAGGCGCTCCTGCGGACCGCTCAGACACGAGCATTGCAGCACGACCAACGCATTGCCGATCGGCTCGTCGGTCTTCGAATTCTTGACCGTACCGTTGATGATTCCGCTGTCCGAAGCGGGCGGCGCCGCGTCGGCGACATCGGACGCGAGCAGGATCCCGAATGCAGGGATCGAGGCCAACAAGATCGAGATCGAGGACCGGAGCAGAGAACGCTTCACGAAAGAGGACTCCTTGCCGATCGGGTCCACGCCCAATCCGCCGAGGTTGCGGGTCGATCACGACGGCCTGGCGCGCGAAGGGGACCTCACCGGCATGACGCCGTGGACCCCGTGCGCACGCGACCGCGTGTGCCCGGCAACGGTGCCCTGCCCCGAGCCTTACACAGCCGTCAGCGCGGCCGCAGCCAATAGAACCCCAGCTCGACGACCGGCGCACGATCAGCCCCGAGCCGCATCGAGACCGCTTCGTGCTGCGCGGTCTCGAGTTCGAATTCGACCACGGGCTCGAGCACCCAGCGATCGCGCAAGCGGATCAAGATCGGCCGCTCGAGCCCATCGGGCACCACACCCGCGGCGATCTCGTCGATCAAGAAGCTGCGCAAGCTGGTCCCGACGTAGATCAGCACCCGCTCGTTGGCGCCGGGTGGCTGGCGCTCGAGCCCGCCGAGATCGTCGACCATGCCTGGCTCGCGGCCGAGCTCGCGCATCGCTTGCTCGTAAGCGACGAGCGGGAACACGACCTCGATCGGGTCGCCCTCGCGCGGCACGTCGTCGATGGTCTCGAGCACCCGCGGCGCGACGATCAAGCGATCGTGCTCGGGCAGCTCGGGCAAGTGCTCTTGCAAGGCCGCGAGCTCGCGCTCGACGACCAACACGCCGGTCGCCATTCGCCAGCCCTCGCGCGCGAGCGGGCCGAGCAGCAGCGCCAGCGCGACCACGCCTGCGCCAGCCAGCAAGGCGGGTTGCAGCCCAGCCTTCGCGCCCCAACGCGCGCGCGCCCAGCCGAAGACCCACGCGCCGCCGAGCCCGAGCGTGAGCGCCGAGCCGACCAGCTCCCAGTGATGGTTGATGAAGCCGACCGGATAGCCCGAGCCGATCAGCTCGCCCGCGGCGACGCCCAAGAACAGGTGCGGGACGACGAAGGCGTAGGCGATCGGGGCGAGCAAGCGAAGCGGATGCAGCTCGAGCTCTGGGGCCACGTCGGACGGCTCGCCCAGGCGCGCGCGGGCGGCCGGGATCAGCCAGGCCAGCGCGAAGACCAGGATGGGCGCCCAGACCAACGCGGAGATCCGAGCGTCGAACACGAGCGGGTGGAACTCGTGCAGGATCTTGCCGAGCGGATAGTCGCCTGCGCCGACGCTGCTCGACGCGCGCGCCCAGCCGTAGCGAAGATCGCTCTCGATCCACGCGCCGAGCAAGCCGAGCCCGAGCGCACCGACCAGCACGATCCGAAGCGCGTGGGCCCGCAGCGCTCGGGCGTCGATCGGCGTCCAACACGAGGGCGCGAGCAGGGCCAAGGGCGTGAGCGTCAGCAAGACCACGTTGCCGCCGCAGGCGAGCGCGAACCATGCCGCGGCGACCGACCAGCCCAGCGCCGCCGCCCAAGTCTCGCGCTGCCGGCTCGCCCACAGCCCGCAGAGCGCCGCCGCGAGCAGGCCGATCAGCGCGAGCGGCCACAACGTCGCGCTCGCGGCCAGCCGCCAGTACACCGGGTGCGTGCAGAGCAGCGCGGCCGCCAGCAAGCCGGCGACGCCCGCGAGCTCGGGTCGGCCGAGCTCGATCACCAGGCGTCGCGTCAGCCCCCAGACCAACACGACCACGATCAGCGAGAGCGCCACGCCGACGCGGACCAACCAGCTCAGCCAGGGTCCGAGTTGGCCGAGCCCAAAGCCCGACAGGATCAACCCGTAGTCGTGGAGGCTGGTCGGCGACCAAGCGCCCGCGGGATCGTCGATGCAGCGCGGATCGATCGCGCAGTCGGCTCGGGCGACGAAGCTGTTGTGCTCGTGCAGCGGCCAGAGCGAGGTGTAGTGGAGGATGCAAGCGAGTCCGAGCGCGAGCAGGCCGAGCAAGCCCAGCCACTCGAACGCGCGGATCCTTCGGCGAGCGCGAGTCGGCGAGCGCGACTCGATCACGAGCAAGCCCAGCCCGGCGAGCAAGGCGAAGCCCAACCCGGCGCGATCGAGCCACAGATCGCGGGCCTGGTTGGGCCGACCCGCGACGATGACGGGCCGCGACTCGATGCCCGACTCCTCGACCTGCCAGATCTCGGCGGCGATCGGATCGCGCTCGCGGGCCAGCGCCTCGGCCCCGCTCCGCCAACGCTCGCGCTCGGCCTCGTCGCAGCGGCGGGCTCGATCGGCGGGGCCGCACTCGACCACGACCCCGGGCGCGAGCGCCTCGCCGAGCTCGCCCTTGGCCTCGACCTCGGGGTGGAAGATCACGAAGCGCGGACCCTCGGTCCAGGTCTGCGCGACCCGAATGCGGTCACGATCGATCTGAATGGTCGGGCGCGGCTCGGCCCCCAGCGCGCGCGTGACCAGCTCGGCGATCAACGCCTCGCGGCCGGGCGGGATCATGCTCCGCTTGCCCGCCCAAGCCACCTGGCCGATCAGCAGCAGGATCAGGAGCACGCTGGCGATCGAGAGCAAGCGCGAGCGCACCTCGGGAGTGTAGCCATTCCAAATCGAGCGCGGGCGGGCCGGGAGTGCGCGAAGTTCCCGACCCTGCCGCGAGAGGCCGCGAGACCCCCGAGAGCCCGCGAGAGAATGACGAGGATTCTCCGGTCGCGTCGTGCAGCCGTGATACAAGTCCATGTCGTGCTCGTTCGCGCGGGACTCGGAAGGATCGCCCTGCTGGCGGCGCTGCTTGGCTGTCACGAGCCGCAGGTCAGCAGCGCCCCCGTGCCCGAGGGCGTCGGGATGCGCGACGGCCAAGCCGTCGCCGAGCAGCAGCCCACGGCCCTCTACACGGCGAAATTCGTGATCCGCGGCCTGACCGTCGACGCCAACAACCTCTACGTGTCGGGCCTGCGCTTTCCCAAGCCGTCGAAGGATCCCGACGCTCCCGAGCCGCCGCCGAAGGGCGTGATCATGAAGGTCCCGCTGCTCGGCGTGCCGATCGAGCTGGCCGAGGGCGACTTCATGCCGATGACCAAGCTCGAGCTGGTCGACGAGCGGCTCTACTGGCACGAGCGCGACGACTCGCCCGATGGCGCCGGTCTGCGCTCGATCTCGATCGAGGGCGGCGGGATCGATCGGGTCAGCTCGATCGCGGGCGACAGCTGGGTGATCCGCCCCGACGTCGTCTACTTCACCCGGCCGGTCGACGAGATCGACGAGGGCGGGTTCTATCGGCTCGAGCGCAAGCCCAAGGCCCGGCCCAAGCTGCAGGTCCGCCGCCGCGGCGTGGTTCGATCGGTGCTCGCCGACGAGCAAGGCCATGTCTATTGGCTGACCCGCAAGCGCCGTGACGGGACCTGGGCGGTGTTCGAATGGGACGGCGAGCGATCGGGCACCGAGCTGCTGCGCAGCGACGAGACCTTCGCGAGCCTGATGATCGATGGCGACGATTTTTTGTGGGTGACCTGGGCCGAGGACGAGGGCCAGCCGCTGCACAGCCTCTACCGCCGGCCGATCCACGGCGAGGACACGCAGGTCCTGGCCCGCAAGCTGGGCCTGCCGGGCTTCATGGAGGTGTTCACCGACGACGACTACATCTACTTGGGCACCGTCCGCGGCGGCGAGCTGCGTCGGCTGACCCGCGATGGCGGAGCGATCGAAGTCATCGCTGGCTCGGGCGATCGCATGGCGGTCGCCAACCGCTTCAACCTGTTTTGGGCCGAGGGCCAGCGCGTGTTCTGGCGGGGCAAGTGATGCGGATCGGTCTGGCCACGCGCTCGGATCTGCCTGGCTGGGAGATCGACGATCGCTTCTTGCACGCGGCCCTGACCGAGCTCGGCGTCGAGTTCGAACGCCCGATCTGGACCGACCCCGAGCTCGACTGGTCGCGCTTCGACGCGCTGCTGATTCGAACCACCTGGGACTATCAAGATCGCATCGAAGAATTCCTGGCTTGGACCGACCGCGTCGCGAGCAGCACGCGGCTCTTCAACCCCGCGCCGGTGATCCGCTGGAATGCCCACAAGAGCTACCTGCGCGAGCTCGAGCGCGAGGGCGTGCGCCTGGCTCCGAGCCTCTGGCTCGCGCGCGGCCAGGCGATCGAGCTCGGCGCGAGCATGGCCGCGCGCGGCTGGTCGCGCGGCTTCATCAAGCCGCTGCTCGGCGCCTGCGCGCGCGAGACCCTGCGCTTTCGCGTCGACGTGGCCGACGAGCTCGCGGCGGCCCAGCGCCATGTCGATCGCCTGCTGGTCGAAGCCGACGAGGACTTGGTCGTGCAGCCTTACCTCGCCAGCGTCGAAGCCGAGGGCGAGTACTCGGCGATCTGGTTCGCGGGTCAGCTCAGCCATGGCGTCCGCAAGGTCCCGGTCGCGGGCGACTACCGGGTTCAAGACGACTTCGGCGCCCACGATGAGCCATGGACGATCGACGCGGGCGCGCTCGAGCTGTGCGAGGCAGTCTTCGCCGCGCTCGATCGCGTGCTCGCCCGGCTCGGCTCGAGCGGGCCCCTGCTCTACGCGCGGGTCGACATGCTCCGCGACGCGAGCGGCGAGCTGGTCCTCAACGAGCTCGAGCTGATCGAGCCGAGCTTGTTCTTGCGCCACCGGCCCGCGGCTGGACGCGTGCTGGCCGAGGCGCTGCTCGCCGCGCTCGCGTGAGCAGCCCGTGGTGGGTTGCGCCGCGGGCTGCTAGGTTCGCAGCCGATGCCGCCTCTTCGCGCCGCATTCGCGCTCCTGCTCCCCTTCACGCTGGCTTGCTCGAGCCCGCCCGAGCCGGCCAAGTCGGGCTCGGCCAAGTCGAGCTCGGAACCAGCCAAGCCCGCCAACGATCCGGTGACCCCGGCGACTCCGGCCAAGGAATCCAAGCGCAAGCCCTTCAAGGTCGAGCCGCGCGCGGAGCTGGTCGCCAAGGACGTCCCGCCCGCGCCCACGCTCGCGACCACGACGCTCGCCCCCACGCAAAGCGGCAGCGTCAACCTGCCCGAGGGCATCGGCGTGGTCCTGCCCCACGCCGCGCTCGCGCTCGAGCAAGGCCTCTTGATCGTCGGTCAGGCCTACGTCGAGTACGACCCCAAGATCCGCGCGACCGAGATCTGGCAGTTCCAGAGCTTCGTCCCGAGCGCGGGTGAGCCACGCGCGAGCAAGGGCGAGTCGGGCTCGATCCGCGCGGGCACGCTCGATGGCGAAGGCGGGGCGCTGCTGGTCGGCAGCTTGGGCGTGGGCATGGACGCGCGCGCTTGGGTGGGCCGCGTCGGCCCCGACGGCAGCGCCAAGGCGGCGCTGCCGATCGAGAGCCTGGGCTTCTCCGATCTGCTCGCGGCCACCGGTGGCGGGCCGCAGGGCGAGCTGGCCGTGCTCGCGGGCTTCTCCGACACCGTGGCCTTGCTGCGCTCGATCGACGCCGCGGGCAAGAAGCGCTGGCAGCCCGCGCTCGAGGCCGAAGGGATGTTGCAGCTGCGCGCGCTCGCTCGGCTCGACGACCAAGCGCTGCTCGGCGTCGGCTCGCTCGCGCAGCGCGAGGGCAACGCCTGGTGGGTGCGGGCAGCGGCAGACGGCAGCGCGATCGAGAAGGGCACGGTCGAGTCGCTCGACCTCGAGGGCTCGGGCGTCGACAGCAACCGACTCCTCTATGCGATCACGGCCATCCCCGACGCGGGCTTGGTCGCGCTCGGGCTGGCCAAGCGCGGCGTCGTGCAAGACCACGATCAAGTGTTCGCGGTCGGCTTCGATCGCAGCGGCAAGGTCGAGTGGGCGCGCGCGATCGATCAGGTCCGCGCCACGCAAGTCCGCGGCGCGCTCGGCTGGCAGGGCGCCGCGATGTTCGTGCTCGAGGTCCCCGCGGGCGAAGGCAGGGCCCTCGCCCTGCTCCGGATCAGCGGCTCGGGCGACGCCGACATCCGCGTCGAGCAGCTCGAGGGCAGCGAGGGCAAGCGCAGCGCCGGCTTCGTCCAGGGCGCGGCGACGCCCGAGATCCTGATCGCCGACACGCTCGGCAGCTTGAGCTGGCAGCGACTGGCGGTGAGCCCGTGAGCCTGTGGCTGGTCATCCGCCTGCTCAAGTACGTCGGCGTGCTGGCCTTCGCCATGGGGATCGCGGGCGCGCTGCTGCCCAACGAGCAGCGCATGCGCCAGCGCGCTGCCCTGTGGATCGCCACGCCCGGGTTCGCCCTGACCTGGTTCGCTGGCTACGGGCTGACCCGCGAGCTCGGCCTCTCGCTCGGCGAGCCCTGGATCTCGATCAGCATGGTCGCGTCGATGCTCGCGCTGCACGAGACCCTGCGCGCGACCGAGCCCCGGCACACGCCCTCGCGCTGGCATGCGGCGCTGGTGCTCGGCCTCCTGCTGACCTCGCTGACCACCATGGTGATCCGTCATGTCTGACCTGCCCGCGTCTGACCTGCCCACGCGGGATCCTGCGGTCCCCTGGTTCTTCACGCTCGGCCGGCTCGAGACGCTCAGCTTCGTCACGCTGCTCGGCGTCGCGATGCCGCTCAAGTACCTGGCCAACATCCCGCAGCCGGTCGGCTGGGTCGGCTGGACTCACGGGGTCTTGCTGATCATCTACGTGATCGGGCTGCTCAGCGTGGCGCGGATCCATCGGGTCGGCTTCGCCCAGGTCATGCTCGCGGGCGTGCTGGCGCTGCTGCCCTTCGGCCCGCTCGTGCTCGAGGCCCGCTGGCGCAAGCGCGGCGTGCTCGACACCTGAGTCAGCCCGCTCCAAGGACCGACTCGCGGCGCGGCGCGAGTCGAATCCGCAGGTTCTCGGGCCGCATGGTGAAGTCGAAGCGCTCGTCGACTGGCTTGCCGGTGTCGACGAGCTCGAGGTCGAAGTGACGCACGACCATCGCCGCGACCATGCTGCACTCGAGCAGGGCGAGCGCGCGACCGGGACAGATCCGCGGACCCGAGCCGAAGGCCAAATTGGCGCGCGGATCGACGCGCGCCCCCTGAGACACGAGCCAGCGCTCGGGCACGAAGGCGTCGGGATCCGCGAAGTGCTGCTCGCGGTTGGCCGCGGCGCGACTCATGACCACGACCACGGTCCCGGCCGGCACCGCGATGTCGTCGAGCAGCGTGTCCTCGATCGGCTCGAAGAAGAGCATCGGCGCCGCGCCTTTGAGCCGCAGGGTCTCTCGAGCGACCGCGGCGACATACTCGAGCGCGGGCAGGTCCTCGCCTTCGGGCAGCTCGTCGCCCTCGCCGAGCAGCCCGTCGACCTCGGCCCGCATGCGCGAGGCGACCTCGGGGTGGAGCGCCACGAAGTAGAGCATCCACGCCATCGTCAGCGCGGTCGTGTCCTCGCCCGCGAGCAGCAAGGTCAGCACGTTGCCATAGATCTCGTCGTCGCTCAGGCCGCTGCCCGCGTCGGCGTCGCGGGCCGAGAGCATGGCCTCGAGCAAGTTGCGAGGCTCGGCGGCGTGGCTCGGATCTCGCTCGAGCCGCTCTCGAGCGACGCGGATGATGTCGAACACGACCTGCTCGATCGCCACGCGCGAGCGCTCGAAGGCCCGGTCCTCGGCCAGCTTGATGTAGCGCCAGTAAGGCAAAGGCGCCCGAAGCCGCCGGTTCACGGTCGCGAAGAAGCGGGCGATGTGCTGCTGAAGCTCACCCTCGCCCTGCTCGAGCGTGTTCATGTCCTGACCGAAGGCGACGCTGGTCGTGACGTCGACCGTGTAGCGCATCAGCTCGGCGACCACGTCGATCGACCGCCCCTCGCTCGCGGCCACGCGCCAGAGCCCGAGCAGCCGCGCCGTGATCACGCCGACCTGCGCATGAAAGGTCTGGACCCGCGTCGACTTGAACGCCGCCATGACCAGCTTGCGCTGCCTCGTCCACCGCTCACCCTCGGCCGAGAACACCCCGCGCGCACCGACCTCGTCGACCACGTCGCGAACCCGAGCGCCGCGTCGAAAGCCCGCCGGTCGCTCACGCAAGACCTTGTGGATCACCTCGGTGTCGGCGATGACCAAGAAGGGCTTGGCCATGATTCGAAACACGTAGGCGTCACCGAACTCGCGCGCCCAAGCTTCGAGCACGAGGTGAAAACGCTGGGGCTCGAGCGCGGCCATGTTGCCGAGCAAGGGGAGCCCGCGAGGACCTGGAAGGTTGGTGAGCGAGCGGGTCACCTGGAAACGCTGCCGAACTTTGTTCTGCGCGTCAAATCTCGACTTTAGAGAGGGGCCACGTCCCTTCTCCAGCCTTCCCTCGCGATCCCTCTCCCACCCTCTCACGATCCCTCTCCCACCCTCTCACGATCCCTCTCCCACCCTCTCGCGATGGTTCGCGGACCTCGCTGTCACGAGGCAAAGCCTGTGGGTGCCTCCGTGGGGGCGCAGCGCTTCGAGTCTTCCGCCGCGGGGCATCGCTCGGTTTGGCCGACATCCGATTGGGCGGCTCCACATTCGAACCGGTACGCCCCCACTGCGTCCCCCGATCCTCGATCGTCTCGGTTCGCTGGGCGCAGTGGAGAGCTTCGGAGCGCTGCTGCGGTCTGCGACATCTCC
>JAMHUH010000384.1:0-1878 GCA_035904925.1 Nannocystaceae bacterium
CCCGATGGCGTCGACCTCGATCGCCTGACCTGGCGGCAGGGTGGCTACGATCGGGCCGAGCTCGAAGGGGTCTATACTGGTCACCACGCGCGGGTCGGCCGGATCCTGGCGGCGATCCAGCGTTGTGTGCACGCGCCCGAGTCGATGCGCGCGCTCGGCTTTTGCGTCGGGGTCGAGCACGCGCGCTTCATGGCCGCGCAATTCCAAGAGCGAGGGATCCCGGCCGCGGCGGTCGTCGGCTCCGACGACGACGCCACCCGCAAACAGGCCCTCTCGTCGCTGCGCGAGGGCACGATTCGGGTCTTGTTTTGCGTCGACATCTTCAACGAAGGCGTCGATCTACCCGAGGTCGACACCTTGTTGTTCCTGCGCCCGACCGAGAGCGCGACCTTGTTCTTGCAGCAGCTCGGCCGCGGCCTTCGCAAGCACCCGGGCAAGCTCTCGACGACGGTGCTCGACTTCATCGGTAACGCGCATCGGAATTTTCGCTTCGATCGAAAATTCAAGGCCTTGCTGGCCGAGGGCGCCGGCGTGACCGAGCAGATCGAGCAGGACTTCCCCTGGCTGCCGCCAGGCTGCGCGATCATGCTCGAATCGCAGGCCCGCGAGATCGTGCTCGCCAACGTCCGACACGCGCTCGCCAGCCGCCGCGCCGCAGTGGTCGCCGAGCTCGAGTCGCTCGCCCGCACAGGCGAGCCGAGCTTGGCGGAGTTCCTCGACGCGATGCAATGGCAGCCACCGCAGCTCTACCGCAAGCGCGACCACGAGTGGACCTACTCGGGGCTTCGCCAGGCCGCGGGGGTGCTCGCGGCGGCCGAGCTCGACGACAAGATCGCCAAGTCGCTGCCCAACCTCCTGCATGTCGAAGACCGGCTGCGATCGACGACCTGGCGAGCTTGGCTGCGCGAGCCGAAGCCGCCGCAATTGACGGGGATGAGCGAGCGCGATCGAAGGCTCGCGACCATGCTCTTGGCGGTCTTGATCGGCGGCGGCGTCGGTCCGCTCCACGATCTCGCCGCCGGGCTGCGACGAATCTGGCGGGCGCCCTGCCTGCGCGACGAAGCGCTGCAACTCCTGGAGATCATCGCCGCGGGCGCCGAGCACCTCGACGCTGCGCTTCCGGGCTTCCCGGACCTTCCCTTGCGGCTCCACGCTCGCTACACCCGCGACGAGCTGCTGGCCGCCTGCGGGGCCCTGCGACCCGGCCACGATCCGAAGATGCAGACCGGAATGCGCGTGCTCGCCGACGAGCAGATCGTGCTCAACTTGATCACGATCGACAAAGAAAGCGGCGGCTATTCGGTGAAGACGCAATATCGCGACTACGCGCTCTCGCGCACGAACTTCCACAGCGAGACGCCGCACACCGCTGGCCCCGACACGCCCTTGGGTCGGCAGCTGATCGAGCACGAAGCCCGCGGCTTGACGGTCTTGCTCTTCGTCCGCCCCCGCAAACACGACGAGCGCAAGCTGCCGGCCCCCTACGTGTTCCTCGGCCCGACCCGGCTGATCGACCACAAAGGCGATCGCCCAATGCAGCTGACCTGGGAGCTGGCCACGCCGATCCCGGCGTGGTTCTACCCGCGAGCCTGCCTGACCACCTGAACCTCGCGCCTCGGGCTCCGAGGTCGCTCGCGCACGATCCCGCGACCCGCTACTCTCGCGGCGCCGTGCCGATCCCCGACGAGTTCAGGGCCGAGAGCCTCTACGCACCCGACCAGTGGTACCTCCACGATCTGCTGAAGATCGAGCGCGACGAGGCCGAGGGGCTCGATCGCGTGGTCGCGCTGTGTGACACGCAGACCCTCGCCGACCACCCGATCGTCGCTGCCCAGCGCGAGTGGCCGAGTCAGCCCAAGCACGTGCCCGGGATCATCA
>JAMHUH010000385.1:0-3145 GCA_035904925.1 Nannocystaceae bacterium
CGGGCCGGTATCGCGCGATCGGGCGCGTACAACCGGACGCTCACGCCCTTTGGCTTTCAGAGCGAGCGGCGGACTCTGTGGGAGGCGCCCGAGGTGTATTCGAAGGTCTCGCCGCTTTATGCTGCGGATCGGATGGACGAGCCGATCTTGCTGATTCATGGCGAGATCGATGATAATCCGGGGACTTTTCCGCTTCAGACCGAGCGGCTCTTTCATGCGCTGCAAGGGGTCGGGGGGACGGCGCGGATGGTGATCCTGCCTCATGAGGCGCATGGCTATTGGGGGCGCGAGTCGAACTTGCATGTGCTGTGGGAGGAGTTCGCGTGGTTCGAGGCCCACGTGAAGCTCGCGGGGCCGCGGCCACCGGAGCCGCGCTCGCGGCCTTGAGCGCGACAGACGGTGTGGGCTGCATGGATGGGCCTGCGTCTGCGGTTCGCAGAGAAGCAGCGCCCTCGGACTCGTTGAATCCTTCGCGGACGCTGACTCGTTGAATCCTTCGCGGACGCTGACTCGGTGGATCCTTCGCGGGCGATCGTGTTCTCGATAACCAGGCTCTGCGGTGGGAAAGAGGGTCGCCCGCTCGGGCTCAAACACGTCGCCCTTCGAATCGCGGGTGCCCTCTCCCTGGTTGAACCACTCGAGGCGTTGTCGCGCTCGCGCACACGAGCCAGGGGCTCGACTCGCCTCGGAGCGACCCTCTTTCCCCCCGCCCGCCTTTGACTTCGATCGTCCCCGCCGTCCTCGACAGGCAGCGCGAGAGCTCGGATCGATTGTGGGTGAGCTGGAGCTTCGCGTCGAAGAACCCGTGAATCTCGCGCTCCCTGGGAAGGATTCTTCGCGGAGTCCTTTTGCGCGAAGCGTAGACTCAGTACACTGGGTCAACGACCATGCAAGCAATTGCAAGGGATGTCGACTGGTCCTCGGTGCCGACCGCCGTGCGGCCATTCGTCTCTCCCACGCAGACCTGTCTGAGGGCCGGGCAACTGCATGATGTATTCGCAGTCTCCGTATATCGAGGGGTTGTCTTCTTGCTCGTGGTCGACGGCTCGGGTGCTCCGGCATTCCTTCCAGAATGGCTCTTTGGTGTGGTGGACGCGAAAGTGTCGGGCGACTGGATGTGCAATGTCGCCCTTGGTGATGGGCTCGATCTAGTCCTTGGCCCGCCCTTCATCGCGCGTGATCTCGGCGCGTACAATGGCTTGATCGATCTGGAGCGAGCGGCCGTCGAGCAGTTTTGGCGATATGTGAAGGGCGGGGAGCGCCCGCCTAATTGCTAATCCCGCGGCGGCCCGAGCTCGATGCTGACCGACTTGCCGCTCGCGAGCCCCAGCGAAATCACGGTCCCCTGCGGCGCCGCGACCAGCTTCCAGTAGCTCCGATAGTCCTCGCCCACGACCGACTTGCCCTCGACCTTCTCGATCACGTCGCCAACCGCGATCCCACTGGCTTCGGCCGGACCCCCGGGGCGGACGAGGCCGACGGTGTGTCGGAGCTGCTCGGGCTCGAGGCCGGGGTCGGTCTGGGCGAGCTCGAAGCCGATGTCGCCGGCGGTCTGGCCGGGCTCGAGCCGGTCGGCGATCAGGGTGATGTCGCCGAGGTCCTGGATGGCGGGCTCGGTCGCGATCGTGCGGTTGAAGAGGTTCCAGCTGTAGTCGCTCGTCAACCCGAAGTCGCGCGGCGTGATCATGATGCGGACCTTGCCGGTCGGCGCGTCCGCGACTTCGAATTGGCCTTGCTCGTCGCTGATCTCGCTGCCCGGCTTCGCTTCCGAGTTGAACGACCAGCCGCCGCTGCCAACGCTGATGCTGACCTTCATGCCCGGGATCGGAGCTCGGGTGTCGGCGTCGATCAGTCGGCCCTTGATGGTCACGTGCGGCTGCAAGGTGATGACGAGGTCCTCTTGCTTGCCGCCGCTGGCGAGCTCGACGACGAGCTCGCCGACGCCCGCCGACGAGTCGACGGTGAGCGTGTACTTGCCCGCGGGCAGCTCGTGCAGCGCCCATTCGCCCTCGGTTCGGAAGTACTTGTCGTCGAACGAGAGCCCCGCAGCGTCGTCCCGAGCCGCGATCGAGAAGCGCTCGGGCGGCTTGCCGCCGGGGACCTCGATCTTGCCCGCGAGCACGCCGGTCGGAGCGATGGTCAGCTCGACCTCGCTGCCGAGCGCGACGTCCTCGACGATCGCCTCGCCGCCGCCTTTGCGGTGGGCTCGGACGACGTAGGTGCCCTCGCTGAGGTCCTCGAGCACGAAGCTGCCGTCGATCTCGCTCAGGTGGGGTTGGCTGTTGCCCCAGTCCCAGCGGACGGAGTTGCGGCTGCGCGCCTTGTTGGCGGTCGCGCTGTCGGACATGCGCTCGGCCTGGATGAAGGCGTCGTCGACCGGCGCGCCATCTTCGTCGAGGACCCTGCCGCGGATGACCCCGCTGCGGCCTTCGACGACCAGCTCGACCTCGACCGTCTCGCCGGAGACGACGGTGACGACCTCGCCTTGCTCGTCGTCGTCGTGGCTGCCCGGGCGGCGCAGGCTCTGGCCCCAGCGGTCGGCGCTGGCGCTGACTCGGACCTCGCCGGCGCGGACGTGCTCGATCGTGAAGTTGCCCTCGTCGTCGGTCCGCGACTGCGACTCCTTCCATTCGCCGATCAGGCCCGACTCGACTTCGACGTTGGCCTGCCCGAGACCGTGATCGTCGACGACCCGACCGTGGATGCTGCCGCTGCCGGGCAGCTCGATCCGGACGTCGTTGCGGTCGATGCCCGGCTCGAGGTCGACGATCGAGGGCTCCTTGGGTCGGGGCCGATCGCCCCAGACGCCGAGCTCGTACTTGCCAGGCAACAAGCCCGCGAGCTCGAAGCTGCCGTCGAGCTCGCTCTCGCCAGCCCACGCGAAGGTCGACTGAGCACGCGCGTTGCCGCCGTCGATCTGCATGCGCGCGTTGACGCCCATCTTGGCGACGGGCTGACCCTCGCTGTCGACCACGACGCCGCGGATCGTCTGGCCTTCGCGAACCTCCCAGACCTGTTCGATCAGGTTCTCGCTGGCGACGACCAGCTTGGGGTACTCGGCCTGCGCGACCAGACCGACGCAGCCGACCTCGACCTCGTACTCGCCGGGCAAGACACCCCGCAGGATCACGTGGCCCTCCTCGTC
>JAMHUH010000386.1:0-9826 GCA_035904925.1 Nannocystaceae bacterium
GCCCGCTCGCCGGGCAAGAGGCCCGGCACGTGGAGCTGACGGCCGGCGTGTTCGACCACGCCCGATCCCTCGGCGTCGGTCGCTTGACCGCGAAGCTCGAGCTGGGCACCGACGGCGAGTTCGGGGGTGGTCACGGGCGGGAGCGTCGCGAATCTGCGCCGCTTCGTCACCTCGCCGGCGCAAGGCCGCTCTATCGCCTAGCCGAAGCAAGCCTCGAGGTCACGGACGATGCTCTGCGGCAGCTGGATGCACTGGTCGAGCCCGACCTGATAGTCGTCGCCGCAAGGGTCGAGCGAGGTGAGGTCCGAGCAGTCGAGTCGCATGTTCGCGCAGGCCGTGTACTCCTGCTCGAGCGGCGTGACGCACTCGGCGTAGTCGCGCGCCGCGCTCTCGTCTTGCTGATAGGCCTCGATCACGCAGCGCCGCTGCGCCGGCCCGATGTAGCCGTAGGCGGTCTCGCACTCGCTGATCGAGGCGTAACCGAGTTGCTCGTGGCAGTCGCAGATGATGGTCGCCTGGGCGTTGAGCTCGTCGATGACCTTGTCGACCAAGTCGGAGATCGGCTCCTCCTTCGCGCAGGCGAAGGAGGAGAGGACCAAGAGAGAAGCGAGCCACATTCGGCGCATGGCTCGAACATAGAGAGCCGAGCGCATCGACGAAAGCGCACCTCTTGCCGCGAATCTCGGGCGACCGCGAAACTCTGGCGCGGTCGACTCGAGCGGCGGTTCGCCTCCCTAGAGCGCCGACCGGTTTGAATTCGCGTGCTGAGGTGCGTCTGGGGCCGTCCGAGGGTAGGAGCGAGGCCGAAGGCGTATCCGGTCATACGTCGAGCGCCGAGCGACACCGCCTCGGGCGGTCCCAGGCGTGCATCAGCGCGTGGATTCAAACCGGTCGGTGCTCTAGCAGGGCTGCGTCGCGATCATGCCGTCCTGGCACCACCAGGCGCCCATCTCGTCACAACAGCCGATGAAGTCGAGGTCGGGCGGGCAAGGCTCGCCCGCGACCAACATCGGCGGGCACTCGATCGGGTGCTCGGGCGTCGCGATGTTGGAGCCGCAGTAGTAGTAGTCGTTGCCGTCGATCCAGCCGCAGTTGGGATAGGGGCTCGGCAGCCAGCACTCGCCGTTCAGGCACTCGATCCCGTTGTCGCAGGAGCCGGCGTTGCACTGACAGCCGAGCTCGCCGGGCAGACAATCGAAGCAGGTACCCTCGACGCAAAAGAGCCCGTCGTTGCAAGCGTCGCCCGCGTCGCAGGGGCAGCCGTAGTAACCGGGCGAGCAGTCGCTGAAGGTGCACATGCCATCGACGCAGGCGAGGTCGGGCGAGCACGCGTCACCCTCGGCGCAGGTGCAGCCGAACGCGCCGGGCGTGCAGTCGGGGATCTGGGCGGTCTCGCTCGAGCTGTCGGACTCGCTCGAGCTGGTCGTGCTGGTCGAGGTCGACTCGCTCTCTTCGGACCCTGTCTCGCCGCCGCCATCGGTGCCGCCCGCGGGGCCACAGGCCGCGAGCGTGAGGGCGAAGACGAACGCGAGTGAACACTTGGGCGCGAGCACGCTCGAAGGATAGCGGTTCGACCTGGCCAAACAAATACGACCCCCTGGACCGCGTTCGAGCGGGCTCGAGGGTCCGCCGGTCCGGTTGAGCGGCCCGGGTTGATTCGCGGTGTGCGGTGATCGATCCTCGAGCCATGCTGCGGCTGTCTTCGTGGGTCTCGCTGGTCTCGCTGGTCTCGCTGCTGGCCGGCTGCGGCGAGGCTCCTCACGGCGACGAGGCCAGCGACGAGAGCAGCGAGACTGGCGAGTCCACGAGCGACGACACGACCAGCGACGACACGACCAGCGGCGGCACCACGAGCGGCTCCGAAACGACGACGGCCGCCGACTCGACGACCGACTCCACCACGACCGACACGGGCAACCCCGACTGCACGGGTCCGCAGGGGCTCCAACCCCTGCCGGCCCAATACCAGCAGCCCGCTCAACCAACCCAGCCCGGCTCGAGCTGGGCCTATTTCGAATTGACCGACTTCCAGCCGCAGAGCTGCAACTTCGGGCAGACCTACGGGCTCGAGAGCTTCAAGGGTCGGGTCACCCTGCTCGCGCTGATGCGCTCGAGCTGCATGATCTGCCAAGGCACGATCGAGTACCTCGAGCAGATGCAGGCCCAGCTCGAGCTCGAGGGCCACGAGGTCTGGTTCGTCGTCATCAATCAGCCCAGCTACGACGCGAGCCAGCAAGAGTTCATCGATCGCGTGTCCTTCCCGCTCTTGCAAGACACGCTCGAGGTCAAGGCCTGGGATCTGCTCAGCCAGCTCGAGCCGCTCGAGGGCACCGACGACATCTTCATCTACACGGCCGAGGGCACGCTGAGCAGCTACTTCTCCTACGCGGCCGACAACCCGACCATCAAGCTCGAGACCCAGGCTGGCTGGGACAACGTCTACGACGCGATCTTGGCCGCAATGTGAGGGCCGCAATGTGAGGGCCGCAATGTGAGGGCCGCGATGTCGAGTGGCTCGGCGCTCAGCCGTAGCGCTCTTCGAGCCAAGGATCCGCGTGGTTGTGGTAGCCGCGGGTCTCCCAATAGCCGGGCTCGTCCTTGCTGACGAACTTGATCCCGGTCAGCCACTTGGCGCTCTTCCAGAAGTAGAGGTCCGGGACGATCGCCCGAACCGGCGATCCGTGCTCGCTGGCGAAGGGCACGTCGTCGAGCTTGTGCGCGACCATGACCGAGTCGACCAGCGCCTCCTTGAGCGGCATGTTGGCCGTGTAGCCGTGCGCGGCTTCGAAGATCACGTGGCGAGCGGTGTCCTTGACCTTGGCCGCGTCGGCGAGCGCCTTCAACCGAACGCCGGTGAAGCGAGCCCCGAGCACCGTCCAGCCGGTCACGCAGTGGACGTCGAGCGCCTGCGTGACCTGGTTCATGCCGAGCAGCGCCCGAAAGTCGAGGTCGAGCTCGTTGCCGACCTCGCCGTGGACGCGGAGCCGATACTTGGACTTGGCAGGATCGCCCGGGTCGCCGCCCATCGGCTTGAGCGCGGTGATGACCCTTTGACCGGGCGGGATCCGTTCACGCCCGTCGCTGCGCTTCTCGGCCTTGGCGGTGGCGATCAAGCCATCGTCGGCGATCGTGTACACGCCCCCGAGCACGAAGAGCGCCGCCCCGCGACCTGCAGTCTGCAAGAAGCGGCGGCGATGGATGGACTCGGCCACGGGCAGGCCGAACGAGGGGTTCGTGGGACGGCGAGGCATGGGGTCTCGGTCAGTGGCGAGGCAACGGCGAGGATGCAGTGGGGTTACTCGGCGAGGGTCGCGAGGCCAGCATCGGGGCCGGGTGGGGTTGTTGGCGAGCGCTTGCGAGCCGCTCGGGCTCGCTCGCCCGAGTCGCTGCGTGCGCCGCTTCATGGCTTCATGGCTTCATGGCTTCGGGGCTTGGCTTGGTTCGACCCGAACGATCCGCTCCGAGAGCCGCAAGTAGGTGCTCCCGAGCACGCGGACGGTCGCGTCGTTGAGCACGGTCTGGCCGTCGGGCAGCAGGTAGAGCCACTGCTCCATCGTCACGCCGCGACGGATCCGATACTCGATGTGAAACAGGTTGCCGTGGACCTCGGCGCGCACGGGCCCGAGCGCGTCGGTGAGCGTCGCCGAGTAGTGCGTGTCGTCGACGCGGGTCATCAGCCACTCGCGCCGCTCGACCTCGCCGTCGGCGAAGGTGATGGTCTGGGCGAGGCGAAAGCGGCCGTCGGCCTCGACGCTGCCTTCGCTGCGGACTTCGAAGCGCCGCGAGGGTCGGCCGTCACGCTTGGCGATCACGCCCCAGCCCTCGGTCGCGCCGGCGAAGAAGAGCTCGGGTCGCATGGTCGGCTGGAGGGTCTCGAACGCGCTCGGCTCGAGCGGCGCGACGCAGGCGAGGCTCGAGCCGAGCGCGGCGACCAAGCTCAGCGCGACTCGAGTCGGCCACCCGAGCGCGATCGAAGGCTGCGTGGAGGCGCGCATCCTTCGATGATCGCCTGGTTTGCGGGCGAGCGCACGCAGATCCGCGGAGCATCGCAAGCCTTTCGCGTCGGCCGGCGAGGCGCAGCGGCAGACTCGGCGCCATGAATCGCCTCGCCCTCGCGTTCGGTCGGGTCGCGTTGCTCGCGTTGCTCGGGGTCGGCTGTACGAAAGACGTGTCGGTCGAACCCGAGCCCAAGCCCGCGAGCTGCGAAGCGCTCGGCGGTCAAATCCTCACCGTCGACACCTCCGAAGGTCCCAAGTCGATGTGCATGATGAACGACGGATCGCGATGCGAGGCCGCCGAGTTGCCTGGGCCCTGCGCCTGCGCCCCCTGCATCGAGTACGCCCCACCCGCCCCGGGTTTTTGTGCGGACGGGATCCTCGTCGGCGGCGTCCCGGACGCTTGCGGCTGCATGGGACACCCGACCTGCGAGCGCTGATCGGGCCAGCGAAAGCCCTCGCTCGGGTCTGGCCGGACGGGCAAACTCGCGGCGATGCGCGAGCCCATCCCCTTGGCCGAGCGAAAGATCGACTGGATCTTCATCGGCTTCTTTCTGATCAACTTCGGCTTCATCACCTACATCGTCGATCTCGAGCAGCTGGTCGTCGCCGACCCCGACGACTTCGAGTACCCGATCTGGCCGCTGGCCTTCTTGATCGACCTGGTCCACTGGTGGGGCCACAGCTTCGATCCCGTGCTGCTCGCGCGGCCGGCGTGGTGGCGAGCGACGATCTGGATCGACGTGCTCATGTTCGGGCCCTTCTACGCCTTCGCCCTCTACGCGTTCATCAAGGGCAAAGACTGGATCCGCGTGCCCTGCTTTTTGTGGGCCGGCCTGATGTTCGCCAACGTGACGATCATCTGCTTCGAAGAGCTGGTCGGCAGCTTCCCGACGCCCGCTCGCGCGGTCGTGCTGGCGGCCAACTTGCCCTGGTGGACCTTCCCGATGTTTCTGACCTGGCGGATGTGGTCGGCCGGCGAGCACCCCTTCACGCGGGAGCGCTCGGCGTGAGCCGCGAATTCGAACGTCGCTACGGACCTTGGGCCTTGGTCGCGGGTGCGAGCGAGGGCTTGGGCGAGGCTTTTGCGAGCGCGCTCGCGGCTCGCAAGCTCGACGTGATCCTGATCGCCCGCCGAGCCGACAAGCTAGCGAGCACGGCCGAGCGGATCCGGGCCGCGCATGGGGTCGCGGTCCTGACCTTGGCGATCGATCTGTCCGCGCCCGACATGGCCGAGCAGATCGCCGCGGGCGTGGCCGAGCGCGAGATCGGCTTGCTGGTCTACAACGCCGCGTTCTCGCGGGTGGGCGCTTTCCTCGACGCGCCCCTGGCCGACCACCTCAAGACCCTCGACGTGAATTGCCGCGCGCCGCTGACCTTGGTCCATCGCTACGGCGCGGCCATGCGCGGGCGCGGGCGCGGCGGGATCGTGTTGATGGGCTCGATGAGCGGCCTCCAGGGCTCGCCGCGACTGGCCAGCTACGCGGCGAGCAAGGCGTTCGCGCGGGTGTTCGGCGAGAGCTTGTGGGGCGAGCTGCGCTCGACCGGGGTCGACGTGCTGACCTGCGTGGCTGGGGCCACGCGCACGCCGGGTTTCGAGGCGGTCGCGAGCGACACGCCGGGGCCGGTGATGGAGCCGCGCGAGGTGGTCGAGCAGGCGCTCGCGGGGCTCGGTCGGACGCCGAGCATGATCCCGGGGCTGAGCAACCGCGTGGCGGCGTGGGTGTTGGGCAAGCTGCCGCGCAAGCAGCAGGTGCTGGTGATGGGGGCGGCGATGAAGGATGGGTCGGGCTCGCGCGAGGATGGGTCGCGCTGACTCGGTTTGTCCTTCGCGGGCTGACTCGGGGGAGCCTTCGCGGACGATCGTGTCTTCGACCACCAGGCTCTGCGGTGGGAAAGAGGGTCGCCCGCTCGGGCTCAGACACGTCGCCCTTCGAATCGCGGGTGCGCTCTCCCTGGTTGGTACAGCCCAGGCATGGTCGCGCTCGTGCACCGAAGCCAGGGGCTCGACTCGCCTCGGAGCGACCCTCTTTCCCCCCGCCCGCCTTTGCCTTCGAGGGTCCTCGCCGTCACCAACAGTTGGCGTGAGAGCTTGGAGCGCGCGCCTCGAGATCGGGAATCCTGCGGGACCGATGGGCGTCGCCTCGCGAATGCGAGGCTTCGCTCGAACGATCACGACGATCACGACGATCACGACGATCACGACGATCACGCTCGCGCTCGCGCTCCCGGCTTGCGGGCTCTTCGATCGGCCGCTCGAGCTCGAGCCCGAGCCGATCGATCCCCAGGCCTATGGATGGGTCGCCGAGTGGTCCGAGGTCCCGCTCAGCACCTCGCTCGAGACTCGCTTCGAGGTACCGGCTGGCTACACGCGGGTCGAGGTCGACGAGCACGAGTTCGCGGGTTGGTTGCGGCGGCTGCCGCTTCGCCTCGATCGCCAGGTCGTCCACGATCATCGCGGGCGTCGTCGGGGCGGGTCGGTCGGCGTGATCGCGCTCGATGTCGGCGACAAGGATCTCCAGCAGTGCGCCGACACCTTGCTGCGCCTCCACGGCGAGTGGCTGTGGTCGCAGGGTCGCTGGCGCGAGCTGAGCTATCACTTCACCAGCGGCGATCTGTCGCGCTTCGGCGATTGGGTGGCTGGGCGAAGGCTGCGGGTCGAGGGGTCCAAGGTCGCGCAGGTCGAGGTCGATCCGGTGCCCGCCGATCGCCGCGCGCTGCGGGCCTGGTTCGAGCAATTGTTCATGTACGCGGGCACGCGCTCGCTCGCGCTCGACACCGAGGTGGTGCCGCTCGATCAGCCGATCGCGGCGGGCGATCTGCTCTTGCGCGCCGGCAGCCCGGGCCACGTGGTCATGGTGCTCGACGTCGCCGAGGGGCCGCGGGGCGAGCGGATCGCCGTGATCGGGCAGGGCTCGATGCCCGCCCAAGAGCTGCATGTGATCCCCGGCCCGCTCGAAGGCGCATGGTTTCGCTTCCCGGCCGGCGAGGACGTCGAGGTCGAGGTCCCGGGCTGGGGTGCCTTGTCGCGCTCGAGCGCGCGTCGCTTTCGGATCCGCTGATCGAGCGACTACTCGGCCTGGGCCGCCGGCTCGTGCGGGCGATAGGTGTAGTAGTCGGACGTGTACCTGCGGCCCTCGCTGCGGCTGTCGTGCTCGTTGAGGATCACGCCGAGCAGGTTGGTGTCGCCTTGGCGCAGCTGGGTGAGCGCCATCTGGATGTCGCTGCGGGTGGTCGAGCGACAGCGGGCGACCACGACCACGCCGTCGACCTGGGGCGCGAGGATCAGCGGGTCGGTGACGGGCAGGGCGGGCGGCGAGTCGATCACGATCACGTCGAAGCGCTCGCGCAGGTCGGCGATCAGCTTGCGGCAGGCCGGCGACTCGAGCAGCTCGGCCGGATGCTCGGGGATCCGCCCGCAGGTCAGCACCGTCAGCTCCTTGGGCGCGCCCTCGAGATCGCGCTGCAAGACCTCGTCGATCGGGTGCTCGCCGGCGAGCACGGTCGCGAGCCCGAAGTCCTCTTTGCCGACCGCCTGCGGGAAGACCTGGTGGAGCCGAGGCCGGCGCATGTCGGCGTCGACCAGGCACACGCGCTTGCGGGCCTGGCAGTAGCTCAGCGCCAGGTTCATCGCGGTCGAGCTCTTGCCCTCGGCCGAGGTCGGCGAGGTGACCAGCAGCGCGAGCGAGCGCTCGGACGAGGTCACGAAGGTCAGCGCGGTCCGAATGCTGCGGACCCGCTCGGCCATCAGCGACTGCGGGAACATGTGGGTATAGAGATCGCGGCGGCGTCGTTGCGCGCGGACGTTGCCGACCCCGAGCGCGGGATCGGCCGGCAGCAAGGGCAGCTGGCCGAGGGTCGGCAGGCCGAAGCCCGACAGCGCCCGCTCGAGATCGGCGACCGAGCGGATCCGCAGGTCACGAAGATCGACGACGACCGCGAAGAGCGAGCCGAGCGTCAAGCCGGCGAGCAAGGCGATCCCGAGCAGCATCAGCTTGCGCGGGCGGACCGGGTCGCCGGGGGTCGTGGCGTGATCGAGCACCTCGACCGGCGGGATCTCGTTCTCGACCCGGTTGGTCACGCTGATCTCGTCGGACCGAGTCCGCAGCTTCTCGTAGCTGGTGTCGGCGTTGGCGACCTCGCGGGCGAGCTTGCGGTAGGCCGGGTCGAGCTTGCCGAGCTCGAGCGCGCGGTCGTGCTCGCGCTCGAGCGCGGCCTCGAGCCGGGTCTCGGTCTCGAGCATGGCCTTGTAGCGGGCCTCGAGCGTGTCGAGCATGCCCTTGCTCTCGCTCTTGATTCGCTTGTCGATCATCGCGACCCGCTGCTTGGCCTTGCGCCACTGCGGGTGCTTCTCGCCGTAGCGCATGTCGACGTCGGCGAACTCGCGCTCGGCGTCGAGCTGCTCGGTCAACATGCTGTCGAAGATGATTCGCTCGCTCGAGCTGAGCAGCGAGGCGCCGGCCAGCGAGCCTTGCTCGCCGAGCTTCTTGCCCTGCTTGTAGATCGCCTCGGCGCCGATCCGCTCGGCCTGGGCCTGCTTGGCCGCGCCCGACAAGGTCGTGATGTTCTGGGCGATCAGGTTCTGGCGATCCTCGAGCGAGATCGAGGTGATCCGGTTGTCTTGCTTGAACTTCTCGAGCGCCGTGTCGGCGTCCTCGAGCGTCAGCTTGGCCGCGGCGAGCTCGGTGTCGAGGTCGGTCTCGGCCTTGCTGCCGGTGTCGCTGCGCCGCCGCATGATGTGGCCCAGGTAGGCGTCGACGACCGCGTTGGCGATGTCGCGGGCGACGTCGGGGTCGGGATACTCGGCCGAGATCGCCATGACCTGGCCGCGGACCTCTTCGACCCGGATCATCCCCTGGAGGCGCGCGACCGGATCGACCTCGGCCTCGCTCTGCTCGCGCTGGGCGGGATCGCGGATCGTGTCGGTGCCGAGGAAGACCGGATCGCTGGCCAGGCCGAGCTCGGCCAGCGCGACCTCGCTGACCTTGCGGCTGAGGATGATCTCGCTCTGGGTCTCGAAGTACTGCTTGTAGCCGAAGCGATCGTTGCCGCTCGGCTCGTCCTCGTTGACGCCCTTGACCTTGTCGAGCACCTGCGAGCCCGAGGGGTTGACGACCAAGGTCGCGGTTGCGCGCCATTGCGGCCGCAGCAGCGAGATCGTCAGCACGCCGGCCGCGAGCGCGAGCACCGTGAACACCGCGACCAAGAGCCAGCGGCGGCCGAGGATCGCCAAGAGCTTGACCAACGCGTCGAGGGCATCGGTCGCGGCGGGCTCGGTTCCGCTGCTCGGCGGTGCTTGAGGTGATTGGGGCGCCATGAAGGCCGAAGGCCGGGAACGACCGGGAGGGCTAGCTTAGGAGGGCCACCGGACAATGTCCAAGAAGCCGGTTGGCTTCACGCTTCATGCCGAGCGCTGAACGTCTGGCAGCCCACGTCCGCGGCGCGCGACTCGAAAGGGCTCGACTGAGCGGCTCGTGCGGGCTCCAATGTTCACGGGGCTTGCCCCGCTTCCCCTGACGAACGAGAGACTGACTCATGTTGCGAACCTTGCGATTCATCACCCTTGGCCTCTGCTCTTCCCTGCTGATCCTCCCCGCGTGTGGCGGCGACGACGGTGGCAACGACGAAATCGGCGACACCGGGACCGAGACCGCGACCGACACGGCGACCGAGTCGACGACCGAGACCGGGACCGGGACCGCGACCGACACGACCACCACCGAGTCGACGACCGAATCCACCACGAGTCCGACGACCGACACCACGACGGACACGACCACCGACACCACGACCGACACCACGACCGACACGACCACCGACACCGGCACCAC
>JAMHUH010000387.1:0-12919 GCA_035904925.1 Nannocystaceae bacterium
CGCAAAGGGGAGATCCACGCCGCTCAAGCTGCGGACCTCGACGTTGCCGATCCCGGCAAAGGTCGCCCCGCGCTCGTCGAAGCGAGCGAGAGTCGCGGCTGCCCCGCGGGAGCCTCGCAACCGGATGTGGAGCCGGTCGAGCGCGTCTTCGACTGTCAGGGCGCCGTGGAATTTCCCCGCCTCGTCGAGCGCGAGTTGGGCGGCCTCGAAGGCCTTCGGGCCGTGGCCGAGGCCATCGACCAAGACCACCCAAGTCGCGATCTCGCCCTTCGACACGAACCCGGCATCGCCGCTGCACGACTCGCCGATCTTGGGACGGCCGTGAATCCGAGCTTCGACACGCACGAGTAGAGGATAGCCCGCTTCGCGGAGGCGAGGACCGACTCGCGAGCGGGGCTCGATACCGCCCAGACCAATCCGCAGGGTTTGCCGGACGCGCGAGATCGAGATCGAGCGGTCTCGCCCAGCGATCGCCTCAGCGCATGCCAGGCGCTTCGCGCTGTGTCTGCGCGACGTACTCCAAGTACCCACCTTGGAAGGTCTGCGCCCCGGTCGGGCTCAGCTCGAGCACGCGGTTGGAGAGCGAGGCGAGGAAGTGACGATCGTGCGAGACGAAGATCATCGTGCCTTCGAAGCCGGCCAGCGAGCGAGTCAGCATCTGCTTGGTGTCGAGGTCGAGGTGGTTGGTCGGCTCGTCGAGGACCAACAAGTTGGGCGTGTCGTAGAGCAGCTTGGCCAGCACGACCCGGGCCTTCTCGCCGCCCGAGAGCACCCGACAGGGCTTCTCGACGTCGTCGCCCGAGAACCCGAACGCGCCCAGCAAGTTGCGCAGCGAGCCTTGCGACGCGCGGGGGTACTCGTGCTGGAGCTGCTCGATCACGGTCAGCGTCGGGTCGAGCAGCTCCATCGCGTGCTGGGCGAAGTAGCCGAGCTTGACGCTGGCGCCGATCGTGACCGCGCCGACATCCGGTGTGGTCTCGCCCGCGATCAGCTTGAGCAGCGTCGACTTGCCGGCCCCGTTGATGCCCATGATGCACCAGCGCTCGAGTCGGCGGACGACGAAGTCGAAGTTCGAGTAGATCGTCCGCGAGCCGTAGTGCTTGCCTACGCCATCGAGCTTGATCACGTCGTTGCCCGAGCGCGGCGGCTTGGCGAACTCGAACTCGAGCTGCTTGCGCCGACGCGGCGGCTCGAACTCGTCGATCTTGTCGAGCTTCTTGACCCGCGACTGGACCTGCGCGGCGTGGCTGGCTCGGGCCGCGAAGCGAGCGATGAAGGCCTTCTCCTTGGCCAGCATCGCCTGCTGACGCGCGTATTGGGCCTCGTACTGGACCGCCGCGAGCTCGCGCTGGGTCTCGTAGAAGTCGAAGTTGCCCGAGAAGCTGGTCAGCTCGCCGCCGTCGATCTCGACGATCCGCGTGACCAGGCGGTTGAGCAGCGCGCGGTCGTGCGAGGTCATCACCAGCGCGCCCGGGAACTCGCGCAAGAACCTCTCGAGCCACAAGATCGACTCGAGGTCGAGGTGGTTGGTCGGCTCGTCGAGCAGCAGCACGTCGGGCCGCTGCAACAAGATCCTGGCCAGGGCCACGCGCATCTTCCAGCCGCCCGAGAGCTTGCCGACGTCGCCCTCGATCACCTCGGGCGCGAAGCCGAGCCCGGCGAGGATCTCTTGCGTGCGGGCCTCGAGCTCGTAGCCACCGAGCGCGTCGAAGCGGGGCTGGACCTCGCCGTAGCGGGCGACCAGCGCGTCGAGCTGGTCGGCCTGATCGGGATCGGCCATGCCCTGCTCGAGCCGGGCGAGCTCGCTGGCCAGCTCGGCGACCTCGCCCGCGCCCGCCATGGTCTCGGCCAAGACCGTGCGCCCCGACATCTCGCCGACGTCCTGATCGAAGTAGCCGATCGTCACGCCACGCTCGATCGACACGCTGCCTTCGTCGGGCTGATCTTGCTTGACGATCAAGCGGAAGATCGTCGACTTGCCGGCGCCGTTGGGCCCGACCAGGCCGATCTTCTCGCCCCGAAACACCGCCATCGAGGCGTCGATGTAGAGGATCTGCGAACCGTGGCGCTTGGCGATGTTGTCGAGGGTGATCACGGCCGCCGCGACCTACCACGTTGACAGGCCAGCGGCGATGAGCGTTCACTCATGAGCATGGCCGAGCTCAGCGATCCGCTCTAGAACATCTCGCGGACGCGCTCCATCCAACGGCGCGGCAGGCTCGGCTTGTGGCTGTGTCGCTCGCCACCGCGCGCGGCCGCGTGGTGATCGAAGACCGCCTCGACCGGCTCGTGTCGGGCCCCGTGCAGGACCAAGCCGACGCCGGTCGCGAACTTCGGGTCTTGGATGACGCTGGCGAAGCCGCCCTCGGTCAGGCCGATCTCGCGCCCGTTGCCGTCGGCGTAGACGGGCGTGCCGAGTCGGACCGGCATCTGGAAGATGTCCTCGGCGATCTCGAGCATGCCCTGCATCTGCGCGGCGCCGCCGGTCAGGACCACGCCCGACGCGGCCAGCTCCATGAACCCGCTCGCGGCCAGCTCTTGCTTGGCGAGCTCGAGGATCTCCTCGACCCGGGGCTCGATGATCTCGGCCAGGAAGCGGCGATGGAATTCGCGCGGCGGCCTCGGACCGACGCCGGGCACGGCGATGATCTCGTCTTGCTCGATCAGCGAGACCAGGGCGCAGCCGTACTGGCGCTTGAGCAGCTCCGACTCGCTGACCGAGGTCCGCAGGCCGTGCGCGACGTCCTGGGTGACCCGATGCCCGCCCATCACGATCACCGAGGTGTAGACGTTCGAGCCCTCGCTGTAGATCGCTAGGTCGGTCGTGCCGCCGCCCATGTCGATCAGGACCACGCCGAGGTCGCGCTCGTCGTCGTGCAAGACCGCGTGAGCCGAGGCGATCGGCTCGAGCACGACCTCGACCACGTCGAGGCCAGCGCGGTTGCAGCACTTGACGATGTTCTGCACGCTGGTGACCGCGGCCGTGATGATGTGGGCGCGGACTTCCATCCGCACGCCGCTCATCCCGATCGGATCGCGGATCTGGCCCTGGCCGTCGATCATGTACTCGAGCGGGAGGGTGTGGATGATCTGCCGGTCGAGCGGGATGTTGACCGCCTTGGCCTGCTCGATCACCCGGGCGACGTCGGCCTCGGTGACCTCGCGGTTGCGCATGCTGACCTGGCCGAGGCTCGAGAACCCGCGGATGTGGCCGCCGGCGATCCCGACATAGACCGACTGGACGTCGACGGCCGCCATCTGCTCGGCCTCCTGAATGGCCGCGGCGATGCTGTTGGTCGTCGCCTCGATGTTGACGACCACGCCTTGGCGCAGGCCCTCGGAAGGGCTGGTTCCAACACCGATCACGTCGATGCCCGACGAGGTGACCTCGCCGATCACGGCGGCGACCTTGGTCGTACCAATGTCGAGGCCGACGATCACTTCTCCGACTTGCGCCATCTCTTGGGTCCTCGTCCAGTTCACTCGTAATGGGGGATGCGGTTGCGCTGGCCTGCGCGAGGGGCTGGCTTGCTCGCGCGCGCCGGCTTGGCGCCGCTGCTGCGGGCCTGGGAATTTTCATGGCCGGCGTCGTGGACCGGGTCGTGGGCCTCGTCGCTCGGCTCGGTAGCCTCGCGAGCAGCCTCGGCCAAGAGCACGGCCTCGTCCTCGTCCGAAGCGAAGCGGGCGACCACGCGATCGCGGCGGTCGGGCTTGCTCTCGTGGTCGAGGTGGACGACCGCGAGCCGCTCGGCGCGATCGCCAAGCGCCACGCGCAGGGCGTCCCAACGGGCCAGACGCGGCTCGTACTCGTTGCGCCCGAGGTGCAGCTGGGTGCCGGTCTGGGCGGTGTAGAGCACGATCGAGCCGTCGTCGGCCAGGTGCAGCTCGCCCAGCTGCGGGCGCTGCTTGGCCTGATAGAGGCGCAAGACCTCGAGGCCGCGAGCGATGGTCGCGACCGCGTGATCACGGGCCGCCGGGTCGCGCAGCGAGTCGCGCTCGATCCCGGTGATGATCGGCAGCTCGCCTCGCTCGCCCCGCTCGAGCTGCTTGAAGGGCACCCCGGCTTGGTCGACCAGGTAGAAGCGACCGGCCAGCACGATCGCGGCGGCCTCGTGCTCGACGATCTCGATCGCCAAGGTGTCCGGCAGGTTGCGGGTCACGCTCGCGTGGGCGACCCAGGGGTGCTGGGCCAGCCGCGCGCTGAGCTGCTCGAGGTCGAGCGAGAGGATGTTGGTCGCCGGGGCGATCGCCAGCAGCTCGCGCAGGGTCTCGTCGTCGACATGCTCGCTCGGCTCGTAGACGAGGTTCTGAACTTCGAAGCGAGACGAGGTCGTCGCGTACTCGTAGACCTCGCGGCCGCCAGCCAGCAGCGCCCAGGCGACGCCCACGACCAGGCCGAGGCGAAGGCTCGCGCGACCGAGCTTGCGCGGCCACTCGCGCTCGCGCAGCGGCACTCGAGCCGGGCGCTCGGCGATGGGCTTGGCGCGAAGCGGCTCGGCGACGTCCATGCGATGGCCGGGACCGCTGGGTCGGCTCGAGCTGATCACGACGTTGCGGCGACGATTGCCGACTTGGGTCGCCTCCGCGGCCTTGCGAGCCAGCAACGAGCGACCCGCTGGACGCGCAGCCTTGCGGGGCGCCGGCTGAGGCCGGGATGTCGGTGCACGGGAGACTCGCACTGCCCATCTCGGATAACTCTCGTGACCGGCGATCGACAAAAAACCGACGCAGCGAGGCGGACCGCCGTGCACGTCGGTGCTCGCTTGTGCAGTGTCGTGGCGCCCGCTACACCCGGCCCATGTCGAACGTCGACGCTGGCCCGAGCTGGTCCGAGATCTGTGCCGAGTTCCCGATCGCGTGTCGGAAGATCCCGCTGATCGACGGCGCGATGGCTCCCCTGCTCTATCTCGATCACGCCGCCAGCACCCACGCGCCTCGCTGCGTGCTCGATCGCTACACCCGCTTCATGGCCGACGAGTACGCGAACATCCACCGCGGTACCCATCACCTCTCGCGGGTGGCCACGGCGGCGTTCGACGAGTGCTACACGCGAGTCGCCGAGTTCATCGGCGGCGACCTCGAGCGCGGCTCGGTCGTGTTCCTCGGCAACACCACGCAGGCGATCGACTTGATCGCCCACGTCGTCGACCCGCTGCCCGGCAAGGTGATGATCACCGAGCTCGAGCACCACTCCAACGATCTCCCGTGGCGCAAGCGGGGCCCGCTGGTCCGGGCCCGCGTGCGGGCCGACGGCAGCCTCGATCTCGATCACGTCCGCGACCTGCTTCGCGCCAACCAGATCAAGCTGCTCGCGGTCACCGGAGCGAGCAACGTGACCGGCTGGATGCCGGACATCCACGCGCTCGCCCGGATGGCCCACGAGCACGGGGCCTTGATCGCGCTCGACTGTGCGCAGCTGCTCGCCCACCGAGCGATCGATGTCCGCGCGGCCGACGATCCCGAGCACCTCGACTTCGTCGCCGCGGCCGGCCACAAGGCCTACGCCCCCTTCGGCTCGTCCTTCCTCTACGGCCCGCGCTGGCTGCTCGACGAGGCCCCGCCCTACTTGCCCGGCGGTGGCACGGCCAGCCGCGTGACCGCGCTCGGGGTCGAGTTCGTGGCCTCGCCCGATCGCCACCAGGGCGGCACGCCCAACATCGGAGGTGTGATCGCGCTGGCCGAGTCGCTGCGCTTCCTCGACAAGATCGGCATGGCCCGGATCCGCGAGCACGAGCGCGAGCTGGTCGCGGCGGCGATGAAGGGGCTCGCGGCGATCGAGGGCGTGACCGTCTACGGGCCCAGCGACCCCGAGCAGCGCCTCGCCGTGATCACCTTCAACGTCGAGGGCGTCTCCGATCTCCTGGCCGCCGCCGTGCTCAGCGAGGAGCGTGGGATCGCCTGTCGCAACGGCCGCTTCTGCGCCCACATCTACGTCGACCGCCTGCTCGCCAGCCAAGGCGGCTACACGGCCGAGACCAGCGCCACGCCCGGAGCCGCGCGGGCCTCGTTCGGGCTCTACAACACCATGGCCGACGTCGAGCGCCTGCTCGAAGGTGTCCGAATGCTGCGCGAGCGCAACTGGAAGGGCCGCTATCGGGTGCTCGGCCCCGGCAGCCACGAGGTCGTGCAGGCCGAGTTCGCCGGCCGCTGCAACGATCTGTGGATGGCGCCCGAGGCCAGTTAGCAGCCCGTGGTGCAACCCATCACGCCACCTCGCTTGGTCTTTTCGACGAGGGCTTTGTCGCCTCAGCTTGCAGTACGCTCGGTACAGCTGCGCTTCGGCTTCGCGCCCTCGCCGAAAATCCCGGCGCGAGGAGCCGCGCTGGGTTGCACCACGGGCTGCTAGCGACTGATATCGTCGCGGGATGCTCCGCCGCTCGAAGCTCTCGTTCGCGCTCGTGCTCGCGCTCGCGCTCGGCTGTGCCCGACCCGAGGTCGGCGACGACGAGCTCGGGCTCGAGAGCACGACGGGCGACGCGAGCGGCGACGCCACGAGTGATGCCAGCGACACCAGCGATGCCAGCGACACGAGCCCGCCGAGCGACCTGCCCCAAGCCGGCCCGAGCGACTGCGATCAGCTGGTCGAGCTGCTCACCGAGCTCGACGCCGAGCCCGATCCCGCGGCTCAGCAGGCGCTGATCGCCAGCTTCATCCGCGCGCTCAGCTACGGCGAGCATGGCTTCCCGATCGCCGAGGCCAACAAGCTCGCGCTGGTCCACCAAGACGCCCCCGGCCAGTCGATCTCGCTCGCGGGCGACTTCAACGCCTGGCAGGTCGGCGAGTACCCGCTCGACGAGGTCGTGCCCGGCTTCTACGTGGTCATCGTCGAGCTCGCGAGCCCGGCCAGCGGGCTCTACAAGCTGGTCCGCGGCGCCGACGAGTTCTTCGCCGATCCCCTCGCCCGCCGCTTTGGCTGGGACGACTTCGGCGAGTACTCGCAGATCGATCCGCTCGCGGATCGCAGCCACCACGAGCGCTGGCCGGACTTCGACGAGGGCGTGGGCCTGCTCGAGCCGCGCGAGCTGACCGTGTTCTTGCCGGCCGGCGCCGATCAGCAGGCCGAGCTGCCGGTGCTCTACATGCACGACGGCCAGAACCTGTTCAGCCCCGAGGCGCTCTTTGGCGGCTGGCAGGTCGGCGCGACCATCGACGCGGCGCTCGACCAAGCCAGCCTCGCCCCGCTGGTCGTGGTCGGCATCGACAACACCGCCGCCCGCTTCGACGAGTACACCCAAGTCAGCGACGTGATCGACGGCGTCGAGGTCGGCGGCCGGGCCGACGAATATGCGGACTTCCTGGTCGAGGGCGTGCTGCCCTTCGTGGTCGAGCGCTACGAGTTCGTCGACCCGAGCCCCGAGGCCAGCGCCGTGATGGGCTCCTCGCTCGGCGGCCTCGTCAGCCTCTACATTGGCCTGCGCCACCCCGAATCCTTCGGTCAGGTCGCCTCGCTCTCGGGCACGATCGATTGGGGCACGATCGGCGCCAACAACCCGACGATCCTCGACGCCTACCTCGAGGGGCCGCCGCTCGGACTGCGAATCTACCTCGACAGCGGCGGCGACCCGGGCCTCGGCTGCCCCGACGACGGCTCCGACAACTACTGCGGCAACGTCGAGCTCGCCGACCAGCTGCGCGGCCTCGGCTGGGTCGACGAAGCCGACCTCTTCTATCGCTGGGCGCCCGGCGCCCCCCACAACGAGGCCGCCTGGGCCGATCGCCTCTTGCCGGCCTTGCAAGACTGGTTTCCTGGCGGCTGAATCTGCGCGGCGCTCCGAAAAAGCTGCGGAGTCGCGCCGGTCCAAGATCGAGCATGGTGGGCCCATGCCCCGCACGACCTGGTTCCTGATCGCCGACGCCACCCGAGCCCGCTTGTTCGAGTTCCATGGGCCCAAGCACGAGCTCGCCCTGCTCTTCGAAGAAGATCGAAAGGACCTGCGTGATCACGAAGCCCAACGCGACAGCGATCGCCCAGGTCGGGTTCACGAGAGCAGCGGAAACGTCCGCCACGCGATGGAGCCCCACACCAACGTCGAGGACCTTCACCGCGAGCAATTCGCCCGCGAGCTGCTCGCCCGCGTCCACACCGAGGCCGCGAAGGGCCACTTTCCGGCGATCGTCCTGGTCGCGCCGCCGCAGATGCTCGGGACCCTGCGCAGCGCCGCGCCGAACGAGCTGCGTCAGCACCTGATCGGCGATCTGGGCAAGGACCTGACCAAGATCCCCGTGCACGACCTCGCGGGTCACTTGCAAGAGTGGATGGGCTGAGTAGGCGCCCGCCAGCCACACGAAAGCAGCGTCGCGGGGCTCCGCGACGCTGTTTTCATGTCTCCGCCGCGGGCGGCGGACTCGGTTTCCTGCGCTCAGGTCCGCGTTCGAAACACGACGCGCACGCTCGCGCTGATCGTCAAATTGTTCGGGATCACCGGCGTCGCCGGAGCGCTCTTCTCGACCATGTTCGAGCGATAGTAGATGGGGCCACCGCCCGAATCGATCGAGATCGACTCGGGCCCTTCGAGCTCGATCTCGGCCGCCTTGGCGACGATTCGCGCCTCGCCGAAGGCCACGCCGACCGCGATGCGCAAGGCGTCTTGCCGGTAGGGTTTGTCGTCGCGCAGGCCGAAGGCGATTCCGCTGCTCTGGTTGGCGCCCGCCTCGATCCCCGCGTCGTAGACCTGCGCCGCGTAGCCGATCTTGGTCTTCACGGTCACGCCATTGGTCGCTCGATAGCCGACGATCGTCGCATGCGACGAGCTGTCATATTCGACGATCGGTCCGACCCCGACCCCGCCCGTGGTCACGCCATGATTGGGTTGGACCGAGACCGCATCGACCACCGCCTTGGTCTGGGCAGCGTTGGCCGCGACCGCGTCGCCGGCGGTCTTGGCCTCGGTGACCACGCCGAAATCGACGGTCGCCTCGTCGGGCTCGACCTCGACTCGACCGGTCCCCGACACGTCGAGCGTGCCATTGAAGTGCTTGTCCTTGTCTTTCATCGTCGATGATCTCCTCGGGTGGCGTGCTGCCACGATTTTTCATTCTGCGGCATTGGCCGGCAGCGCGCGCGCGCAAAACCAAGCCACGCGGCAACGATCCACTCACTCGATTTGCGCGGGCGAGCGTCGCGGCTTGGACTTGCCGCGACGACGATCGATCGCGACGAGGATCGCCGTGAGCCCGACCGCGCCAGCCAGCAACCCGAGCGCCAGGCCCAGGCGCGAGAGCAGCTCGGGGGCGAAGAGCAGCGCGAGCCCGAGCCCGAGCATCATCAGGCCCGAGAGCAGCTCGAGCGCCCTGCCCTCGCGCTCTTGCAGCTTGCGCGAGCCGAGCGTCCAGATCGAGATCGCGACGATCACCACCAAGGGCACCACATAGATGACGTTGTAGAGCGCCAGATAGAGATAGTAGGTGCCGACCGAGAGGTCGGCGAGCGTCAGCACCCGGGTGTAGAGCATCGGGAGCCCGGCGGTGCAGAGCAATTCGTAGGTGTTGGCCGCGGCGGCCAGCACCAGGGTCCCGAGCACCGCCGAGGGCAGCGAGGTCGCGCGGACCAGCCGCCGCATGCGAGCAAAGAGCGAGGGCTTGGCCGATTCGGGGATCTTCAGCGAGGGCCCGAGCTCGGGCGCGAAGAATTCCTTGATGTTGAACAAGGCCATCACGACCGCGACCACGCCCGCCGCCAAGGTCACCCAACGCAGCTCGCCGAACCACAAGAACACGTTGAGCCAGGCGGCCATGAACACGAAGTACCAGAGGCCCGAGAACACCACGAAGATCGAGCTGATCAAGACCATGCGCCCGCGGCTGCGCGAACGAACCAGCAGACCGAGCAAGACCAGCAGCACGAAGAAGGCGCAGGGGTTGAATGCGTCGAGGCCGGCGATCACCAAGGTCGTGATCGGCAGCGACCAGCGGCGGACGTCGACGCGAGCGCCTCCGGGTACGGTGACCAGCGTCGCGTCGCTCGCGTCGTGATCCTCTCGAAGCGCGCTCGAGTCTTGGGCGTGGCAGCTCGACAGCGCTTGCTCGAGCTCGTCGGCGCCCGGGGACCCTTGGACCAAGGTCTCGCAATATGCGAAGGCCGGCACGTAGCGAGCCTGCTCGCCCAACGAGGCCGCAAAGTCGACGTAGCGCTGCGCGGACGCAGGGTCGTCGCTGATCTCGTGCGAATGCACGACCAACCAGGGGTGGCGATCCTCGAGATCCTCGACGATCGGCTTGGCCGCGCGACAATGCGAACAAGAGGCGGACCAAAAGAAATAAAGGTGGGTCCGAGCTCGGCCCTCGGCGTCTCGGTCGTGCCAAATCGGCGCCTCGAGCTCGGACGAGGACGAGACCGGAGTGTCCTGCTCGGATGCCTCGGGCGGATTCGTCGGGCAGCCGGCGAGCCCGAGCAGGAGGCCGAGCAACACGAGCCACGCCGCTGCGCATCCCGATCGGGGAGCCTGCGAATTGGCGATCATGCTCGCGGGCGAAGCTAGCCCATCCGCCCGACGCCACGACGGCAAAGGTTGCTCGGCGGGTCGGCCTCGCGGGCCTCGATTTGCGTCCACGGCCGAGATTGGCGAGGCTCGCGTCGCCATGGCGACGCTGCTCGGACCCGAAGATCCCCCGGCCATCGAGGTCGTCCGCCCCGAAGGCAGCAGCGAGTTCGTGCTCGTCTGCGATCACGCCTCGAACGTGATCCCGCGTCGGCTCGGCACGCTCGGGCTCGGGCCCGAAGACCTGGCCTCGCACATCGCTTGGGATCCGGGCGCGGCCTCGGTCGCGCGGCGGCTCTCCGAGCTGCTCGACGCGACGCTGGTGCTGGCCGGCTTCTCGCGCCTGGTCATCGACTGCAACCGACCGCCCCCGAGCCCGCAGTCGATCGCCGAGCAGAGCGCGGGCGTGGTCGTGCCGGGCAACCTCGACTTGTCGGCCGCCGATCGGGCGGCGCGAGTCGACGAGCTCTTCGAGCCTTATCAACGAACGATCGCGGCGATCCTGGACGCCCGCGCGGCGATCCTGGACGCCCGCACGGCGAGGCCGACCTCGTTGCTGGCGATTCACAGCTTCACGCCCAACATGCCCGGACAGGACCGGCCCTGGCCAATCTCGGTCGCCTACGGCCGCGATCGGACTCTGGCCGCCGCACTGATTGCCGGGCTGGCCAAGACCGGCGACTTCCTCATCGGCGACAACCAGCCTTATGCGATCGGCCGGGAGTTCGACTACACAATCCCCATTCATGGCGAGGATCGTGGGCTGGCTTGCGCGATGATCGAGATACGCCAAGACGGACTGACGACCGCCACCGACGCAGCCACATGGGCTGGTCGACTGGCGGTCGCCATTCGGGGTCTAGTCAACCCAACGTGAGGGCGTGATTAGTAGCGGTCGCGACCGCCGCCACCACCACCGCCGCCGCCGCCGTAGCCGCCACCGCGACCACCGCCGCCGCCGCCGCCACCACCACCGCCGCCGCCCTGACGCTCCTGCGACTCGTTCACACGAATCGAACGACCGTCCAGGGTGCTGCCGTCGAGGACACGCATGGCCTCGTCGGCCTCCTTGTCGTCAGCCAGGGTGACGAAACCAAAGCCGCGCGAGCGGCCAGTCTCCCGATCCGTGATGACCTTGGCTTCGGTGACCTGTCCGAACTTCGCAAACGCGTTGCTCAGCGACTTGTCATCGGTATTCCAGCTCAGGCCACCCACAAACATCTTCTTCGACATTCTCGTTTCTTCTTTCTCGATGTGGAGGCGTTGGTTGACGAGGATTCGACACGAGAGTCGAATCAGCGCAACCACTCGCTTCCCTGGTGCACGTGACCGTCGGCAAGCCGGGTGCTCGTCGAATTGTCGCTGAAGCTTGCCCAAGCAACCTTGGGAGAAGCCGAAGTTCGAAGCCTGGATAGGCCGCAACCATTCGGATTCGCGGGGTTGAAGGAAGTCAGCGTTCGCAACGAGGAGTTACCACGACCCAAGGGGGTCTTCGGACTGCAGATCGGTCACCTGCGAGGCGGGGATTAGCCTGAAGGTACGCGGGCGTCAAGCCAGGCCCCATGAGTGCCTTCTCGCACAGCCCCGCTTGCTAGCCCCCTGTTCGCTGTGGAAGCTCGACACCCGCCTCGTCCTCGATCCGAGTCCTCGCGATCGCACACGCCGGGCGATGCGGCTGCGATCGGGCACCGATCCCTCGAGCGAACGAGCGCGGCCGGCGGTTGGGCCGTGTTTCAGGCACCACCCGAGCAACGCCGAGCCCGAGAACTCCTCCCTGCGTGCTCGCCGGAGCCATTGAAGCCAAGCGCCCCGCTCAGATGGCCCGTAGCTGCACGAGATCTGCCGAATTTCGGGAATTGCCTCGCCTCCAGACCATCAATTTTCGCAAATTCGCCCGAATTCACGCGAATTCGGGCTTGCACGGCGATCCAAAACGCTCCAAGAATGGCCACGATCGCCTCGGCGATCCCGAGGACGGCTCTCGAGGCCCCCTCCAACACCTCCCACTCCCCTTCAGTTCCGTCCCATACCAGGAGAACACCATGGCCAAGAAAGCCTCCAAGAAAGCCGCCGCCAAGAAGCCCCGCGAGATCCTCGTCGTCGGCTCCAAGGTCAAGGAAGTCGTCCGCGCTGCTGGCTATCGCAGCGACGGTGAGCTGATCGCCGCGATCTCGGACAAGGTCCACGAGATGCTCGAAGCCGCGATCGCCCGCACCGCCGGCAACAAGCGCGGCACCGTTCGTCCCCACGATCTGTAGTCGTGTTCGGCCCCTCGCGGGCTGACGAAGAGGCCAGCTCCACGAGGAGCTGGCCTCTTTTGCGTTCGAACCCTCGCCAGTCGATCCACGCACGCACGCTCGCTCTCGATCTTCGATCTCCAACGCCCGCCCACCCAAGTCTTCGCGCCACGCCCGGATGCCAGCGCAGCGGTCCCTGTCGGC
>JAMHUH010000388.1:0-6917 GCA_035904925.1 Nannocystaceae bacterium
CGACCCGCGGACCAAACGTTCGTTGCTCGGCCCATTGGGTCTGCAAGCTGGCGCGCTGGGCCTCGAGCTCGGCCCGCTGGCGCTCGAGCTTGGCGATCCGCTGGCCGGCCAGCATCTCGCGGCCCTCGTGATCACCCTGCTCGCGCTGAAGATCGTCGCGGCGCACGAGCAGCTGGTCGACCCGACCTCGCTGGGCGTCGATCGCCTGATCGACCGGATCCGCGTGGCCATGCACGGCTGGATGCTCGCTCGCGCCACAGAGCGGGCAGGCCTCGCCCGGACGCAGATCGTCGCGCCGCGAGGCGAGATCACGGACAGCCTCGAGCTGGCGCAGCGCTCGTCGAGCCTCGTCGAAGGCCGCCTCGGCCAGGCCGACCTCGGCGCTGACCCGCGCGACCTCGCTCCGTCGATGCGAGCGCTCGATCTTTTGGTCGTCGCGCTCGCGCTGGACCTCGACCAAGGCGGCGACGCAGCGCTGATGCTCGGCATGAAGCTCGCGCAAGCTGGTGATCCGCGCCCGCGTCCGATCGAGCGCGCGCGCGCGGGCTCGCAGCTCGGTCGCCGGCGGCAGCTCGTCGAGCTCGCGCTCGTGCTTGCGGACCCGCACCTGCGCCTGCTGACGCTGCTTCTTGAGCTGACCGAGCAATTGCTTGGCCTCGCCGAGCTCGACGACCCGCTGCTCGAGCCGGGGCGCGAGCTCGTGCATCCGCGCGCGCAGCTGTCGCTGGCGATCGAGGTCGCGCGACTGCTTGAGGATCAGCGCGCGGGCGTGGGTCCAGGCGTCGGCCAAGCGAACCAAGGCCGGGCGCGCGTCGAGCCAGCTGCGATCGCGCGCCTCGGCTCGGCTCGCCTCGGCCCGGCCTCGTTCGAGCGCACTCGACTCGAGCCCGAGCTGCTCGAGCTGGCCGCCGAGCTCGCGGGCCTCGCCGCGCAGCCGCTCGCAGCGAGGCCGCTGTTCGCCGCGGCGAGCGTCGAGCTCGCGCGCGCGATCGAGATCGGTGCCGATCCGACGCCGCCGCTCGCGGGCCTGCTCGAGCCGCTGCTCGTCGGCCGCCAGCCGCTCGCGCGCGCTGGCTAGCTGCTCGTCGAAGAGCTCGAGCTCGCCCTGCAAGAAGCTCAGCTCGCCCTCGCGCTCCCCGAGCTCGCGCGCGCGCTGATCGAGGAGCGCGACCCGGGCCCGGAGCGGCGTCGCGCGATCGATCCGGCGCAGCAGCTCGCGCAGCTCGGCCAAGTCGGCGAAGGCCCGCTCGTGCTCGGCCAGCTCGGCCTGCGCGCTCGCGAGCTCGGCGCCGAGCCCCAGCCGACGCCGATGCCATTCGAGCGCGGCCAAGGTCGCCTCGCGCTCGCGCTCGAGCCCACGCCGCTGCTCGTCGAGCGCCCTGCCCCGCTCGCTCAGCCGCTCGCGCGTGGCGTCGTCGAGCATGCGCAGGGCCTCGCGCTCGCGCCGGAGCAGATCGAGCTCGCGCTCGATCAGCTTGGCCCGCTCCCACGCGGCCTTGCCGAGCACGCGATAGAGGCCCGTGCCGGTCATGCGCTCGAGCAGCTCGGCCCGCTCGGATCCGTTGGCCTCGAGGAAGGCCGCGAACTCGCCCTGGGCGAGCAAGACCGAGCGGCGAAACTGATCGAAGTCGAGCCCGAGCCGCTGCTCGATCGCCTCGAGCACGTCTTGCTTGCGATCGCCAGCGATCGGCCGGCCGGTCAGCGCGTCGAGCAGCTCGAGCCGCTGCGGCTGGATCCGACCCTCGGCCTTGCCTCGGGCGCGGCGGACCTCCCAGCGGGCGCGAAAGCGACGATCGTCGACGCCCCGAAACTCGACCTCGGCCCAGCCCTCGCTCGCGCCGTGACGCAGGATCCCGCGCACGTCGTTGGCCTTGAGCCCGCTGGTCGGATCGTCGCCGACGCCACCGATCAGCACGCCGCCGCGGTTGCCAAAGCGCGGGGTGCGATCGAAGAGCGCCAGGCACATCGCGTCGAGCAAGGTGGTCTTGCCGGCGCCGGTCGGGCCGGTGATCGCGATCAGGCCGGCGCGATCGAGGGGCGGCTTGGTGAAGTCGACTTCGAAGTGGCCGGCCAAGCTGGCCAGGTTGCGCCCGCGGATCGCGAGAATCTTCATCCGCGGGCCTCTTCGAGCTCGCCGCGAGCGACCGCCTCGCGCAGCTCGTGAAAGGCCGAGAGCAGCGCGTCGTCGGGTCGCTCACCGTAGCGACGCTCGAAGCAGTCGACGAAGACCTGCTGCGGGTCGATGCGATCGAGCTCGCGCCGGGTCGGGAAGTCGGCGAGGCTGCCTCCGACGCCCGCGTGCTCGACGGTCAGGCGCAAGAGTCGAACCGGCCGACCCCGCACCGCTCGCTCGATCCGATCGCGGATGTCGGGGACCGGCTCGCGCAGGCGCACGCGGACCTCGAGCCAAGGCCAGCGCTCGCGCTGGTCCTCGCCCAGGGGCTCGAGCGGCATGGTCTCGAGCTGAAAGAGCACGGCGTCGAGCTCGGGCGACTGCTCGCCCGGCACACGCAGCATCCCGACACTGCGTGGGATCGGCAGCCCCTGGCAGAGCTGCAGCTCGGGCCCGGCGAAGTGGCAGAGCAGGACTTGGTGCTCGTAGTCGGCCTCGGTCAACGAGAGCGGCAGCGGCGAGCCGCTGTAGCGGACCTGCTCGGACTGCTCCACGGCCTGGGCGAGGTGGAGGTGGCCGAGCCCGACGTAGGCCCAGGCATCGGCGAAGATCGCCCGCGGCAGCGCGTGTTGGTTGCCGCCGAGGATCTTGCGCTCGCTCAGCTCCGAGAGCTGGGTGCCGCGCATGTACATGTGGCCGGTCGCGATCAGAGCCTGCTCGGGCGTGCGCCGCTGCTCGGCCAGCTCGAGCGCCTCGGCGTAGATCCGCTCGACGCCCGCGATCAGGGGATCGGCTCGAGGGGCGTCTTCGTCGTCGGGCTCGGGCTCGGGCTTGGACGGCTCGCCCTCGACAGGTTCGGGTGGCGCGGCTTTGCGTTCGAAGGGCAGGTCGGCCACGCGCAAGAAGGGCACCGCCGCCAACCACGCGGCCGTGGCTCCGCTCGCGTCGTGCAGGGGGACCAAGAGCCGATCGCCGTCGAGCGAACCATCGGCCCCCCGCGGCAGCGCACCGACCACGCGCATGCCACCGAAGGCGAGCAAGGGCGCGAGCGCGTCGAGGCGCGGGGCCGAGTCATGGTTGCCCGCGATCACGACCACGTCGAGCCTCGGCAGCCGGCGCCGCGCCTCGCCGAGGAACTCGCCGAGATCCTGGATCGCCGAGGCCGGCGGGTTCGCGGTCTCGAACACGTCGCCCGCGATCAACAGGGCGTCGGCCCGAACCGCGACCAGCGTGTCGAGCAGCCAAGCCAAGAAGGCGTGGTGCTCGAGCCTGCGCTCGCGACCATGCAGCGTGTGGCCGAGGTGCCAGTCGCTGGTGTGCAAGAGTCGAAACATGGGCCGGAGGGCAGCATGACCGAAGCGCATTCGAGCGAGTTCGGCCAGCCCCGCGACGCTGCCACGATCGTCCACAGCCGCGTTGTCTGGTGTGGATGACGAGATTCCAGGAGATCTCGCGGACTTGGGGAGCGCGCTCCACAGGCCCAATCTCACTTCTTCGTGGTCGTCGGGACCGAGCTGGCGCCCTCGCGCCGGGCAGACTGGGCTCGGCCATCGGCCGCTCGCACGTCGTCGGAGACCGCGGCAGTCTCGCTGACCCGGTCGTCGATGCAGTAGAATCTATGGCAAGCCACGGGATTTCCTATCTTGTCGAGGCCGAACATCGACTGAAGACTCGCCCTCGGCGAGGCAGCCAGGCATGCGTCGATCCAACGAGTCCATCCATGCCCTCGAGGCGCTCGAGCGAGCGCAGTTCATCGCGTTCGCCCCCTTCGTGTTTCAAGCCGCGACCGTGCTGCGTGACCGCGGGATCCTCGAAGCGATCGAGCACAGCCGCGAGGGGCTCACGCTCGAGCAGGTCGTGGCAGCCGTCGATCTCCCGCACTACGGAACCCGGGTGTTGCTCGAGGCCGGGCTCGGGATCGGGTTGCTCACCCAGAGCGAAGACCGCTACCAGCTGACCAAGACCGCGCTCTTCCTCCAGCACGACCCGATGACGCGGGCCAACATGGACTTCACGCGCGACGTGAACTACCTCGGCCTCGCCCACCTCGACGAAGCGATCGTCTCGGGTCGGCCAGCGGGGCTCCGAGTGTTTGGCGACTGGGCCACCGTCTACGAGGGTCTCGCCCACCTGCCCGCGCAGGTCCGAAAGTCGTGGTTTGCGTTCGACCACCACTACTCCGACGGCGCGTTTGGCTCGGCGCTGCCCTTGGTCTTTCGCCAGCGGCCTCGCCGGATGCTCGACATCGGCGGCAACACGGGCAAGTGGGCGCTCACCTGCCTGCGCCACGATCCGGAGCTCGAGCTGACGATCATCGATCTGCCCGGCCAGCTCCACGTCGCCGAACAGAACCTGCGCGAGGCCAATCTGCTCGCGCGCGTGCACTTGCACGAGGCCGACCTGCTCGATGCGGCCACCCCAATCCCCGCGGGCTTCGACACGATCTGGATCAGCCAGGTTCTCGATTGCTTCTCGGAGGCCCAGATCATCTCGATCCTGCGCCGCTGCGTGGCTGCGTTGGCGCCCGAAGGCCGGATCTACATCCTCGAGGCGTTCTGGGACCGCCAGCGCTTCGCCGCCGCGAGCTTCTGTCTGCAGATGACCTCGCTCTATTTCACGGCCGTCGCCAACGGCAACAGCCAGATGTATCGCTCCGACACCTTTCTCGCCTGCGTGCGAGCAGCTGGGCTCGAGGTCGAGGAGCAGCACGACGAGCTCGGAATCAGCCACACCTTGTTGATCTGTCGGCCCACACTCGGGGCATGATGGCTCGCGCGACTTCCAATCCATGCACGGCTCGTTCGATCCACCCGTCGTCTTTCTCGCCTCCGAGTCGTTTGTCAGCGGCTTCGAGCTGCCCTTTACCCTCAAGCTGCTCGGCTCGCTCTTCGTCGGCTACGTCATCGGCTCCGAGCGCGAGCTGCGTGGCAAGCCGGCCGGCATTTCGACGCACACCTACGTGATCGCGGGGTCGATGCTCTTCACCTTGATGTCGACGATGTTTGGCGCGGGCGATCCCACTCGGATCGCCGCACAGATCGTGACCGGCGTCGGATTTCTCGGTGCGGGGGTCATCCTCAAGACCGAGGGTGGGACCGTCCAGAACCTGACCACGGCGGCGAGCATCTGGTTCGCCGCCGCCATCGGCATGACCATCGGATTCGGCTGGTATCTGATCGCCGGGCTCGCCACGCTGTTCGCAGTCATCGTCCCACGGATGCCACGGCTCACGCCCAAGCAGAGTCAAGACCGCTGAACTGCGCGCGAGCAGGGAATGTCGCCCCTGAACCAGACTCGGTCAGGGCGAGCCCTTCGCGCCCTGGGAGCGCGACTGTTCGAGTTCGGCCAAAGTGAGCGACACTGCGGCCCATGCCTCGGCTGCTCCTGCTCACCTTGCCCTGCTCGCTCCTGCTCGTCGCCTGCAAGAGCCCCCAGACCAACGACGACGAGGTCGGAGACACCGGCGCGACCGCGGCGACGAGCGAGAGCGGCCAGACCGACGAGAGCGCAGACAGCTCGGACACCGGCGGGTCGGCTTGCCAGACCGACACGCCCACCCAGCTGCGCGATTGTGTCGACGGCACCCGCTACCAAGCCGATCTCGAGTTCATCGCCCAACCTCGCCCGCCTGGCTCCGCCCACTGGCAGGCGGTCCAGGATCTCTGCTTCGATCGCTTCACCGAGTACGGGCTCGAGGTCGAGCGCATGCCCTACGCGACCGGCGTCAACGTGGTCGGACGCTTGCCCGGCACCGAGACCCCCGCCGAGCAGATCCTGATCGCGGCCCACTACGATCACCTGCCCGACTGCCCAGGCGCCGACGACAACGCCTCGGGCGTCGCGGGCGTGCTCGAGGCGGCCCGGGTGCTGACCCAGCGCAGCTACCCACGCACGCTGATCTTCGGGTGCTGGGACGAAGAAGAGGACGGCTTGACCGGCTCCGAGGCCTACGCCGCCGCCGCCATGCAGGCCGGCGACAACGTCGTGTTCAACTACAACCTCGAGATGATCGGCTACTCCGATCCCGCTCCGAACACGCAGACCATCCCGGGTGGGCTCGATCTGCTCTTCCCCAACCAGATCGTCACGCTCGAGGGCTGGGGCTACTCGGCCGACTGGATCGCCCTGATCGTCGACTTCGAGGGGGTCGAGCACGCGACCTACATGGCCGAGCACGCCGAGGCGATCGGCCTGCGCAACCTGCTGCTCGACATTCCCGAGGGCGCCGAGAACCAGCCCGCGCTCGCCGACTTGCGTCGCTCGGATCACGCCGCGTTCTGGCAGGTCGGCTACGCGGCGATGATGATCACCGACACCTCGGAGTTCCGCTACGCCGCCTATCACTGCATGAACGGCTTGCAAGACACGGTCGACAAGCTCGACAACGAGTTCTCGACCAAGATCGTCCAGGCCACCGTCGGCGCCGCGGCGCAGTCGCTCGGGCTCGCGCCCTGACCTGAACCCTCAACGAGACGGACCGGATGCGCAGGCGCGTATCCGGTCCTCGTGTCATTCACACTCGTGCCACGGGCGAGCGCCTGCCCGAGCCGCCCACATGCGCCGATTCGTCGAAACATGCGCGATCTTGTTCGCGCGCCCCGATCCACGCAGGCGACACCGATCAGGCCGAGTGGTCGAGCTCGAGCGCGGCGGCGATCTCGTGCAGCACCTGCTTCTCCTCGGCCCCGACCTTGGTTCCGAACCAGAGCCACTCGCCCGAGGCCTCGGCCGCGTCGCGGCAGATCTCGAGCATGAAGCTCGTGTAACGCTCGTGCAGCGGCTCGGGCAGGCGCCTCACGATCGT
>JAMHUH010000389.1:0-5947 GCA_035904925.1 Nannocystaceae bacterium
TGCGCCGACCTGATCTTGGTCGCGGCGACGCCCGAGGGCGACGAGGGCCTCTTCTTGACCATCGACGACGGCCTCGTCGACGAAGTGATCGGCTCGGGCATGCCCTCGAGCGCCCGCTATGACGTCGGCGACGAGCGCATCGAGCTGCGTTGGGTCCGGGGCAGCAACGTCTACGCGGGCCACTGCGGGCTCGACAGCGGCGAGCCCTGGCATGTCGACGAAGTCGAGCAGGCGATCGCGGGCGAGATCCTGGTCGAGCTGACGCCGAGCGACGACGCGATCGTGCTCGACGTCGAGCTCGAGGGCGTCCTGCTCTCACCGCTCGCGGCCGGCCAGACCAAGCAAGGCCCGGCGCGCGCGCTGCCCTCGATGGCGATGCACGAGCTGCAGATCAGCCGCTGAGCAGCGCGGGTTCAGCCGCTGAGCTCAGTAGGCCGCCGCCGCCCCGCCATCGCGCGCGACGTCGGCCACGGCCTTGTACTCGCCCGTCGCCGGATCGACCTCGATGCAGTTGGCGTGGCCGATCTTCCAGCCGCGGGTCTCGAGCTCGTGGCCCTTCTTCTTCAGCCCAGCGGCCAACTTGTCCTCGATCTCGGGCTCGTGCCAGATGTTGTCCGGCATCCACTGGTGATGAATCCGATTCTCGCGAACCGCGACCTCGAGCGGACGCCCATAGTCGATCAGCTGCAAGATGATCTGCGCGACCGTGGTCGTGATGGTCGGGCCACCGGGTGAGCCGACGATCGCTCGCAGCTTGCCGTCCTCGACGATGATCGTCGGCGTCATGCTGCTCAACATCCGCTTGCCCGGCGCGATCGCGTTCTGCGGGCCCTGGATCAGCCCGAACATGTTGGGCGAGCCGATCTTGGTCGTGAAGTCGTCCATCTCGTTGTTGAGCAGCACGCCGGTGCCGGGGATCGCCAGCTTGGCCCCGAACCCGCCGTTGAGCGTGTAGGTGTTGGCGACCGCGATGCCCTCGGCGTCGACGACCGAGAAGTGAGTGGTCTGCTCCGACTCCTCGCGCTCGACGCCGGCGCCGATCTTGGTCGAGGGCGTCGCGTGCTTGCGATCGATGTCCGACATCCGCTTGCCCACGTAGGTGGTGTCGAGCAGGGTCTGCATCGGGATCTCGATGAAGCCGGGGTCGCCGAGCAGGAGGTTGCGATCGGCGTAGGTCCGGCGAAGGATCTCGACGTAGATGTGGACCTGATCGACCGAGTGCCAAGGCAGCTTGGCGAGGTCGAGCGCCTCGCTCGCGGCGAGGATCTGTCGGAGCACCACGCCGCCGGCCGAGGGCGGCGGCATCGCGATGATCTCGTGGCCGCGATAGTCGAAGCGCAGCGGCTCGCGCTCGACGACCGCGTAGTCGTGGAGGTCCTCGGCCGTCCAGATGCCGCCGAGCTTCTGGACCTCGCTGGCCATGTAGTCGGCGAAGCGGCCGGCGTAGAAGCCATCGCGGCCCTCGTCGGCGATCCGCTGGAGCGTCGCGGCGAGCTCGGGCTGACGCCAGACGTCGCCAGCAGCGAGCGGGCTGCCGTCGGGCTTGCGAAAGAGCGCGGCCGTGTCGGCGTAGCCGTACTCGAGCATCTTCTCGCTGGTCCCGGACATGTCGTCGGCGTGGTTGGCGTCGAGCATCCAACCATCGCGGGCGAGCTCGATCGCGGGCGCGACCACGTCCTTCCAGGGCAGCTTTCCCCAGTGCTCGTGGGCGTACCAAAAGCCCGCGACATCGCCCGGGATCCCGGCCGCCAGCGCGCCCTTGCGGCTCTTGTCGGTCATCTCGCCCTCGGCGTCGAGGTACATGTCCGCGGTCGCGGCTCCGGGCGCGACCTCGCGGTAGTCGATGGCCGTCGCCTTGCCGTCGGGGAAGCGCACGACCATGAACCCGCCGCCGCCGATGTTGCCAGCCGAGGGATGCGTGACCGAGAGCGCGAACCCGACCGCGACCGCGGCATCGATCGCGTTGCCGCCCGCCTCCATGATCTCGATCCCGACCTGCGACGCGTTGGCTTCGGCGCTGGCGACCGCGCCGTGCTTGCCCGAGGCCAGCTCGACGGTCGGCAGCTGCGGCGCCGGATCGCCGACCGGCTCGAGCCGCATGACCAACTCGGGCTCACCGAGCTCGGGCTCGACCTTCGTCGTCGTGTCGCTGCCGTCGACCGGCAGCACCGGCTCGTGCGGATCTCGGCAGGCCGAGAGCGAGACCAAGGCGAGGAGCGAGAGCGACGCGATTCGCATGAGCCGCAGGGTACTCCGCGCGAGCGGTGACCTGGAAACTCGTGAGACTTCCTTCATCACTTTGCCGGGATTCTCTTGACAGGCCTACCCTGCTAGTCCATCTTCCCCCGGCCCCGATGGGGCTCCTACCAAGCGTTTTCGACTCATTCGAAAAGCACCGTTCGGGGATCGTCTAATGGTAGGACAGCGGATTCTGATTCCGCCGATCAAGGTTCGAATCCTTGTCCCCGAGCTCCCGTCCTGACCGACCACCTTCATCTCCACGATTCGGGTGATCCGATCGAACGCCGAGTCTGCTCGGCACACCGCAACGGCCCTGTTGTCTAGCGGTTAGGACAGCGGCCTCTCACGCCGCAAGCCCGGGTTCGATTCCCGGCAGGGTCAGCGCAAGGGCCCTCGCACACGCGAGGGCCCTTTTTTTTGGCTCCGCGTCGACCCCTGTCCAGGCCGTGAACCCCGAGACCATCAGCGCCGCGCAAGTCGGCCTCGACGACGCCGATCCCCTCCCCTTCGAGTTTCGAGCGGGGAGGATCCCGAGCCCGCTGATCATCAGCTTTCCGCACGTGGGCCTCGACTGGCCGGCCGCGCTGGGGCCTCGGCCCCAGGTCAGCTTCCCGCGCAACGCCGACTTCGCGGTCGATCGCCTGTTCCCGCGCGCCGAAGCGCACGGCGCCGCGACCTTGCGCGCTCGTTGGTCGCGGCTGGTCGTCGATCTCAACCGCGCCGAAGACGACATCAGCCACGACTTGGTCCCCGATCACCCGGATCCCCACCCCCGCGAGTCGCTCAGCGTCGCGACGATCGCGGGCGAGCGCCGACCGATCCGCAACCGCGGGGTCGTCTGGCGCAACGCGGTCGGCAACATCCCGCTGCTGACCACGCTCGACTTTGCGAGCTTGTCCGAGCGGATCGCCCGCTATCACGCGCCCTACCATCGCGCGCTCGAGCTGCTGGTCGCCCGTCGCCGCCAGGAGTTCGGCTACGCGATCGTGCTCGACGCTCACAGCATGCCCGGCTCGGTCGCGGCCGAGCTGGTGCTCGGGACCCGCGCTGGTCGCTCATGCAGCGCCGAGGTTCGGGCGATCGCGGTGGCGGCCTTGTCCGGCCAGATCCCGACGCTCCGCTCGCGCGGTGCCTGGCCGCTGAGCTTGGCGATCGACGAGCCCTACCAGGGCGGCGAGGTGGCCGCTCGCTTCGGCCGTCCCGAGCTGCAGGTCCACGCGATCCAGCTCGAGGTCAGCCGAGCGCTCTACATGGACGAGTTTCGGCTGGAGCTGGCCACGATCCCCAGCTTGGACGCCAGCGCTCGACCCACGCGAACCTGGACGACGAGCAGCGAAGCGGCCCGCAAGCTCCACGCTCTGGTCACGGCGATCGACGCGTTGACAGCCGACTTCGCTCGAGAACGCGACGAGCTCGCCGGGCCCATGGCCGCCGAATGAAGCGGCGGCCTCGGCGATCGCATGCGCTTCATCACCCCAGATCGCACGAAGCTGCCAAGCCAGAGCGACGAGAACGCCCATCCAGTCACGATTCGCCTCTGCACTTCTCTTGTGTGAGCTCGGACCGTGACGCTACACTCGGCGCAACGGAATACGAACGGGCATCGAAGCAGCCGATGACCTCGTTCGAGCGAAGACCTTCAGCTCGACTCGAGCACCGAAGCCTCGCTAGTGAGTACCTGAGTCAGCCGCCGCCCGTGGCTGATGACCCGAACGACGAAAGGATCGCGGCAGTGAACCCAGCCAACAAAGAAGCCGATGCGTTCGACGACCTGCTCGGTCAGCTCGTCGACGAACTGGCCATGACTCCGGCCGCCGAGCCCGAGCCCGAGCCAGTCCCCGAGCCCGTCCCCGCTCCCGCAGCCAACGAGGCGCCCATGGTCGGCGCCGTCGACATGGTCATGCAGGCGCCTCCGCAGAAGAGCAACACCGTGGCGATCGCCGGCATCATCGGTGGTGCGATCTTGGTGGTGGGTCTCGCGGCGGTGTTCATCATCGGCGGCAACAAGGACAAGGACGAGGGCAGCAAGGACGAGGTCGCGCAGAAGACCGAGCAGCCCAAGGCCGAGCAGCCCAAGCCGGTCGAGCCGCCGCCGCCGACGCCCGGTGCGACGCCGCCGGTTCAGCCTGGCCAGCCGCTCGTCGCAGGTCAGCCGGGTCAGCCCGGAGTCCCTGGTCAGCCCGTCCCCGGCCAAGATCCGGCGCTCGCCGGTCAACCTCCGGTCGCGGGTGTCCCGGGTCAGCCCGGCGATCCGGCCCTCGCGGCCGCGGGTGATCCCGCCGCCGCGCCGACCGAGGAGCCGAAGAAGAAGACCACCACCAAGAAGAAGACCACCAAGAAGACTTCGGGTGGCACCAGCACTTCGGGTGGCACCAAGCCCAAGGACGATTTCGAGGATCTCTGATCGCCTTGGCATTGCTTGGCGTTGGCCAGGTCGAGATCGTCCTCTAGTCGGAGTCTAGTCGGAGTCGCGCGTCGCTCGTATGCGCGGCTCCAACCCGCAACCTTCTCCCGATCCCTTTCGAGTCCATGACCATGCGCAGCCTTTCCGTCATGCGAGTGCCCGTTGCCCTGGCCCTCATCCTGTCCATGCCGAGCGTCGCCCTCGCTCAGGTCCCGCCGCCTCCGACCGAAGCCGCTCCGAAGGTTGACGAGTCAATCTCCGGCAACAGCGAGAACATGACGGAGGAGCAGAAGACCGAGCGCGCCAAGACGCTCTTCTCCGACGCCGAGGCGCTCGCGGCCCAGGAGAAGTGGGCCGAGGCCGTCCCGCTCTACGAAGAGGCCTACTACTTGGTCCCGGGCAAGCACGGCTTCGCCCACAAGGTCGGCATCGCGGCGTGGAAGGCCGGCGACTGCAACAAGGCCGACACCTACCTCAAGCACTTCATCACCTACGGTGATCCGGAGAAGCAGGCCGACAAGATCGCCGAGGCCAAGACCATCCTCGGCGAAATCTCGGTCTCGGGTTGTGCGACGGCGGCGACGACCACGACCACGACCACGACCAACACGACGAAGCCCGAGGAAGAAGAGAACCCGCTCGGTGACAGTCGCAAGGACGAGCGCCAGGGCGACGCCAAGGCGGCTCGCCAGGCCAAAAAGGACGAGAAGCGCGGGCTCTTGATCGGTGGCGCGGTGCTGATCAGCGTCGGCGTGATCGGTGTCGGCGCGGGCGCTGCAGGTCTGGGCGTCTCGTCCAGCGCCGCCAACCAGCTCGCCGATCTGTCGACCAACGACACCAACACCGGGTTCCCGATCGGCGACTACTCGTGTCGGGACAGCGGCGCGCCCTGCCCCTACGACCTCGAGCAGAAGATGAAGGCGATGAACGGCCTCGCCTACGCCGGCTTCGGCATCGGCGGCGCGGCCCTGATCGGTGGCATCGCGATGATCGCGATCTACGCGTCGAGCAAGAAGAAGCAGGGCCCGATCGAGGCCGGCAACGCCGAGGTCACCGCGTTCGGACCGACCTTCATGCGCGGCGGCGCTGGGGCGATGGCCGAGATCCGGTTCTAGCAGCCCGTGCGGCCGTCCAAGCCGACTGACGAACGCGCGGCGATCCTCGCCCGACGTGGGCGCGAGCTCGGGACTCTCGGAGTCCGCAAGCCCGCGCCCATCGTCTTGGCCTACCCGAGCCCCTACCGAGCCGGGATGTCGAGTTTGGGCTTCCAGACCCTCTATCGGCTGCTCAACGAAGAGGGAC
>JAMHUH010000390.1:0-1652 GCA_035904925.1 Nannocystaceae bacterium
ATCGCGGCCGCCCTGCACGCCGACATCAAGATCGGCGACGTGGTCGTCCCCGATCTCGTGGTCGCCTACGACAAGACCACCCAGGTCCGCCCGGTCCGCGGCGCCGACGGCCGCGAGCTCGCCGACGACTGGCTCTTCGAACGCCGCGCCGACGGCGTTCGGGCCACCCTCGCGCTCGTCGACGCCGCCAAGCACCTCGCCTTCGCCCACCAAGCCGCGCTCGACCGCTGGCGCGCGCGTGGGCGCGCCGACTTCGAGGCCATCTCCGCTCGCTCGGCCGAGAGCCGCGCCGCGATCACGGTTCTGCTCGGCCGCCCCAACACCGTGCTGTGTGCCGAGCCGGCGCTGCACGTCGAGACCCTCGCGTCTGGCCACGCCGTCGTCGCCGCCGAAGCCTTCGCCCGCTGGGTTCGGGAGGGCAACGCCGACATCAAGGCGCTCGAGATGGAGGCCGCCGGCATGCTGCTCGCCGCCGAGAAGCGGGTCGAGCAGGTCGCCAAGCTGGTGATCCGCGGGATCTCGGATCACAGCGCGGTCGCCAAGCACGAGACGGAGGCGATCGAGGCCGGGGCCCTGCGCGGGATGGCGATGCGCAACGCGGTCGAGGTGTTCGAGCTGCTGATGAGCACGGGGGCGTTCGAACGCACGAGCGGGCCGCTGCCCACCGCGCCGAGCCGACCGGCGCCGCGCGAGTCGTCGGCGCTCGAGCTGTGGCGAGAGAAGCTCGACTACCTGCTCGCCCACGAGCCGCTGGCCGTCGACCCGGCGGCCAAGTTCAAGCTCCGCAAGGACATCGAAGAGGCCCGCGCGAAGATCCGGGAGCTCGGGGGTGAGCCATGAGCGACGGCCACAAGTCGCTCGACTTGCTACGAGAGAAGCTCGAGTACTATCGGCGCGAGCGGGTGAACGCGATTGATCCCGACGTGAAGTTCAGCCTCGACAAGCGGATCGAGCAAGCCGAGCGCACGATCGCAGCATGGGAGCAAACCGGCCTCGCCGCGATTCGCGATACCGACATCAATGACGAGATTGCTTCACTCCGGGACGAGCTGCGCCGACGCGAGGCCGCCAATGAGGACGCGACCGAGATCCTCGAGGCGCTCCTGCATGCTCGCCGTCAACAACGCGAAGGGATCGGCCTGACGCCGGGCAAGCTGCTCGGAGGCCGTTACCGACTCGTCAAGGTCGCCGGGGCCGGCGGGTTTGCGACCGTCTGGCAGGCGTGGGATCAGCGGGAGCTGACGAACGTCGCCATCAAGGTCCTCCACCACCAGCACGCCAGCGATCAGAGTCGTGTCGAGCGGTTCTTCAGCGGGGCCCGCCAAATGGCCAAGCTCGACCATCCCGCGATCGCTCGGGTCTTGCTCGATCATGCGACCGAAGCCGATCATCACTTCTTCGTGATGCAGTGGTATCCGGGCGGCGACCTCGCGCACGCCATCAAACATCGCACCATCACCCAATACGCGGCCTTGCGCGCCCTCTCGCGGGTCGCCGCGGCGCTCGACCACGCCCATGCGCGCGGCGTGATTCATCGGGACGTCAAACCAGCCAATGTCTTGCTGGACGGCGCTGGCAATGCCGCGCTGACCGACTTCGACTTGGTGCACGCCTTCGATACCACGCACGGAACGAAGACCGCCGCGGGAATG
>JAMHUH010000391.1:0-4842 GCA_035904925.1 Nannocystaceae bacterium
GTAGCGGGTCGCGGGATCGTGCGCGAGCGACCTGGGAGCCCGAGGCGCGAGGTTCAGGTGGTCAGGCAGGCGCGCGGGTAGAACCACGCCGGGATCGGCGTGGCCAGCTCCCAGGTCAGCTGCATTGGGCGATCGCCTTTGTGGTCGATCAGCCGGGTCGGGCCGAGGAACACGTAGGGGGCTGGCAGGTTGCGCTCGTCGTGTTTGCGGGGGCGGACGAAGAGCAGCGCCGTCAAGCCGCGGGCCTCGTGCTCGATCGTCTCACGGCCAAGGCTCGTCTTGGGTCCGATGCTGTGGGTCGTCTCGGTTTGGAAGTGGGTGCGACTGATCGCGAAGTCTCGGTATTGGGTCTTGGGCGAGTATCCCTTGGTTTTCGAGATTGTCGCGAAGTTGAGGATCAATTGTTCTTGCGTAGCGCGCCGGATACCGATCTGCTGGTTGGGGAAGTCTCCCATGTCGAGTTCCCCGCAGGCCGCGAGGATCTCGTCGCGTTGGTAAGATGCATGAAGGCGCAAGGGGATCCGAGGTCGTTCGGGAAATTCGCCGTCGAGGTGCACGCGCGACCCCGCGAGCACGTCGAGCAACTGATACAGCTCGTCACGAAGCGCGGGTTGCCGCCAGAGCCGTCCTACGCCCTGCGCCAAGGTTTTGAGTGACTCGAGCTCGCGGTTGAAAAGCACCGCGAGCAACATGACCATCAGGCGTCGGCCGTGCTCGGTCAACGTGCCCAGTTTGGGTGCTTTGGACTCGCCGAGCCATTGTCGCCAAGTCTCCAAGCGGAGTCGGTCGTCGACGTGCAGGAGGCCGGCGAGGCTCGCCGCGAATTTTGCGTCGACCTCGGCGGCCGCGAGCACGCCTGCATCCAGCCGCAGACCCGTGTAGGTCCAATCGCGACCACGTTCACGATAGAGTTGCGCGGGGCGCCACTGCATGGCCCGGAGAAAATCGGCCAAGGTCGGCTCGCCGTCGTCGGCCAATCGACGCAATTTTGCAACGAGCGCCGGACGGCGGAAAGCGGTGAGCGCTTGCTTGACATTGCGAAGCACGATCTCCCGCGCCTGCGGCTCCAATACGATTGTACAGCCGGGTGGGAGCCAGGGAAATCCTTGCTCGACCTGCTCGGTCAGCTTTGCGCCTTCGCCGATCAAAGCGTGAAACCGGCTGTCAAAGCGAAAATTTCGATGCGCATTGCCGATGAAGTCCAAAACCGTGGTCGAGAGCTTGTCACGGAACTTCCGGAGTCCGCGACCCAATTGTTGCAAGAAGAGCGTCGCGCTCTCCGTTGGGCGCAAGAAGAAGAGAGTGTCGACCTCGGGCAAGTCGACGCCCTCGTTGAAGATGTCGACACAAAAGATCACTCGGATTCGCCCCTCGCGGAGGTCTGCAAGCGCGGACGCTCGCTCGTGGGCAGGATCGGTGCCCACGACCGCGACCGCGGCGATGCCCCGCTTCGAGAACTGCTCGGCCATGAAGCGAGCGTGCTCGACACCGACGCAGAACCCCAGTGCGCACATCGACTCTGGCGCCGGCACGTAAGATTGGACGGCACGGAGGATACGCTCGACACGGGCATGATGTCCGGTGTAGAGATTCTCGAGCTGCTTGCGGTCGTAGCCGCCTTGTCGCCACGACACGTGATCGAGGTCGACGCCATCGGGCACGCCGAAGTACTGAAAGGGCACGAGGTAATCGCGCTCCAACGCCTCCCAGAGCCGAAGCTCCGCGGTGATCCGGCCGTCAAAGAACGAAGTCACGTCCTTGCCATCGCCACGCTCGGGTGTCGCGGTCAGCCCCAGCAGCTCACGGGGCTCGAGCTTGCCGAGCAAACGGCGATAGGTGCTGGCTTCGGCGTGGTGAAATTCATCGACGATCACACAATCGTAATCGCGCGGGTGAATCTCGTCGATGCGATGATGCAAGGATTGAATCGACGCAAAAACATGCTTGCCCGATCGGGGTTTGTTGCCATCGACGAGCAATTCGCCAAAATGGGGATCGCGAAGGACCGCACGGAAGGCGCCGAGCGCCTGCTCGAGGATCTCCTTGCGATGGGCGACGAAGAGCAGGCGTGGGCAATCCTTGCGCAGGCTTTGGTAGTCGAACGCGGCGATCATCGTCTTGCCGGTCCCGGTCGCTGCGACGACGAGGTTGCGGTGCTGGTCGTGGAGCTCCCGGGCAGCGGCCAACTTCTGCAAGATCACCTCTTGAAAGTCGTGAGGCCGCAGATCAAAAGGGACGAAGGTCGAGGTTGGCGCGAACGCACCGCGTTCGCGTGCACGCGCTCGGGTGAATTGCTCGGCGTCGAAGGGCTTGAACGAGTCCTCTTGGCTCCACTGCGCCGCGAATTCGCCCGCGAGCTTCTCGATCAGATCCGGATTCTCGCGGGCCGAGAGCCGAATGTTCCACTCGCGCCCATCGACCAGCGCCGAGTGACTGATATTCGAAGACCCGACGTACGCCGTCGTCAGCCCGCTCTTGCGATGCAAGAGCCAGGCCTTGGCGTGGAGCCGCGTCGCTCGGCCCTCGTAGTCGACCCGCACGCTCGCGCCGATCTCGACCAAGCGCTCGAGCGCCTCGACCTCGGTCGCGCCGGTGTAGACGGTGGTCAGCACCCGCAAGCGATCGGGCCCACGCTGGGTCAGCGCGCGCAGGGTCGGCTCGAGCTGGGCGAGCCCGCGCCGCTTGATGAACGCGCAGATCAGCTCGACGCGATCGGCCGAGGCCAGCTCGCTCGTCAGCGCGGCGCCCATCGAGAGCTGGCCGCGGGCGTTGACCAGCAGCTCGCTCTCGGCCAGCGGGATCTTGGGTCGCTCGGGGAAGCGCTCGGCGCCGAGCCCAGGTCGGTCGGGGTCGGCGACCGCGAGGAGCTGGCGGGCGGGTTTGTTCACGCCACCGCTCGCGAGTCGGGTGAGGAGCTCGCTGGCGAGCTCGCGCTGGGCGTCGATGGAGTCGAGCCGCGCGAACGCGAGTCGACTCGCGCCGTAGAGGTGGCGAGCGAAGACCTCGGCGGCTTGCGCCTTGGTCAAGTCCCGGGTGGCGAAGGACGCGGGCTCCTGCCGCGCGAGCGCGGCCTCGAGCAGCTCGTCGACCAGATCCTCGTAGAGCCCCGGAACCAAGCGAGCGCGCGGCGTCGTCACGTCCGCCATGCTCGAGCCGCCGCGGCGCGCTTGGCAAGTTGCTATCGTCGCGGCTCGTGCCCGAGCTCGCGACCACGCTGCACACTCGCCTCGCAGCGCTGCACGAGCAGCTCGAGCGCGAGTACGGCTGGGCGCGGCTCGAGCCGACGATCGAGGTCCGCGGGCCGCTCGTGCGCGTCTCGGCTCGGGTCGCGGCGCCGAGCGTCGCGCGGAGGATCCAGGCCGCGTTGGTCGAGGCGCTGCCGCTCGGCTCGACGCTCCAGCTCGATCTGCGTCCGCTGCCGATCCTCGCCTGGCATGCGCTCGTCGAGCCGCGGACTCGGCTCTGGCGACATCACCCCGACCACGTCGGCGCGCGCGAGCTCGCGACCGAGCTGGCGCCGGGCTGTGGTCCCCTTGGTTTGCTTGCGCGCGCGGGCGAGGCCCAGCTGGTTCGGGCGCGCGATGGCACGCTCGGCTGGACGCTCGATCGCCTCGGCGAGCCGACCTCGCCGCGTCCGCTGACGGCTCCGCACGAGCACGCCGACGCGGCGGCGCGCCTGCTCGCGGCCGCGCGCTCGTGGTTGGGCACGCCCTACTTGCTCGGCGGGGCCAGCCGCGATCACATCGACTGCTCGGCCCTGGTCCAGCGGGCCTTCGTCGACGCGCTCGGGCTGGTCTTGCCCAAGAACTCCAACGACCAGCTCGCTTGCGCGGGCGGAGGTCGGCGCGACCAGGGTGTGCCCGAGTTTGGCGAGCTGCTCTTCATCCACAGCCGCCGCGAGCGACGAACGCATGTCGGGCTGACGAGCGAGCGCGGGACGATCGTGCAGGCCTCGCGGACCCGCTCGGCCGTGGTCGAAGTCGCGCTGGCCGACTACTTGGCCGACGCGGGCTGGCAGGCTCGCGTCGCGCCAGCCGACCTCCTGACCTGGTCGCGCACGCAGGTCGGCCGCGATGCGATCGAGCTGCCGAACAGGTAGGATGCGATCGATGCGTCGACGCTTCGCACTCGCACTGCTCGGGGCCGCTGGTCTCGCGTGCTCGGCCGATCGCGGCGACGAGCCCTCGCAGCAACCCAAGGACCCGATCGCACATGCCGAGAAGTCCGAGAAGGCCGACGCGCCCGACCAGCATGCCGAGGCCGCGGTCGAGCTGCCGAGCTCCATGGCCAACCAAGTCGTGACCATCAGCGCTGCACAGGCGCGAGCCAAAGGCTTGTCGCCGCTCGGCTTCTCGCTCGACTTCACTGGCACCGCGTTCACGGTCTCGCCCTTCGTCGAGGGCAGCTATCTGTTCGCCAGCGGCCCGCCCGGTGGACCCTTGAACCTGCGGGTCTCGCCGGTCGCCCGCAACGCCGCGTTCGCGGGCGTCGTCGGGGGCAGCCAAGACCTCGACGCCAAGCTGGTGCCCGAGCAGGTCGAGCTGCTCGGCCTGACCCGCCAGGCGGTCGCGTGGATCAGCGGAACGAGCATGGCCCGGACCTCGTGGTGTGCGGTCATCGTCGCGCCCGCGAGCGGCGACGATGCGCTCTTGCTCGAAGCCGGCGTCGGCTACTCGGGCGACGCGATCAGCTGCGCGACGGCGCTCGGGCACGACGAGCTGGCGAAGGTGATCGCCAGCCTCGCGTTCGCGAGTTAGAGCGCTTCAGTTCGCGGTGATCAGTTCGCAGTGATCGTGAGCGGCCGGGCGCTGAGCGTGACGCTCTGGGCCGCGATCGGATGCG
>JAMHUH010000392.1:0-14084 GCA_035904925.1 Nannocystaceae bacterium
GCTTCGGGTGTTGTGAGGTCGACGGGCAATTCATCTACCTCGATTCGGGCGATGGCTGCTCGCTCGACAACCTCGACGCCTGCCAGTCGTGCACTTTCTTCGAAGGCTGCAACAACCCCTGCGTGCCGGCGGAATGCGAGCTCTGCTTCGGTCAGACCCCCGAAGACTTGCCGCCCGGCTGCGACATGTCTTCGTGCCCGATGGGGGTGACGCCCTGCGACAACATCAGCGATTGTGCGGTCGGGGAATTTTGCCAGACCGGTTGCTGCGTCGACATTCAGCCGCAGTGATGATCGCGTGATCCGAGAGGGCGATCTCCGCTTGGCGGGGGTCGCCTTTTTCGTTATCGTGCCTCCATGCATTCTCGTGGATTGCCGAGGTTGTCCGTCGCGCTCGTTGGTTTCGCGTTCGCGCTCGGCTGCGGAACGACGCCGAGCGGCGACGAGGTCGGGGACACCGGCAGCGAGGGGATCCAGGTCGACACCAGCGCGACCGATACGAGCGCGACCAGCTCGGTCGACACCAGCGCCTCGACCGACCTGACCTCCGACACCGGCACGACCGACCCGACCACCGACACCGGCACGGCCGAGTGCGGCAACGCGATGGTCGAGTTCGGCGAGGAGTGCGACGACGGCAACACGCTCGCGGGCGACGGCTGCAGCGCGACCTGCCAGAGCGAGAGCGGGATGATCCCGATCCCCTGCAACGGCACGATCTACCAATGCGGCGACATGATCGACAACGATCGCGACGGCTTGATCGACCTCGACGATCCCGAGTGCATCTCGCCTTGCGACGACAACGAGGCCAGCTTCCAGACCGACCTCCCGGGCCAGAACAACGACTGCAAGGGTGACTGCTACTTCGACGCCAATTCCGGCGGCGGCGACGACAAGTGCGAGTGGAACCTCATGTGCGACCCGCTGAATCCCGGCGCTCAGGTCGGCTGCGCGTACGACCCCAACTTGCCGGGCAACATGTGCATGCTCGAGATGCCGCAAGAATGCCTCGACTTTTGCGTGCCCTTGGTGCCCAACGGCTGCGACTGCTTCGGCTGCTGCGAGGTCGCCGGCCAATTCGTCTACCTCGACTCGAGCCCCGACTGCTCGCTCGACAACCTCGACGGCTGCGAGGCCTGCACCTTCTACGAGAATTGCGGCAACCCCTGCATGCCCGAGCTCTGCGAGCTCTGCTTTGGTCAGTCGCCGGACGATCTCCCCGAGGGCTGCGGCATGCCCGAGTGTCCGATGGACCTCCAGCCCTGCTTGCAAAACGAGGACTGCGTCGAGGGGACCTGGTGTCAGACCGGCTGCTGCGTCCCGGTCGACATCGGCTAGCCTCACAGGCGGCTAGCCTCACAGGCGATCGAAGAGCTCGACGAAGTTGCAGGGCCGATGCCGGCTGTCGAGCTGCTGGGCCAAGATCTTGGTCCAGGCCGTGCGACACGCGTTGGGCGAGCCCGGCAGCAAGAAGACCAAGGTCTTGCCGCAGAGCGCCGCCTCGGCCCGGCTCTGAATGGTCGAGGTGCCGATCTCCGCGTACGAGAGCCAGCGGAACAGCTCGCCGAAGCCGGGGATCGGCTTGCTGATCAAGGGGGCGAGGGCCTCGGGGCTGACGTCGCGCGCGGTCAGGCCGGTGCCGCCGGTGACCAACACGACCTCGATCTCCTCGTCGGCGATCCACGCTCGCAAGCGCTCGCGGATCAGCTCGGGCTCGTCACGCAGGATCGCTCGCGCGACCAAGCGATGCTTCGCTTGCTCAAGCAGCTCGACGAGCACGGCGCCGCTGCGATCGTCGGCGAGCGTGCGGGTGTCGGACACGGTCAACACGGCCATGCGAACGCTGACGCTGGCCGGCGAAGACTCGGAGGATCCCTCGTGCATGGCCCGAAGGTAGCAATCCTTCACGCTCGCGATCCGAGCGCCAGACGTTTGCGTGGCCCGGGTCAGCGTGGCATGGACTGGGGGCATGTTTGCTGGCCTCGTCTCGCTCGCGCTCGCGTTTGGCCCTCCCACCTTGCCGCCGGATGGCCCGAGCGGCGGTGATGCAGCGGAGCCCGAGCCGCCCGTCGAGCAACCAGTCGAGCCACCGGCCGAGCAACCCGACGCGGTCCAGCCCGATCCGCCCGCCGACGCCGAGCCCGAACCGATCGAAGACGCGCCGATCGAGGACGCGCCGATCGAGGACGAGCCGATCACCGTCGAGCCCGAGCCGCCGACCGAAGGGCCCGCCCCACCCGCGAGCGACACGCCCGCCGTCCAGCGTCCAGGCGCCGCGACGAGCCCAACGCCCGCGCCCGCACCGACCAGCGCGCCCGCGCCCAGCGTCACGCCCGAGCCCGTGGTCCAGGCCGAGCCCGAACCAGAGCCCGAGGGGCCGCCGCCCGCTGCGGAGCCCGAGGACAAGCCCAAGAAGAAGCTTGGCGGCTTTCGCCTCGCGCGACTCGGGGTCTCCGCTCGGCTCGGCTACACCAACGGCGTCAGCCAGAAGAACGGCATCTTCGATCGCAACAAGTCGCTGCAAGACTCGATCAACAACGGCACGCCGACGACCTCGGGCGCGGGCGACCTCGGCAAGACCCGCTTTGGCGGCTTCCAAGGCGGCTTCGGCCTCGACGCCGAGGTGGTCGGGATCAACGTGTGGTTCGACTTCCACAAGTTCTTCAACCCCGGCGGCATGTGGAGCTTGTTGCTCGGCTACGACCACGAGTTCGGGTTCGGCGAGCGCTATCGGCTCGACGTCGGGGTCGGCGCGGGCGTCCAAAAGGTGTTCCTCGGCAAGGCGCTCGAGAACCTCTACTACGACAAGAACAACCCGCTCGCGGTCAACATCGGCACGCTCGGCGTCGAGGGCCGGGGCATGGTCGACTTCCACATCAAGATCGTCGGCCCGCTCTTCACCGGGCCCTACGCGATGATCGGCTACCACTACTTGTGGTCGGCGAACTCGAGCGAGGTGACGGCCGAGAAGGGCATGCACTACTCGCTCGGCTGGACCCTGCGGATCGATCTCGCCACGCCCAAGCTGCTCGGCGGCAAAAAGAAGTGAGCACGTCGACCGGACGTGCTCACTTCTCGAGTTCGAACGCGGATCAGGGCAGGTCGCCGCTGAGGAATTCGACGATCGTCGCGACCGGGAAGCCCGAGCCGCCCTCGAGGTTGACGCCGAAGGGCTTGTCGGCCATCGCCGGTCCGGCGATGTCGACATGCATCCAGCGCTTGCCCTCGCTGAATTGCTCGAGGAAGAGCCCGGCCGTGAGCGCGCCGCCGTAGCGCTCGCCGGTGTTGCGCAGATCGGCGATCTTGCTGTCGAGCATGCTCATCAAGGGCTTGGGCAGCGGCAGCCGCCACATCTCTTCACCCGCGCGGCTGGCCGCGCCGACGAAGCCCGCGGCCAGCGAGTCGTCGCGGGTCATCACGCCAGCGATGTGCGGGCCGAGGGCGACCACGCAGGCGCCCGTCAGGGTCGCGAAGTCGATGACGAGGTCGGGCTCGAGCTTGGCCGCGAACACCAGCGCGTCGGCGAGGGTCAGGCGGCCCTCGGCGTCGGTGTTGTTGATCTCGACGGTCTTGCCGTTGGACGCCCGGAACACGTCGCCGAGCCGATACGCGTTGCCGCTGACCATGTTCTCGGCCGCGGCCGAGATCACGTGGACCTCGTAAGGCAGCTCGAGCCGAACGATCGCGTCGAAGGAGCCGATGACCGCGGCGGCGCCCGCCATGTCGAGCTTCATGCCCATCATCGCGTCGCTCGGCTTGAGCGAGTAGCCACCCGAGTCGAAGGTCACGCCCTTGCCGATCAGGCAGACCCGACCCTTGCTCGCTTGCTTGGGCTTGTAGGTGAGATGGATGAACTTGGCCGGCTCCGCGCTGCCGCGGCCGACCGCGAGGAAGAGCCCCATGCCTCGCCGCTCGCACTCGTCGACGTCGAGGACCTCGCACTCGACGTCATGGCCCGCCCCGTGCAGCTCGGCGGCCAAGGTCGCGGCGGTCTGGGCCAAGAAGGTCGGCGTGACCAGATCGGCGGGGCCATTGCCGAGATCACGCGCGACCGCGATCGAGCGCGCGATGGTTCGACCGCGATCGGTCGCGGCGCTCGGCGAGAGCTCGGCGATCACGGTCGCGCCCTCGAGCTTGCTGGGCTTGCGCTTCTCGCTGCCGAGGTAGCGATCGTAGACGTAGCCCGCCAAGGCCAACCCCTCGGCGACCAGCTTCTCGTCGCTCGCTCGGAGCTTGCCGCGAAGGTCGAGCAGCAGCCTCGCCGCTCCACTCGCGTGTGCTGCGCGTGCTGCATCCCATGCCAGCTTGCGCAGGTTGGAGGCGATCGTCAGCTCCTCCGCGCCCAGCAAGAGGACCTGGCGAAAGCCACCCTCGGAGGTCGAGAAACGGAAGCTGTCGCCCGGCTTGCCGCGGAACCCAGCGCTCGTGAGCACCTGACCTACATCGGCACCGAACCGGTTACCTATCGCACCGAGTTCATCCGCTTGGACCGCGATCACCAAGAGCTGGTCGGGCTTGGGCGCGGGGACTTCGGTGGACCAGTCAATCTGCAAGTTTGGCAACGAATACAACGACATTGGAGGGTCTCCCGAAAGACCCTACACGACGTTCGTCGCGCTCGACCAGTGTTTTGTCCCATCCAGGGACCGGGTCGCGTGATGACCGCCCCTCGTGTGTCAAACTCGAATCCGAACCAGGTTCACGACCATGAGACTGAACATTACGACAGTTATGGTTAGGTGTGGTTCATTGAGGTGAAAGATCGTTCACCTTGCTACAAGGATCACTCAACTTCATATAATTGTGCATCAAAGTTGTTAATTAGTGTTGACGTGCATGATCCTGTCTAGTAGCGTGCGCGATACCGTCACCCTGAAGGAGGGTCCACGCACATGACGAACGCAGACGAGACGACCGCACCGCCCAAGAAGGCGACCAAGAAGGCTGCCAAGAAGAAGGCTGCCAAGAAGAAGGCTGCCAAGAAGCCCGCCGCCAAGAAGGCCGCCAAGAAGGCTGCCAAGAAGGCTGCGAAGAAGGCCCCGAAGAAGGCCGCCGCCAAGAAGCCGGCCGCCAAGAAGGCTGGCAAGAAGAAGGCCGCCAAGAAGGCCGCCAAGAAGCCGGCTGCCAAGAAGGCCGCCAAGAAGCCCGCCGCCAAGAAGGCCGCCAAGAAGGCGCCCGCCAAGAAGGCCGCCAAGAAGAAGGCCGGCAAGAAGAAGGCCGCCAAGGCCGCGACCGCCGCCGAAGGCAGCGAGTGATCTGATCAGGCCTCTGCGCCTGATCTTCGGATCATCGCTTCCTCGGAGATGCCGCCGGTGCCCAGCACGGCGGCATCGCCAATTTCGAAGCTCGAGGTTCGAAGCTCGAGCGCGGCTAGACGAGCTCGCGCGTCCGCTCGAACGAGCGCAGGTTCGCGTGCGCGCGAGGGCCATCGAAGAGCAGCGTGATCGTCTCGCTCTCGCCTGCTTCCTCATCGCCCTCTTCGAGCTCGTCCTCGTCGAAGAGCCCGAGCTCCGCGAGCGCGAAGGCCAAGCTCTCGGCCTGGCTCGCGCGGAGTCGGCCATCCTTGCCGCCCGGCACCCGCAGCCAGCGTGCGTCCTCGAAGTCGAGCACTTGCCCGGTCGGGCCGATCGCAGCGCCGAGCACCTCGACGCCGAGCGGCTCGGCGAACGCGACCGCGGCCTCGACCGACCACAGCCCGGTCGGCTCCCAGATCAACTGGAAGCCTGGATGCGCCGCGACGAACTCGGTCATGCGCTTGCGAGACAAGGCGCCCGGGCTGAAGCTGGTCGGCGTCCGCACGATCAGCTTGGTCGTGCCGAAGGCCTCGGCGCAGATGGTCGAGATCTGCCAGGCCTGCGCGACGTCGGGCGTCGCCCGAAAGTGTCCGAACTTGCCGCTGGTCTCGAGCGCGCGGTTGCTGCCCGGATCGACGCCGTCGTCGGCTTCGTGCGTGACGTAGTGCCAGGCGTAGGGGATCAGCTCGGCGTCGTGGTGCAGCTCGCGGATCTTCTCGGCCTGGCGCTTGGCCGCGGCCGCCCGCGGCGGGTTGAGGAAGGTCGAGCGGATCACCACCACGTCGACGGGATCGTCGAGCTTGGCGCCGTTCAGCATGGGATCATCGAGCAGCACTCCGAGGCGCAAGGGCATGAGCCCCGCAAGCTAACTCAGTCCGAGCCCTCCGACCACGCCCGCCGTCGACGGCCCGGGACCAGGGCATAGGCGCAGGGGATGACCAGCAAGGTCAGCGCGGTCGCGACCACCAGCCCGCCGATCACCGCGAGCGCGAGCGGCTGCCGCAGCGCCGCGCCCTCGCCCATGCCCAGGGCCATCGGCAGCAGCCCGAGCACGGTCGTCGCGGTCGTCATCAGGATCGGGCGCAGGCGCACGCTGCCGGCCTCGAGCACTGCGGGCACGACCTCGAGCCCACGCCCGCGCCGTTGGTTGATCGCGTCGACCAGCACGATCGCGTTGTTGACCACGATCCCGCCCAGGATGATCCCGCCGATCCCGACCATCGCCGAGATCGGCGTGTGGGTGATCAAGCAGGCCAAGACCACGCCGACCGCCGCGAGCGGGACCGTGACCATGATCAGCAAGGGGTGCCCGAGGCTCTCGAAGCTCGACGCCATCACCACGTAGACCAAGAAGAGCGCGAGCCCAGCGGTGAAGGCGAGCGAGTCGAGCGAGTCGCCCATCGCCTCGGCTTGGCCGGCGACCTCGGCCTCGATGAATTTTCCGGCCGGGACCTCGGCGCTGGCGACCTCGAGCACGGCCTCGACCCGAGCCGCGAGCGCGCCCAGATCGGAGCCGCTCTCGCCGGCTGCACGGGCGCGGATCCGCAGGCCTCGGCGACCGTCGATCCGGCGGATCTCGGCCGGGCCCGTGGTCGGCTCGACCCGCGCGACCGCGGCCAGCGGCACGGCCTTGCGTGGGTGGGCAGGGTCGGTGGTCGCGACCATGCCGACGGTGATCCGCTCGACGTCGCTGACCTTCGAGCGATCGAGCTCGGGCAGCCGCACGCGAATGTCGAGCTGCTTGTCGGGCGCGTGCAGCTTGCCCGCGAGTCCGCCTTGGATCGCCCGCTGGACGGCCGTCGCGGCCCGATCGACGTCGAGCCCGGCGAGCCCGAGCCGCTCGCGATCGAAGCTGACCCGGACCTCGGGGCGGCCACGCAGATCGTCGGCCGCGACGTCGGCGAGCTCGGGCAGCTCGCGCAGGCGCGGCAACAACCGCTTGGCGTGGGCGATCGCGTCGGCGCTCTCGTCGGCGAACACCCGGACTTCGATCGGCGCTTCGAAGGCGAAGAGCTCGGGCCGACCGAGTCGGATCCGATAGTCGAGTCCGCCGAGCACCCGCTCGCCGATCTCGGTCGCGCGTTCGAAGAGCGCGTCCTCGACCCCGGCCAGCTCCGGGCTCGCGACCAGCTCGTCGGCCAAGCGCAGGTTGATCTGCGCGAGGTGAGTGCCGGTCTGACCGCCCGTCGCCGAGCCGCCTTGGGTGACGCTGCCGACCCGCGAGAAGACCATGGCGATCCGATCGTCGCTGCCGAGCTCGCGCGCGATCGCCTGGGTGAGCAGGGTCGTCTGCTCGAGCGCGGTCCCCTGCGGCAGCTCGATCTGGACGTAGATCTCGCCTTGGCGAACCTCGGGCAGCAGCGTCCGGCCGATGTCGCGTGCGCCCCACAGGACCACCGCACAGACCCCGAAGGCGAGCAGCAGGACCAGCACGCGCACGCGCAGACAGGCGCGCAGGAACTTGGGATAGCCCCGCTCGCAGGCGTTCCAGAGCGCGTTGAAGGGCAGCGCGAGCCCGCCGAGCAGCCAGCCGAGGCCGCGGATCAACAGGCGCAGCGGGACGAAGAGCAGGGCCGGGAGCACGAAGAGCCAGGCCAGCGGGGTCCGCCGGTGTTTGGCCTCGCTCGTGACCGGCGCGTCCAAATCATCCTCGCTGCCGATCGACTGCATGACCGGGACCAAAGTCAGGCTGACCAGGAGCGAGGACAAGATCGAGAAGCTGACCGCGTAGGCGAGATCATGGATCAGCTGGCCGGCCACGCCCTCGACGAAGGCCATCGGGAAGAACACCGCGACGGTCGTCAGGGTCGAGGCGACGACCGAGGCCGCGACCTCGGAGCTGCCCGCGATCGCAGTCGCGCGCCGGCTCTGGTCGGGCTGGCGCTCGCGGATCCGGGCGATCGACTCGAGCACGACGATGCTGTTGTCGACCAGCATGCCGACGCCCAGGGCGAGCCCGCCGAGGCTCATCAGGTTGAGCGAGGCGCCGAGCATGGTCAGCGGCACGAAGCTGACCAGCAGCGAGATCGGGATCGCCACGCCGATCACCAGCGTCGACCTCAGCTCGCGCAAGAAGAAGAGCAGGACCAAGATCGCCAGCGCGCCGCCGATCAGCGTGTTGAGCACGACCTCTTGGATCGCCGCGTCGATGAAGGTCGCTTGGTTGCTGAGCACGACCACGCGGTGGCGCTCGGGCAGGCCGAGCTTGCCGAGCTGCTCGACCACCTGCGCGGCGACCCGCACGGTGTTGGCGTCGCCCTCGCGAAACACCGCGAGCTCGATCGCCTCGCGGCCGTCGACCAGCGAGACCTCCTCGCGCTCGACCGGGCCGCGGCGGATCCCAGGCGGGCCCCGCGGGTTGCGAACCACGAGATCTTTCAAGCGCAGCTCGCCTTGGCCGGCTGCGCCGGAGCGAACGATGATGTCGCCCAGCTCCGCGGCGTCGTGGGCCTCGTGGACCGTGCGGATCAGGTAGCGGTTGTCGCGTTCGGTCAGGCCGCCGCCGGGTCGGTTGATGTTGTCGGCCGTGATCGCGGTGACGACCTCGCTGGCGTCGACACCCAGCGCGCTCAGCCGCTCGGGGTCGAGCTCGATCAGGACCTCTTCTTCGTCGCCGCCGTGGATCTGCACGGCCGCGACCCCACCGAGCTTCTCGAGCGACTGCTTGACCTTGCGATCGGCGATGTCGCGCAGGCCACGAAAGTCGACGGCCTCTTCGGGGCTGTCGGGGCCGGGGCCATCGGGGTTCGGCTCGACGATCAGCGCGAGCCGGAGGATCGGCTCTTGCGCGGGATCATAGCGGAGCACCAAGGGCCGCTCGGCCTCGACCGGGAGTCGGACGCGATCGAGCTTCTCGCGGACGTCGGCCATCGCTCGATCGATCGAGGTGCCCCAGACGAAGTCGAGCACGACCTCGCTCGTACCCTCGCGCGAGACCGACTCGACCGAGACGATGCCCGGCACGCCGCCGACCAGCTCCTCGATCGGCCGCGTGACCAGCTCCTCGACCTCGGAGGGCGCGGCGTCGGGGTAGCTGGTCTGGACGGTGATGCTCGGGTAGCCGAGCTCGGGCAGCAGCTCGACCGGCATCCGCAGCAGCGCGACCAGGCCAAAGAGCAGCAGCGCGACCGTGACCATCGTGACGGTCACGGGCCGGATCACCACGCCCGCGATCAGCTGGCGCAGCATCAGCCCCGGCCGCCCTTGCCACCCTCTCGACCGCCGCCCTTGCCTTCACCCTCGCCGGGCGGCGCGGGCTCGGGCGGACCCTGCTCGCCCGCGACCTTGACCGGCATGCTCTCGGTGATGCCCAAGGCGCTGGCGAGCACGCGATCGTCGGCTCCGATCCCGCTGCGGATCTCGGTTCGCTCGACCCCGCTCGCGTCGCTCGAGCCACCGACCAGCCCGATCTCCACGGCCACGCGCCGAGCCTTGCCCTCGCGCAGCACGTAGACGTAGTGCTGGCCCTCGAGTTCGAAGAGCGCCGCGCTCGGGAGGCTGGCGACCTGCTCGCGCCGCTCGAGCAGCACGCGGGCGCGGACGAACGCACCCGGCACGGCCAGCGCGGGGAAGGTCTCGGCCCGGACCGTGAACTCGACCGTGCCCGTCAGCGCGTCGACCTTCGGCGCGCGCCGAAGGATCGTGCCGGCGAAGGTCGTGCCGTCGATCAGCTCGATCTCGACCTCGGCCCCAGTCGTGACCTTGGCCGCCTCGCGCTCGGGCAAATGCAAAGGCAGCTCGAGCGCCGAGAGATCGGCGAGCTCGTACAAGATCGTGCCCGTGCTCGCGAGGTTGCCGACGTCGACCTCGCGGGCGAGGATCGTGCCGGCGAAGGGCGCCTTGACGACCATCGACGCGGCCTGGACCCGCGAGAGCTTGGCCGAGGCTTGGGCCGAGTCGAGCGTGAAGCGCTGGGTGTCGATCTCTTGCGAAGCGATCGCGTCGCTGCCCTCGAGCGAGCGCAGCCGGGCCAACTCGCGCTCGGCGTTGCTGGCGGTCAGGCGGTCGCGTTGGGCTTGGAGCGAGAGCTCGCGCCCGTCGAGGCGCGCGAGCGTCTGATCGGCCTCGACCACGTCACCGACCTCGACCGCGAGCTCCTCGATGATGCCCGTGCGGATCGGTCGGATCTCGGCGCGGCGCTTGGCCTCGAGCGTGCCCGAGGCCCGATGGTGCCGCTCGATCGTCGCCGGCTCGAGCTTCACGACCGCGACGGCGAGCGGCTCCTGCGGACCGCCGCCACCTCGACCGCCGCCCTTTTGTCCGCCTTTTTGCCCGCCCCCGGGGCCAGCACCGTTGGCCCCGCCACAACCCATCCCGCTCGACGTGATCGGCAACGCCAGCACGATCAGGGTCAGGAGCAGACTTCGAAGCGAGCGCATGCAGAGCCGCCAGCTACCGCCAGCGTGGTGGCAGTGGTAGGACAGGCGCATGAACGAGTCAACGCGACGGGCCCCTGCGCGCGAGCTCTTGGAGGCCGTCCACCAGTTTCCGGGCGCCTATACCATCAAGGCGTTTGGTCCCGCACACGACGAGTTTCGGCTCGCGATCGGCGAGGCGGCGCGGCTCGCGGTGGGTGCGCGAGTCGAGCTGAGCGAGCGCATGAGCAGCGGTGGCAAATCGATCTGCATCACACTCGAGCTGCAGGCCGAGCACGTCGGTGAAGTCATTGAAACCTACGAGCGTCTGCACGACGTCCCGAGCCTGCGCTTGATCCTGTGAGAGACTTCACTCGCAAGCTCGGTTAGGATCCGCTCCGCTCGCACATGCTCCCGCTCGAGTCCGCCATGTCCAAGTCCATCGTGCTGAGGTCGTCGATCTGTCTGCTCTTGCTCGCCTCGATGGCGGGAACCATGGGGTGCAAGCCCAAGGCCGTCCGCGGCGGCCCGGGCACCGACAACCCCAACCTCGACTCCGGTGCGATGAGCACCACGCTCGACCGTGTCGACATCGACTACCTGGTCGAGCAGAACCTCTCGGCGATGTACGCCTCGGGCTGGTGGGCGCGCGACGTCCAAGGTTCGATGGGCAACCCGCCGATCGTCGCGATCTGGCCGATCAAGAACGCGACCTCGCAGCACCTCGACGATCAGATGTTGACCATGCTCTCGCAGATCGAGACGCAGCTGGTCAACTCCGGCGCGGTCTCGGTCGTCAGCCGCGAGCGCCAGGCCGAGATGGTCGACGAGGCTCAGCTGCAGAACACCGACATCTTCGACCCAGCCACCGCGGCCCGGCTCGGCGCTCAGCTCGGCGCCAAGTACTACGTGACCGGCAAGGTGACCTCGAACGACGAGCGCTTCGACGGCGAGCGCCGCTTGCAGTACTCGCTCTTCTTGCAGGTGATCGAGGTCGAGACCAGCCTGATCAAGTTCCAGTTCACCTCGGAGCGGACCAAGGCGATCGTTCGCTGAGCCATGGCTCGCTCCTGGGCAGTCCTGGGCCTGACGCTCGCGTTCGGCTCGTTGGCTTGTGCGACCTACTCGGACAAGACCAGTGCCATGCGCGAGCACGTGCAGGCCGGCCAGCATCCGCAGGGCCTCGCCGAGCTCAACCGCTTCATCAAGGTCAAGGACCCACACGAGCTGCCGACCAAGTGGGGCAGCGAGACCGCGCTCGCGGTGCTCGAGCGCGGGACCTTGCTGCACGCGATGCAGGACTGGGACGCGAGCGCGATCAACTTCCAGGCCGCCGAAGACCAGCTCGAGCTGCTCGATCTCGCCAAGGACACCGCCGGCGAGATCGGCAAGTACATGTTTTCGGACTCGGCGACCAAGTACAAGACCACGCCGACCGAGAAGCTCTCGCTCAACGCGATCAACCTGCTCAACTACCTCAACCAGGGTGATCTCGACGGCGCGCAGATCGAGGGCAAGCGCTTCACGGTGATGCGCAACTACCTGCTCGACTACGACCCCGACAGCGCCCACGGGGCGTTCGGCTCGTACCTGGCCGGGTTCGTCGCCGAGCGCGAGGGCAACTGGGACGAGGCGCTGCGCTTCTACGACGAGGCGCTCGAGCTGCGCGAGCTTCCGGGGCTCGGCCCGGCGATCCAGCGGGTCGCGCAGAAGGGCAGCTATCGGACCGAGCGACTCGATCGCTACATCGGCTCGGGCCCGACGCTCACGCCGACCCCCAGTGAAGCCGAGGGCGCGGGCACGGGTGCGGTTCCGAGTGACGCCGAGGCGATCCCGGTCCCGGCCGATCCAGCGCCGCTCGCCAAGGGTGCCGAGGTCCTGCTCGTGGTCAAGACCGGCCGCGTGCCCTACAAGGTCCCGCGCCGGATCCCGATCGGCGCCGCGATCGGCCTCGCGGGCGCCTACATCACGGGCGACACGACCTTGCTCGAGCACAGCGCGATGAAGGTCGTGGTCTTCCCCGACCTCGAGCCGGCCGGCAACCTGTTCGATGACGCCGCCTGGAGCATCGACGGCGTGCCGCTCCACATCGATCTCGTGAGCGATCTCGGTGTCGAGATCACCCATGAATTCGATCAGCTCAAGCCCAAGATCATCGGCTCGGCGATCACTCGGATGATCGTGCGGGCGGCCGCTGCCGAGGGCGCACGCGCTGCCGGCAACGAGGCCAACGCCGCGGTCGGGCTGATCAGCGCGCTGGCCCTCGAGGCAACCATGGTCGCGCTCGACAAGCCCGACACGCGCTCGTGGACCCTGCTGCCCGATCGCGTGTTCATCGGCCGCACGATGGTGCCCGCCGGCGAGCACCGCGTCGAAGTCCTGGTTCAGGGCAACGGCGGGCACGAGACTCGAACGATGCAGGTGAATGTGGCCGAAGGTGGCTACGTCGTGCTCGACGTCACGACATTGCGCTGAGCTTCACGCCCGCATTCGGACCATGATTGTCGTCGGCCTCGTCGGCCCGACCTCTCGACAACTCCTCGGAGACACTCGGCATGACCTTCGCTCGTCGCCCCATCCGTCGCTCCCGCCCGACCTCTCGCCTCGGGTCTCGCTTGACCCGAGTGGCCCTCGTCGCCGGGGTCGCTTGCGCGGGGCTGATCGCGTTGCCGGGTGAGGCCGAAGCCGGCGTGCGAGCGAGCAACAACCGGGGCATCGAGATCGAAGGCGCGATGGATCGCCGCGGGATCTACATCGGCCCCGGCGTGCTCTTCGGCTTCTCGGCGATGAAGAAGACGGTCGTGCCCGACGTGGGCCTGAGCCTCCACTTCGGCGGCGGCGTCGGCCAACGCTTCTTGCTCGGCCTCAACCTCTACGGCGCCAAGTATCTGGGTCGGGCCGAGGGCGCGAGCTCGTGGGTGTTCGGCGGCGACTTCGAGGCGACCGCCTTCGCCTGGCGCGGCCTCTACTTCCGGCTCGGCGCGGGCGGCCAGGGCCTCCCGGCCGGTGATCCCAACAACACGCTCACGGTCGGCATCGGCGGCAACGTGGGCGTCGGCTACGAGTTCTGGCTCAACGCGACCGCGGCTGCTTCGATCGGGCTCACCTATGACTTCCGCTATGTGACCGGTGCGCCCGGGCTGGTGCCGGATCCGCTGCGGCATAGTGGGATGATCGGCATGCGCTTCTCGTTTTATTAGCCATAGGGAGGACGCCAGGCGCTGAGCATTGATCACAAGTGCTCAGACCCGGGAATTTCGACCCCTAAAGGCTGTTCTGGCCTGCATGACCGACTCTGAGAGTCTCTGGGCCGCCGAGGTGTTCGGACATGCACGCCTCGGCGATCTACGTCGCACCGACCGACTCGTGCAGGTGGCGGCCGCCGCCGCTCGTACGCCGGGCGGATTGGTGACCGAAGTCATGCGGACCTCGGC
>JAMHUH010000393.1:0-1627 GCA_035904925.1 Nannocystaceae bacterium
TACTCGCGGCTCGAGACCATCGATCGGCTGGGCCTGACCGACGCCAAGGTCGCGCACCAGCCGACGCCCAAACGACGCAGCCGGCCCGGCCACGAGAAGTACGCGAGCGTGGCGTACTTGCGCAGCCGCGGGGTCCATTTCGTGCGCGGGGTCGGATCGCCGAAGTGGCTGGGCAAGTACGGCACGCTTCGCTTTGGTGGCATCGGCCGCGACTGGACGATCCTTCGCTACGAGCGGCCGCTGATGCGGGCGATTCGCGACTCGGGCGTCGACGTGGCCTTCGAAGATCTCGAGCTCTACCTCGACCAACACTTGCCGCGGCTGCCCGATCTCGAGCCCGAGCAGGTTCGCGAGGAGTACGCCTACCTGCGCGCGATGTACTTCGATCACAACGACGATCCGGCGCGGCAGCGGGCCTACGCGGTCTATCTCGCCTGGGTCGACGCGGGCCACGTGCCCCGACAGCTGCGAGGCTCGAGCGAGTGGGCGCCGTGGAAGCTCGCGCCCAAGCGGCGGCCCTGAGCTCAGGTGGCGGACTTGGACTTTCGCCAGTCGATCGGCGTGACGCCGACCCAGCGTCGGAACGCGCGATGAAACGCGCTCGGCTCCGAGAAGCCGAGCAAGAACGAGACCTCGGCGATCGCGAGGCCGGCGGCGAGATGCTTGCGGGCCAGCTCGCAGCGCAGGTCGTCGACGAGCGAGCGCAGCGAGCTCTCGCGCTCGTGGAGGCGCCGCTGCAAGGTTCGCGGGCTCATGTGGAGGCGCGCGGCCAGGGTCTCGAGCGAGGGCGGGCCCTCGGGCAAGGCGTGCTCGATCGCGCGGCGCAGCGCGGCGAGCAGATCGTCGTGCTCACCGAGCGGCTCGCTGCGGCGGGCCGCTTCGCGATCGAAGAACTCGAACATCGCCGGGTTGGCGCCGACGACCGGCAGCGCCAGCGCGGCGCGATCAAACTCGATCGCGTAGTCCTCGGCGTCGAAGCGCAGCGGGCAGCCGAGCAGCTCGGCCAGCGAGTCGGCGCCGGCGTGGCGAGCGTGGCGAAAGCGGGCCTCGTGCACGACGAAGGGCTCGGCGAGGAGGCGTCCGCCGTTGACGATCATGTCGACGAAGCCGGCCTCGGTCCAGATCCGATGCGCCAGCCGAGTCGGCCCCCAGGGCTGCATTCGCAAGATCACTCGATCGCCGCGCTCGGCCAGCGAGATTCGCTCGCCCTCGGCGATCAGCTGCTGGTAGCGAATCGTGCGATCGAGCAGGGTGCCGAGGTCGGGCGCGGTCATGGCCAGCAGCCCGATCAAGCCGAGCGCCTCCGGCTCGATGTCGCTCGAGTAGTGCTGAGCCAGCTTGGGCTCGTCGGTCTTGGCGCTGGCGAACTCGAGCAGGTCGTAGAAGCGCGGCAGCGGGATCCGGGCGTCGGGGTCGGCGAGCGAGGCCCCGAGCCCAAAGCGCTCGACCAGCTCGATCATCAGCGCCGAGCCAGCCAGCTGGCCGCACGCGGCCAAGAGCGGTCCGGCGATCCGAGCGAGGACGGTGGGCTCGGCCGACATCGCTTCCATCACACTCCCCATGAAGCGTCGGGTCAATCGGCTTGGCGTGGCTTGCTACACTCCAGCGATGCGCCGACGCGAGTGGC
>JAMHUH010000394.1:0-9577 GCA_035904925.1 Nannocystaceae bacterium
CGACGCGAGCGCGGCCGCCAAGCTGGTCCAGCAGCTGGGCACTATGCTACCTTCGAAGCCGATCGAGCCCGAGTCTATGCCCGGGGCCAAGCTCGAGATCGATCGCGAGCCGATCGATCTCGACGGCAAGCTGGTCCCGGCGCTCGGCGTCGCGGGCTCGGGCGCGCCGATCGAGTCGCTCCAACAAGCCCTCGGTCTGCCCGTCCGCGGCCAGCTGTGGGCCTATGGCGACTACCTCAGCGCTGGCTACGGCCAGCTCGAGGGCCTCGCCGACGCGCTCGAGCGCGAGCGCGGCGAGGGGCCCTCGCCCGCGCTCGTGGCCAGCCTGCCGCCGACCCTCGCCCGCGCGCTGCTCGACCAAGAGGTCGCGCTCGCGCTCCACTTCGTGCTCGATCCATGGCAGGCGCCGCTGAGCGAGGCGGAGCTGAGCGAGCTCTTTGGCAACCTGCCGGCCGACAAGCGGCCCGACCCAGCCAGCATCGGTCAGGCCTTCGTCGCGCTCGCGCCTTGGTCGAGCCTCAGCATGTGGTTGCAGCGACGCAGCCCCGACCAAGCTTGGATCGCCCACGTCTCGCTGGTCCCCTTCGCGGCGCCTGGCCCGGGCGTCGACGCGGCCGAGCTCGAGGCCAGCGAGCTCGCGCTGGCCAGCGCGCTCGCGGGCGGCGACGCGCAGGCGGCCTATCGTGACTTGCTCGCGCGCTTCCCTGGCTCGCCTCGGGCCGCGACCTGGCGCGCGCGCGTCGGCGAGGCGCCCGACTCCTACGCCGCGCTCGGCATGATGCAGCTCGGCGCCGTCGCGCTGATCGGGATCCCTGCGCTCGCCGAGTACCGCGACAAGGCCAAGGCCAGCGAGGCGATCGAGGAGACCCAGGCGATCCTCGCGGCTGGAATGGTCATCCGCGAGCGCGAGGGCAACTGCGCGTCGATGATCGGCAAGGCCGGACCGACCCCGGCGCTCGACGTCGACTGCAACGCCCGCGAAGGCGGCCGTTGTCGGCCTGGCGATCCGGGCTACCTCGAGACCGCATGGACCGACGATCCGCTCTGGTCGACGATCCTGTGGCAGCCCAAGCAAGGTCACCGCTTCCACTACGCGTTCTCGGGCACTCTCGCCGCTGACGAGTGCACGCTCGAGGCCCAGGCCTTCGGTGACCTCGACGCCGACGGGATCTTCTCGACCTACACTCGATCCACGACGATCGCCGCCGATGGCTCGCAGCGCTCGCCCGCGCTGCAGATCGTCGCAGAGGGCGAATAGGTGGAGTCCGAACGCGCAGGATCGCGAGCCTGGTCGCGCGTGCTGCTGGCCCCGACGCTGGCCTTGCCCGCGCTCTGGCTGGGCGGCGTCAAGCCCCAGCTCGTGCCGGTCTTCGCCGCGCTCGTGCTGGCCTTGCTGCTGCGTCGCACGCTGCGGACCGACGCGCCGCTGCGAGTCCCGGCCTGCTGGTGGCTCGGGCTCTTCGCGGCCGGCCTCACGCTCGTGCAGTGGCTCCCGCTTCCGAGCGGCCTCCTCGACTTGCTCGCGCCCAAGCTGCGCGCGCTGCTGAGCGAGCTGCTCGAAGGCACCACAGTCGATCCATGGTCGCGCCTGAGCGTGCACCCGGGCCAGACCGGGCTCGAGGTCGCGCGCTTGCTCGCGCTGACGGGGCTCTTCGTCGCCGCCGCGCAGCTGAGCTGGCGCATGGTCACCAGCTACGTGGCCGCGACCGGGGCCTTGGTCGCGTTGATCGGTCTTGGCCATCAGCTGCTCGGCGCCCGAGCGATCTACGGCATCTACGACCCGCGCCAGGACATCCCCGGCCTCGGTCATCAGCTCGGCTCGCCCCTGCTGGGCTCGTTCATCAACCCCAACCATCAATCGGCGCTCTTGCTGATCGGCATCTTCGCCGCTGCGGCCACCGCCCTCGATCTGCTCCAGCGCAGTGACGCGAGCGGGCTCGAGCGCGAGCGCGAGCGCCTGGCCGACCGGGCATTCCTGGCCTGGGGCGCGGGCGCGATCCAGGTCACCGCGCTGATGCTCTCGATGTCGCGCGCGGCGATGGTCAGCTTCATCGTCGTCGCCCCGATCGCGCTCATGTTCGGCCTGCGCGAGCGCAGCGGTCAGCGCGAGCACGATCGGGCCCGCGCCCGTCGCCGGCTCGCGGTCATCGTCGGCTTGCTGCTCGGGCTCGCGGCCATGTTCGTGCTCGCGGCCAGCCAGGGCGCGACCGAGCAGCTGGCCACGCTGCGCGACCCCGAGTCCTTCCGGCAAAAATTCCGAGTCGCGCGCGAGGGCTTGGCCTTGGTCGAGCTCTCACCGGTGCTCGGGATCGGTCGCGGCAGCTTCGTCGACCTCTTCCCGCTCGTCGATCGCCAACCGGGTCTGCTGCAGTTCACCCACCTCGAGACCACGCCGATCGCCTGGATCGTCGAGTGGGGTCCGCTGCCGGCTGCGATCCTGCTGATCGGCCTCGGCATCTGGGCGGTCCAGACCTTCAAGGCCAACACCGGCGCCGCTCGAAGGATCGCCCTGTGTGGTCTGCTCGCGCTCGCGATCCAATCGTGGGCCGACTTCAGCCTCGACTACCTCGGCGTCAGCGCGCCCGCGGTCGCGCTGGCGGGCGCGCTCGGGGCCAGCAAGGCGGGCGCCGCTTGGCGAGTCCGTCCGCTCCGATGGCTGGGGCTGATCGGCGCAGCGATCGCGATCGCCATCGCGATCGTGTCGATCCCCGCGAGCTGGTCCAAGCGCCGCGATCGCGATCTCGCCCTGCTCGCCGGCGAAGGCTCGATCGATGTCGCGCTGGCCCAGACCCCCTGCGATCCCTTCGTGCACTTGGCCGCCGCCCGCGAGCACGCGCGCGCTGGGCAGTGGTCGGCGACCCTCATGCGGGCCCACGCGGCCGCGCGCCTGCGTCCGACCTCGGTCGAGGCCCACCTGCTCGCCTCGCTCGCGCTCGCGCGGCTCGAGCAGCCCAACGAAGCGCTCGAGCAGCTGCGCGCTGCGTTGCTGGTCTTGCCCGATCCCGTCCCGCCCGAGCTGCTCGACTACTTGCTCGAGGCCCTGCCGACGCCCGAGCTGCTGGTCCGCGTCACACCGATCGACCAAGCCGACCCTGGTCCATCCGATCGTGGTCCACCGCGCGCGCCCGCTTGGCAGATCCTCGCGCGTGCGCTGGTCGAGCGCGCGCCCGCCCACGCCCGCGCGCTCGCGAGCGCCCGCGAGCGCGTGGTCCCGGGCGACCCCGAGCCGCTGCGCCTCCAAGTCGTGCTCGCGCTTCAACAGAAAAACCCCGGGCTGGCGCTCCACCACGCGCGCCTCTTGGTCGCCCTGCGCCCCCGCGAGGCCGCCGGCCATCGTCTCCGCGCGCAGGCTCGCTTCGCCTTCGGCAAGCCCGAGCAGCTCGCCCTCGCGATCACCGAGCTCGAGCGAGCGCTCGCGCAGACCCGGCTCGACGATCCCGGCTCGGTCGAGGAGCTGTTGATCCGTGCGTTGATCCGCCGCGGCGAGCGAGCCGACCTCGAGAGCGCCGCGCGGATCATGCAGACCCTGCTCGGGCGCAAGGCCGATCGCCCGACCAAGCTGCGCCGACAAGACCTCGCCGAGCAGATTCAGGCCCAAGCCAACGAGGCGGCCCGGTGAGCGAGCCCGAGCCCGCGGGCTCGCTGCGGCGGAGCCTCTCGTGGACCTTGCTCGGCGAGCTGGTCTTCGCCGCGTGCCAATGGATCAGCCTGATGGTCGTCGCCAAGCTCGGCTCGCCCGAGGCGCTCGGCCGCTACTCGCTCGGCCTCGCCGTCGCGACGCCGGTGATCGTGCTGGCCAACCTCCACCTGCGACCAATCTGGGTGGTCGACGTGCGCGAGCGACCCGAGCACGAGCGCGCGCAGTGGGCCGACTACTTGGGCCTGCGCCTCGCGGTCCAGCCGATCGCCTTGCTCGTGGTCGCGCTCGTGTGTTGGATCCGCGGCTGGCCGAGCACGACGATCGCCGTGGTCCTGATGATCGCGCTGATCCGCGCCGCGGGCAGCGTGTCCGACATGCTCTACGCGCCTGCGCAGCGAGCCGAGCGAATGGACCCGATCGGGATCTCGCGCATGCTGGCCGGCGTCGCCTGGCTGAGCATGCTCGCGCTCGGCTTGGCGCTCGGCAGCGAGCTGCTCGCGCTCGGCCTCGTCGCCCTCGCCAGCCTCGCGCTGACGCTGACCTGGGATCTGCGCCACGCCAAGCGACTCGAGTCGACGCGACCTCGCTTCGATCGTGCCGCGCTGGCTCGGCTGATCCGGCTGGCGCTGCCGATGGGCCTCGCGGCCGGTCTGCTCGGGGTCAGCGGCAACCTCCCCGCCTATGTGCTCGAGCTCGATCATGGCCTCGCCGAGGTTGGTTTCTTCGCGGCCGTGCTCTCGATCCTGCAAGCGAGCGGCGTGGTCAATGTCGCGCTCGGCAACGCTGCGATCCCGCGCCTGGCCAAGCTGGCCGTCGCCGAGCCCAAAAACTTCTGGAAACTCCTGGCCAAGCTGCTGGTGCTCACCGGCCTGCTCAATGGTCTCGGTTTGGTCTTGGTCCTGCTGCTCGGCGAGCTCTACCTGCGCCTCGCCTATACGCCCGAGTACGTCGTCTACCAGCCTCAGCTGATCCTCGCCGCGATCGCGGCGATCGTGCTCGGGCTCGCCAACATGCTCTCGCAGACGCTCACCGCGTTGGGGCGCTTTCGATCGCAGCTGGTGCTCAACGTCGTCGCGTTGATCGGCTCGCTCGGCCTCTGCTTCTTGCTGATCCCCGAGGGCGGCATCGAGGGCGCCGTGTGGGCGCTGCTCGGCTTGGCGATCTTTCGCTTGGTCCTCTACGCGCTCGCCAATGTGGTCTTTGGGCCACCGGCTCGTGGGCCGAACGCGTAGCAGGTAGATCGAATGCTCACGCGCAGCGACCCAAACGGTCGACACCCGTCCCGACACGGTACGGTCGACATGGCACGCCCCAACATCGTCGTCCTGCGCCAGCTTCAGCAATCGCTCCCCGCCGCCCAGAAGTTGTTCGCCATGCTGGCCGAGCAAGACGAGCTCGGCGAGTGGGTCACCGTCGACGAGCTGATCGACAACCTCGAGCTCGGCCGCCGCAACGCCGTCGATCTCCTGCGCGAGTTCGCCGAGGCTGGCGTCGGTGATTTCCGAGTCGGCCGCAAAGGCCACCCGAGCCGACTCGTCTGGTCGACCGATCCTCGCCAGCTGGTCGACCGCGTGCTCGGTCGCAAGCTCGATGACGCCGAGCTCGAGTCGGTCGGCCCCGAGCGGAAGGATGACGACGCAGCGGTCGCGGACGAGTCCGAGTCCGATCACGACGAGCCACCAACGCCCGGCAACGGTCGCTCGCATGATTTCCACGCGCCCGCGCCAGCCCAAGCACCCGCGCGAGCGCAGGCGGTCGAGCACGTGTTCGTGCTCCGGCCCGAGCTTCGCGTCGCGCTCGCGCTGCCCGTGGATCTGAGCCCGCGCGAGGCCGCGGCGCTGGCCGAGTGGGTCCGCAACCTCAGCTTCGATCGCTGACGCCGATCAGATCACGTCGATGTCGCCCCAGCCGAGCTGCCAGCTCTCGGGGTGCAGCAACAACGCCCGATCCAGCTCCTCGCCGCCGAGCACCCGCGCGCCAAAGTAGAGCTCCTGCGGGAACAAGCGCTCGGGCAGCGGCAGGTAGGCGTTGCGCAGGAAGGTCGAGCGCCAGCGCGAGCCCGAGCCGACCATCGCGCTGATCATCGCGCAGCCTTGCCGGCGCGCCAGCGACTCGATCGTGCCGAGCAAGCTCGGCAGCGCGCGTGGGACCGCGGCGTCGGCCAGCACGTCCATGATGAAGCAGGTCCGTCCTTGCTCGCGCTCGGCGATCGCCAGCACCGCCCAGCCCGCAAGCTCGCCGCGCTCGTCGTCGACGGCCAGACGGATGTAGCTGGACTCGGGTCGCTGGTCGTAGCGCCAGCGCAGGTAGTCGCGCTCGCGGATCACCCACAACCGATGCTGATCGCGGCAGCGCTGCCAGAGCTCGTCGATGCCCGCGATCCGATCGAAGTCGGCGAACTCGCGGACTGGCAGCGACTCGGGAGCGGCCCCGCCCGCGCGGGCGCGCTCGACCAAGCGATCGACGATCGTCGGCGCGCGCAGCAGCAGACGCGAGGCCTTGCTCAAGAGCGGGGCGAGCTGCGGCTGGCCGAGCTTGCCGGCCACGTACTCGCCGACGTCGAGCGCCTTGACGTGGACCGGCGTCGGCATGACGGTCTTCCAGCGCAGGTACTTCTCGAACCCGTGGATCGAGTTGGCGTTGGGGAAGCCATAGACGAACGCGAACCCACGCTCGACCATGCGCGCGTAGCAAGCTTCGGCGCTGGCCGAGAAGATGCCTTGCCGGCCGTAGTCCGGGTGCGTCATCGTGTCGAGCGAGAGCGCGGCGAGCAGCTCGGCGCCGCAGAACCACACCCGCCGCGGCGAGACGGCGTATTGACCGACGAGCGCGTCGGCGTCCCAGACCAGCTCGATCGTCGAGGGCGGCGTCGGGTTACGGGCGAACTCCCAGCGCCAGTGCTCGACGCTCTCGCTCGCGCCCATCGGCCGCGCGAACACCTGCTCGAACAAGGCGACGATCGCCCGCTCGTCGCCCTCGGCGTAGTCGCGGATGGTCCAGCGGCGCTCGCTCGTCACGCCTTCTCTCGATCCCACGCGCTGCACGGCGGCGTCAACACGATCACGAGTCATGAGTCAGCGCACGGGTTTGCGACGACCCGAGGCGCCGAGGCTCGCACGCCCGACTGAAATCCTGGCGCGCTCGCTCCGTTGACGCCTCGCGCCGCTGCGTCCTACAGTCCAGCGCGTTCCGTCGAGGACCCCCATGAAGAAGTTTCTGCTCGCCGCGTTGCTGTCCTTGCCCCTCTCGACCGTCACCGCGTGCGACGGCACCGGCGGTGGGTTCACGGTCCCGTCCAAGGTCCTGGTCCCCGGCGGCGCCTACATCACCTACGTCCAGTCGACCGACTGCGAGGGTTGTGGGGCGCTCAAGCGCGGCGACCTGATCCAGACCATCGACGGCAAGGAAGCCAAGTCGGCGGGCGCGATCAAGGCCCTGAACATCACCGACGGCAACCCGCACGAGATCGCGTTCAAGCGCTACAGCAAGGGCGACTTCGTCGACGAGAAGGTCACGATCACCGCCAAGCCCAACAACACGCTGGCGCCGGTCGTCGACGCGCCGCCCTTCTGGACGGTCGACGCGGCCAAGCTCAACAAGGCGCCCGAGGGCTGGGCTCGCCGTCGACTCTTCGGCCACACCTCGCCGCAGCTGCTGCTCGTCAACATCGACGGCGGCATCATCAACGGCCGCGATCTCTACGGGAAAAAGCGGCTCATGGTCTTCTTCGACTGGGCCTCGGTCACCGACCAGGCCAACGGCGCGATCGCTCTCAAGGTCATGCAGCTGGCCAAGCCCCAGCTCGACGCCGCCGGCGTCGAGCTCATGCTCGTCCAGCTCGAGCACGTGTCCGAGCGGCCCAAGCCGCCGATGAACGACACCGACTTGCGCAACTTCTTCAACATCAACCAGGTGTCGGAGAAAGAGGGCGGCCCGCTGCCTCCCCCGCCCATGTACCGCTACCCGAACCGAACCGAGGACAACCCGAGCCAGACGGTCGGCCTCGAGGGCGCCTTCCCCTACCTCGAGAACATCGCCGAGGCGCCCAACGTGTTCGTGATCGACGAGTTCGGTGTGATCTGCTGGCACTCCGCCGGCCCGATCCCCGGCAACAGCGGCGACGACAACATGCTCGAAGTCATGAACCAGGCCGTCAAGTTCGCCGTCGAGCTCGACAAGCCCTGAGCGGTCGGACTCCATGGCCGGCTTGCAGCGCTCGAGCTTTCATCGCCTCTTCATCGCCAACCGTGGCGAGGTCGCGGTCCGCGTCGCGCGGACCTGTGACGAGCTCGGCATCGTGCCGGTCTTCGGCGTGTCCGAGGCCGATCGCGGCGCGCCTTGGACCGAAGGTCGCGAGCAGGTCGTGCTCGGCCCCTCGCGCTCGACCCTGAGCTACCTCGATCCAGTTCGGGTCGTGCAGGCCGCTCGCCAGAGCCGCTGCACGGCCTTGCACCCCGGCTGGGGCTTCTTGTCCGAGAACCCGCTCTTCGCCGGCCTGTGCGAGCAGCAGGGCATCACCTTCATCGGCCCGCCGGCGCACGTGATGCACCTGATGGGCAAGAAGACCCCGGCCAAGAAGGCGATGGGCGCCGCTGGGCTCACGCTGATCCCCGGCTCCGAGGGCATCCTCCCGGACCTCGCCACCGCCCACGCGGTCGCGGCCGCGGTCGGCTACCCGGTCTTGCTCAAGGCCGAGTCGGGCGGCGGCGGTCGAGGCATGCGGATCGCTCGCGCGGCCGACCAGCTCGACCAAGCCTGGAACGAAGCCGGCGCCGAGGCGCTCGCGGCCTTCGGCGACGGCCGGCTCTACCTCGAGAAGCTGATCGAGGGCGGCCGCCACATCGAGATCCAGATCATCGCCGACCGCTACGGCAACGTCGTGCACCTCGGCGAGCGCGACTGCACCGTCCAGCGCAACCACCAAAAGCTGATCGAAGAGTCGCCCGCGCCCACGCTCGATCCGCAAGAGCGAGCCCGCACGCTCGCGGCCGCCGTCGCGGCGACCAAGCAGATCGGCTACGTCGGCGCCGGCACGATCGAGTTCCTGCTCGACCAGTCGACCACGCCGGCGGTCCTGCGCTTCATGGAGATGAACACGCGCCTCCAGGTCGAGCACTGCGTCTCGGAGCAGCGCAGCGGCGTCGACCTGGTCCGCGAGCAGATCCGCGTGGCCGCTGGCTGCCCGCTCTCGTTCACGCAGGACCAGATCGAGCTGCGTGGCCACTCGATCGAGTGTCGGATCAACGCCGAGGATCCCCAGCAAGGCTTTCGGCCCGCGCCCGGCACGATCACCCGCTGGACCAACCCGCCCAGCGAAGAGGGCCAGGTCCGCGTCGACACCCACGTGCGCAGCGGCTACACGGTCCCGCCCTTCTACGACAGCCTGCTGTGCAAGGTCGTCTGCTGGGGCGAGGACCGCGAGGCCGCCTGCGAGCGGATGCTGCGGGCGCTGGCCAAGCTCGACTGCGAAGGCGTGCCCACGACCGCCTCGATGCACGACGAGATCCTCCGCAGCGAGGCGTTCCGCTCGAACGACTACGACACGCGGGCGATCCCTGGTTTCACGCCACGAGCCTGAGCCGGCTTCACGCCACGCTGCGAGTGTCCTGAGTCTGCGCTTCGCAGAAAAGCACGCTCTGACTCGGTGATCCTTCGCGGACGCTGACTCGGTGGATCCATCGCGGGCGATCGAGTTCTCGACCACTAGAGCTGCGAGAGCTGCGGCCGCTCGAACGCGATAGCCTCGGCGGGTGCGAAGGCTCCCCGCGTTGCTCTGCGCCCTGCTCGGCTGCACGCCGACAACCATCACGACCACGCGACCCGGCGTCGAGCTCTCCGATCTGACCTGGCCCGAGGCCGAGGCCCTGCTCGGGCCCGAGACGATCGTGGTCATCCCGCTCGGCGCCGCGGCCAAGGAGCACGGCCCGCACCTGCGCC
>JAMHUH010000395.1:0-6771 GCA_035904925.1 Nannocystaceae bacterium
GATCGACGTGGTCATGGTTGGCACCACGTCGGGTCACGAGCTCGTCCAGCTGCGCGGCCCGACCCTCGCGCAGCCGATCTACGTCGACGCGTGGTCCAACCTGCCGGCCTTCACACTCGATCCCTCACGCGCTCGTGCGGCCCCGCTCTTGCGTGAGCTCGGCGAGGCGCCGCAGGTCGTGGCCGGACTCGAAGGTCGGCCGCCCTTTTCGGCGGCGATCTACGCCGCCGCGACGCCGGCCGAGGTCGAGTCGCTCGCCCCTCGCCACGCAACGACCAAGCCGGTCGACCTCGTCATGCGAGCACCCGCGCTCGACCCCTCCAGCCTCGCGCGGGTGAAGGATCCGTGGCGTGTCTACCTCTTCGCACGGATCCTCGACCTCTACGACGACCCGCGGGCGGCCGAGCTCTACCGGGCGGTGATCGAGCGGACCTGCACCGAAGTGCGGCGACCCAAGGCCTTCGTCTGCGCTGCCTCGACGCTGCTGCTCGAGCGCGTCGAGCCGGCTTCGCGCCGGTAGTGCCGGAGGCTTCGGCGACGAGATCAGCCGAAATTCCTTCGTCCCCATGTGTTTGATCACGCGTGTGGGGCCGCGCCAACGCCCAAGCGATGCCACTGGCCAAGATGCGGCGCTTTACTCTTTCCTCCGTGTGGGGGAGGCTGTGCCCCGCTCTGATGACTGGACGACGCAACACGTGCTCGCGCTTCGACGCGAGCGCTTCTGTTCGATCCTCTCCGGCTTCATCGGATGGCACGCACGAGCCCACTGGGCGCAACAAGCCGGAAGAAGCATCGATTCATGGGTAACCGTCTCTACGTAGGAAATCTCTCGTTCAACACCAGCCGCGAGACGCTCGAGGCTGCCTTCACCGCCATCGGCGAGGTTCGCGAGCTCGCGATGCCCACCGATCGCGAGACCGGCCAGCCGCGCGGCTTCGCGTTCGTCACCATGGGCAACGCCCAGGAAGCGCTCAAGGCGATTGAGCAACTCAACAACACCATGCTCGATGGTCGCCCGCTCAAGGTCAACGAGGCGCAAGAGCGTCCCGCTGGCGGCGGCGGCGGTGGTGGTGGCGGCGGCGGCCGTGGTGGTGGCGGCGGCGGCTTCGGTGGCGGCGGCGGCGGCGGCGGTGGCCGTGGCGGCGGCGGTGGTGGCCGTGGTGGTGGCGGCGGCGGCCGTGGTGGTGGTGGCGGCGGCGGCCGTTACTGAGCCCGGTCGACTGACCCACTCTCCATCGACGAGGTGCGCTCCAACGAGCGCACCTCGTTTTTTTGGTTGTCGATTCGAGTTCGAATCGAATTCGAATCGGTGACCTCGACATTCGAACGAAGCAGCGCCTCGATTGCATCGCAATCGAGGCGCTGCTCGTGCTCGTCGATCCACTACCAGTTGATGATGATCACGCCATCGCCCATACGGGCGCCGCCGGTGTTCATCTGGTTGTCGCCCGCGTTGAGCGAGCCACCGCCACCGCCCGAACCCCACTGGTTCGCGCCACAGCTTCCGCCGCCGCCGCTGTAGCCACCGCCGCCGCCACCGTCACCGGAGGTCCAACCACCGTTTTGATTGGCCCCGCCTCCGCCACCGAAGCCGCCGGTCTCGGCCGCGACGTTGAAGCCACCCGCACCGCCCGCGCCGCCGTTGAGGAACGACTTGCCGCCGCCCGAGGGCTGGCCCATCACGCCGTCGGTCAAGAAGCCACCGCCGCCGCCCGTGCCGATGCTGTTGCCCGCGCCACCGCCGTTGCCACCGCTACCGCCCGCACCTCCCGGGCAACCGGGGCTGGTGCCCGCCGTGCCGTCTTCGCCGATCACGCCGGGCATGCCGTCGACCTGTCCACCGCAGCAGGCACCACCACCACCACCGCCGCCGCCCGCGACGATCCAGGGGTCCATGCCGAGGACGACGAAGCTGCCACCGCCGCCACCGTTCAGGCCGGGCTGCTCACCGACGAGGACGTCGAGCACGTCACCGGGCGTGGCCATGAAGTCGCCGATCATCGTCGCACCGAGCCCGCCCGGCTTCGCGCCGCTGCCGGTCCCGTTGCCACCTTGAGCGCCGCTGACCTCGATGGTCAGGTTGGTGACGCACGCGGGGATCTCGAACTGCTCGATCGAGCCGCTGAAGTCGAACTGCTGCATGCCCGGGAAGGGCCCGAGGTTGTCGCAGCTGCCCCCGCACAGGGCCGCCTCGCAGCCCGTCAGCGGGTCGCCGTCGCAGCTGTCGAAGTCGGCGTCGCAGGTGACCGCGCAGGTGTCGACCTCGCAGATTCCGTTGACCACCTCGCCGTCGCACTCCTCGCCCGCGCTGACGTTCAGCACTCCGTCGCCGCAGGCCGACGCCGTGCAGTCGACGTTGCAGCTCGCCGACTCGCCGCCCTCGTCACACGCTTCGCCCGCGCTCGCGTTGAGCTTGGCGTCGCCACACGCGGCCGCCGTGCAGTCGTCGTTGCAGGTCGCCGACTCGCCGCTGTCGTCACAGTCTTCGCCAGCATCGACCACGCCGTCACCACAGACGCCGCCGGTGTCGGTGGTCGTGTCGGTCGTCGTCGTGTCGGTGGTCGTCGTGTCGGTGGTCGTCGTGTCGGTCGTGTCGCTCGTGTCGCTCGTGGTCGTGCCCGTCTCGGTGCCGGTGTCCGTCCCGGTCCCGGTGTCCGTCCCAGTGTCGGTCCCGATCTCGTCGGTGCCGGTTCCGTCGTCCGAAGGGCAAGCGGGCAGGGTGAGCAGGGCAAGGCAAGAGAGCCCCAACATGGTCGAAAGTCGTCGCATGCAAATCTGTGTAGAGCATCGCGTCGCGAATTTCGATGGTTGAGTTCGCGCATCATGTTTCCACGAGTTGCCCAACCATCGATTCCGCGCATGTGCCCGCTTTCGCGCATCGCGGAATCAACGCAATCAAATCAATTCGAGCATCCGTCGCCGGGCCTACGGGGTCATTGGTAGAGCTCGGCCCCAGGCACGCCGATCGCCACGCGGATCACCTGGCTGCCAAAGAGCTGGGTCAGGTAGATCGAGCAAGGATCGAAGCCCGCCCCACGGCCAAACGCGAGGCTGGCCGGCGAGCCGAGATCCTCGGCGACGAGCTCGCCCGGCTGAAGGCTGTCGGCGCTGCCATCGACCCGCCACAGCTGGCCCGCCACGTTCGCGGCCACGTAGACCTGGCCCTCGACGTCGACGGCGATGCCGTCGGGCGTGGTCGCCGGGCCGAGCTGGAGGATCTCGATCGCGCTGGCCTCGATCGGCATGCCCTGGGCGTCGACCTCGTAGCGGGTCAGCTGACCGAGCTGGGTGAAGGTCGACGCGACATAAAAGAGGCTGCCGTCGGGGCTGTAGGCCATGCCGTTGGGCGAATCGACCTGCTCGATCACCACGCTCAGCGCACCTTCGGGGCTGACCCGAAACACGCGAGTGTCGACGTCGTCGGACACCAAGGCGCTGCCGTCGGGCGCGAGCGCGACGAAGTTGGGGCTGGCGATCCCGGTCGCGAGCAGCACGCTGGGCGTGCCCTGGGCGTCGACCTCATAGACCGCGCCATCGGCCGAGTTGAGCATGCCGATCGACGCGACCACGAACTCGCCGGTCGAGCGGGGCGCGAGCCCGAGCGCGTAGGGCAGCTTGGCGTACTCGCTGATCCCGGCCTGCGCGTCGAGCTGCCAGAGGGTCCCGTCGCCAGCCTCGCTGGTGGTGACGTAGAGCAGGCCGTCGACGCCGAACGCGATGCCCTCGCTGCCGCTCGCGAAGCCTTGGTAGAACACCGCCTGCTCACCGAACGCGAGGTCGGTCCAGCACGCCTCGGGATCGCCGGTCTCGCTGGTCGTGTCGCTGGTCGTGTCGCTCGTGCCGGTGGTCGTGTCGCCCTGCGTGCTCGTGTCCGTCGCGCTCTCGCTCGAGCCGACCTCGTCGTCGTTGGGGTTGGTGTTGGGGCTCTCGCCGCAGCCGGCCAGGACGATGACGAGAAGCGTGATCGAGGTGAAGCGCATGGCGACTTCCTATCGCGTCTCGCGGCCGATTGCTCGGGTCGAGCTCAATCGGGCAGCGCCAAACAAAACACTGCCCCGCCGCACTCGCGCCCCTCGACCCAGACACGGCCGCCATGCCGCTCGGCGACGTCGTGGACGATCGCCAGCCCGAGGCCCTTGCCCGGCCGATCGAGCGCGACCCGGTGGAAGGGTTCGAAGATCGCGTCGCGCTGCGGCTCGGGCACGCCGGGTCCGCAGTCGAGCACGCGAAAGCACCACTGCCCACGCTCGTGAACCAGCTCGATCGCGATCTCGCCGCCCGCGGGCGAGAATTTGATCGCGTTGCCGAGCAGGTTGTCGAGCGCCTGCCGGAGCGAGGTCGCGGCGAACTCGGCGGGCGCGTGCTCGGGCGCCTGCATGCGGACCAACAAGCCGTGCTCTTCGGCCTGCATGCGGGCGGCGTCGACGGCTTCGATCAACACGGCGACGAGATCGCCGGGTCGGCGATCGAGCGGCGAGGCCCGCAGCGCGGCCAGGTCGAGCAGGCTGCTGGCCAGCGCGGCGAGGCGATCGACCTCTTCGCGGGCTTGCTCGAGGGTCGTGCGCAGCTCGGCGTTGCTCCGCTCGCGTCGCAGCGCGACGTCGATGCCGGCCCGCAAGGTCGCGAGCGGGGTCCGCAGCTCGTGGGCCGCGTCGGCGACCAAGCGATCTTGGCTGGTCCGCGCGGCCGCGAGCCGCTCGGTCGTCTCGGCGATCGCTTGGCGCAGCTCGGCGATCTCGTCGTCGTTGGGATCCTCGGGCGGCGAGTGATCGAGCGCGCCCGCCCGCAGCCGACGCATGTGCGCGCTGAGGTTGCCGACTCGGGTCGAGAGGCTGAGCGCGTGGATCCACTGACCGAGCAAGAGCAGCGCGCCGGCGATCGCCACGACCAAGCTCGAGACCTGCCAGTAGCTGGCCATCTCGCGATCGTGGCGATCGAGCGAGGCGGCCAGCCACAGCGCGTAGGGCTGGCCCTGCGGATCGTCGACGCGGACCTCGAGCACGCGCTCGCGGCCCTCGGGCGCGTCGACCGTCGTCAGCCGTGCGCTGCGCGGAGACTCGCGCGGGTCGAGGCGATCGGGGCCGGTCGCGAGATCGGGGTAAGCGGTCACGCGCGCGCCGTCGGGTCCATAGAGCACGCCACGCGGCGGAAAGTCGCGCAGCTGGTTCTCGAGCGGCGAGTCGAGCAGGTGGAGGTGCGGGGTGTTGGCGCGATCGAAGAGGCTGACGGCCTCGACCGCGGCCTGGCCGAGCAAGGCTTGATCGTGCTCGGCCAGCAGCACGCGCTCGAACACCAACCCGGCGATCAGCGTGGTCGCGATCATCAAGGTCAGCGGCAGCGCGCCACCGACCAAGAGCAGACGGGTGCGCAGCTGCATCGCTCAGGCTCCGACGACCGCGACGATCAAGCGGAGGCCGACCCCGCGCACGGCCTTGATCTGCACGGCCTCGCCCGCGACTCGAGCCAGCTTGCCGCGCAGATAGCCGAGGTAGACGTCGAGCACGTTGGGGTCGCCTTCGAAGTTCGAGCCCCACACGGCCGAGAGCAGGTGGCTGCGCACGACGACCTCGCCGACGTGGCTGAAGAGCTCGCAGGCGAGCGCGTACTCGCGGGGCGTGAGCCCGAGCTCGCCCTCGGGCCCGACGATCACCCGCCGCCGACCGTCGACGCTGACCGGACCGGCGCGAAACAATTCGAGCTGACCCGCGCCGCGCCGATGCAGCGCCTCGAGTCGAGCGAGCAGCTCGGCGAAGGCGAAGGGCTTGACCAGATAGTCGTCGGCGCCGGCCTTGAGCCCCGTGACCCGCTCGCCGACGCTGCCGCGGGCCGTCAGCATCAACACCGGCGTTCGCAGCCCGCGAGCTCGCCAGTCTCGCAGCAAGCTGACCCCGTCGCGATCGGGCAAGCTCCAGTCGAGCACGATCGCGTCGTAGTCGATGTCGCGCGCCTGCGCGGCCGCCTGCGCGGCCGTGATGCACAGGTCGACCTGGTGGCCCTCCTCGCGCATGCCCTGACTGAGCACGGCGGCGAGCTTGGCCTCGTCCTCGACGAGCAGCAGCTTCATTCGGGCGCCTCGCTCACGCTGATCATGGTACGTCGCTTTGCGAGGATCGGCGACCGATCGGGTAGGCTCGGGAGGTGCGAGTCGGGTCGAAGACTTGGCGGAGCGGGGCGCTCGAGCGGAGCGGGACCCTGGCGATCGGGGTCGTGCTCGCGCTCCGAGCCCAGCGCGCCGAAGCCCACGCGCTCGAGCCTCGCACGCCGGTCGATTGGACGGGCGCGCCCTGCATGACCACGATCGATCGTGGCCGCCAGGGCCCGATCTTCGCGCTCGAATACGCGATCCCCTTCGAGGACAGCGTGCTGACCGACGCCGAGCCGCCGGACGGCCGCCGCCATCAATTCTTCGCGTTCTGCCGCGATCACTACTTCGAGGACGTCAACCCGAATTGGATCAGCGAGGCCGATCTGAAGGTCGCGCTCCAGCTCGGCCTCGGCGACCTCGCGCTGGTCGACCTCGAGCACGACGTGCTCGACAACGCCACCCGCTGGCAAGCCTGCGCGACCCGGATCAACGCCGACGACGAGCGCCGGCCGATCAGCTTCGCCGCCGCGGCCGAGCCGGTGCTCTGGGACACCAGCGCGCTCCCGGCCGGCGCCTGGGTCGTCGAGGGCTACACCTGGGATCCATGGTTCAACCTGTGGACCGAGCACCCCGGCGTATTTCGAATCGTCGACGACCCCGACCCCGCCGCCAACCCACCCGCCGCC
>JAMHUH010000396.1:0-2533 GCA_035904925.1 Nannocystaceae bacterium
TGGCGATCTCGCGCAGCGCGAGCACGCCGACCTTGTTGGGGGCCGGGACCATCGCGGTGCCGCGGCCTTCACTGAGGGCCCGAGCGCGACGCGATGCCAGCGCGGTCAGGGCAAAGCGATTGGGGATCTGCACGAGGCAGTCTTCGACGGTGACGCGCGCCATGAGGGGCGGAGTATGCTCGGCGCCCTCGCGCTTGTCCACCGCCCTGGAAGGTCTGAATACGGCGTTCTACACGCATTTTCGGGAAGGGCTTGGAACGCGGCGTCGGGTCAGGGCAGCGATCACGAGCGGCCATGCGAGCGGCCACGCGCGACCGGGCTCGGTGCTCGAGCATGCACAAGCCGGGCTCGACGCATCGAGGGCGCCGCCGGACTCTCCGCTGTCCTGCGAGTCGTCCGTGCCGCCCGTGTCTTGTGGCATCGGCTCGTCGCCACAGTGTCCGTTGCAGCGTTCGAAGATGATCGACTCGTCGAGGTGGACGACGAACTCGCGACCGAGCGCATCGATCAGCCGGACGCGCAGCAGCCCCTCGACCTGCACGTTGCCTCCGCCCGGAGCCTCGAGCGCGGGGCCGTAGATGGCCAAGGTCACGAGCCCATCGGCTTCGATCGTCTCGCTGCCGAGCTCCGCCCAGACCAGCTCGGGCTCGAGCGGAGCCCACTCGACGATCGCCGTCGCGGGCTCGAGCACGTCGACACACAGCTCGAGCTCGTTCGCTTCGAAGGGCCACCAGTAGGTCTGGGTTGGGTGGATCTGTCCGGCCGGGAGGTCTTGGGCAGGATCGCTGGGATCGTCGACGATCTTCACGAAGTCGGGCCGCGCACGCCACAGGTTGAAGGGCGGCTCGAAGGTGTAGCCCGCGATCTCCCAGACCCCGACCGGCACGCCCGCGATCTCCCAGTCCACGCCCTGCTCGGCCGCGGCGAAGGTGATCGGTCGCCGCTGATCGTCGGCGTCGATCCGCAGCGCGCAGTCGACCCAGTCCGCGCTGGTGTCGAGCACGTCCTGGGTCGGCACGCTGTCCGCGGGGATCAACCCGGCGAGGACCGATCGACCGACGTCGTCGTCGCTGATCCAATTGGGCAGCAGCTCGGTCTTGGGACGCTGACGGCAGAGCGCGAAGAACTGGTGGGTGCGGCTGTCGGGCAGCTCCTCGGGCGTGAGCGCCGTGTCCTCGGCCGGGATCATGTAGTCGAAGTGGACGACCGGCGTGACGCTGCGATCGATCACCTGACCGCAGGCGCTGGGGGGCCAGAGCACGGGCGTGCGCGGGTGGGCCTCGTTGCCCGCCCTGGCCGGCTCGGCGACCACGCCGAGCGCGACGCCGAGCGCGAGCGGTAGAGCCAAGCCGAGCCAGCGCATCGGCTCGCACCATAGCGCAGGCGTCCGCAGAACCACGCGCACTTTTGTGGCAGCCTCGGGTGTGCTCCGAGCTCGACCGCGTGCGCTGACGGTGGCGCTGACCTGCGCCTGTGCCTGCGTCGGCGAGCGCGGGAGCGACGACCAAGTCGTCAGCAGCGAGAGCGGGACCAGCGAAGCCGGCGAGTCGACCAGCGGCGAGGATCGACCGCCCTCGACGCCGAGCTTGCTCAGCCCGAGCGACGGCGCGCTCGAGGTCCCCTTGGTCAGCGAGCTGTGCTGGTCGGCCGCCAGCGATCCCGAGGGCGACGCGATCGGCTATCGGGTCTGGATCGACGACATCGAGCTGGCCAACGGCAAGACCGGCGAGTACGGCTTCGTCGGCACCTGCACCGGGCCGCTCGACTTCATCGCCGACACCAGCTTCGCCTGGCGGGTGCGGGCCTTCGAACTAGCCCGGCCCGAGCTCGAGTCGGCGGACAGCGAGACCTGGACCTTCACCACGACCTGGAACGGCGAGAGCAAGCCGCTCTTCGTCGACGACTTCTCGAGCGATCTCGGCTGGACCTTCACGGGCGACGCCTCGAGCGGCGCGTGGATCCGCGGCAAGCCGCGCGAGGTGCTGGATGATCAGGCTGCGCTCGCGCAGCCCGGGGCCGGCTCGCTCGGGCCCGACTGTTTGTACACGGGCGCCAACCCGGAGGGCCTGCTCGGCGAGGCCGACGTCGACGGCGGCACCGTCTACGCGATCTCACCGGCCTTCGATCCAAGCGAGTTCTCGACTCTGGCGGTCTCGCTCGATCGCTTCTTCTATCGCTCGACCCTGATCCCGACCGGCGTCCAGTTCGAGGTCGCGCTGCTGGTCCCCGACCCCGAGGCGCCCGAGGGCGTGGCCGTGCACGTGCTCGAGCAGCTCGACGGCGGGCCGACGGCCGAGCCGGCCAACCTCTGGTCGAAGGTCGGCTTCGCAGCCTGCGGGATCCCGATGGTCGCCGGCACGCGCCTGCGGATCGGCGCTCGTGATCCGGTCGTGCCCGAAGAAGTCATCGTCGAGGCCGCGATCGATCAGGTCGAGGTCGTCGGCCATGTCGGCGACGATCTGTGCAGCCCCGGACCCGGCGCGCTGTGTGATCCCGACGCGCCCGAGGCCGCGTGCGGGCCCGAGCTACTCTG
>JAMHUH010000397.1:0-12950 GCA_035904925.1 Nannocystaceae bacterium
ATACTTGGCGCTGACGTCCGCGCAATAGCCACCGTTGAGCCACTGATCGACGGTGATCTCGTTCCAGCCCATGCAGGTGTTGCAGAAGTCGGCCCCGTCTTCTGCGATTCGACAGCTGAAGCGGACGCAGCGACCGGCCCCGGTCATGCACCCTTCCGGGCCCCAGCAGTCGTCGCCGCACTCGAGCAGGCATTGGGTCGAGCAGCCGTCGTTGGCCACCCCGTTGCCGTCGTCGCACTCCTCGATGCCCGCGTGCACGAAGCCGTCACCGCACGAGGGGTTGGCGCAGCTGGTCAGGCAGTCGTCGGTGTCGTCGGTGTTGCCGTCGTCGCAGGGCTCGACGCCCATGCGGACGAAGCCGTCGCCGCAGCTGGCCTCGACGCAGGTCGTCAAACAGGAGTCGGTGTCGACCGCGTTGCCGTCGTCGCAGGGCTCGACGCCCTCCTGGACGAAGCCGTCGCCGCAGGCCGCGGCCGCGCACAGGCTGGTGCAGGCGTCGGTCTCGACCTGGTTGCCGTCGTCGCAGGCCTCGCCGGCCTCGACGACCCCGTTGCCGCACGACTCGAGCGTGCAGGTGGCCGAGCAGCCGTCGCCCCCGCTCTGGTTGCCGTCGTCGCAGCCCTCGACCCCGGACTGGACGTTGCCGTCGCCGCAGCTGGCCTCGACGCAGCTGGTCAGACAGGCGTCGGTGTCGACGTCGTTGCCGTCGTCGCAGGCCTCGCCGGTCTCGACGATCGCGTTGCCGCAGACCGCCGCGTCACCAGTTTCGGTCCCGGTGCCGATCTCGTCGCCCGCCTCGCCCTCGTCCGAGCCGGCCTTGAAGCAGCTCAGCGTGCTCGCCGAGACCAGGGTCCATGCGATCAGAGCGAGCGAGCGGCCGCGCCCACGAAGTCCGAGTGCCATGCGCATGGTCAAACCTGGCATGGATCGGCGAGGTCGTGAAGGGGTCAGCGCGCCCCGACGAGCGCTCCGTCGCGGACCTCGAGCTCGCGCCGCGAAGCCTGGCCGAGATCGAGATAGGCCGGCGTGGTCGTGGTCAACACGCACTGCCCGACCTCGGCCGCCAGCACTTCGAAGAGCCTGGCCGTGCGCTGGGGATCGAGCTCGCTCGATACATCGTCCAGCAACAACAAAGGCGCGTGACCGTGACGCTCGCGAGCGGCCCGCAGCTCGGCGATCTTGAACGCCAAGACCAAGGCCCGCGTCTGCCCCTGCGAGGCGAACTCGCCCGCTCGTGCGCCGTCGAGCGTGACCTCGAGGTCGTCGAGGTGGGGACCGATCGTGGTCCGACCGGCCGCCAGATCGCGGCGTCGCTGCTCGGCCAGCGCTCGACCCAGCGCGGCTCGTCGCTCGCTCGCGGCCACGCTCGCGCCAGGATCGAGTCGACTGACATAGCGCAGCTCGGCGGCGAGCAAGGCCGGGTCGTGCTCGCGGTCGTGGATCTGGGCGAAGGCAGCCGCGAAGGGGCCACGCAGCTCGCGGATCAGGCTCGCGCGCCGAGTCCAAATCCGGGCCCCGACCTCGGCGAGCTGGTGGTCGTAGGTGTCGAGCATCCGCTCGCACTCGATCGGCGCGAAGTCGGTCTTGAGCACGCGGTTGCGCGAGCGCAGCAATTTTTCGTAGATCTGGACGTCGCTGATGTGGCCGCGCTCGCGCGCGAACACGACCCGATCGATGAATTGCCGGCGCGCGCTCGGAGACCCACGCAGGACCGCGAGGTCCTCGGGCGTGAACAAGATCGCCTGGATCCGACCATAGAAATCGGTCGCACTGCGGATCAACTTGCCGTCGATCCGCGCGGTCCGACGCAGCGCGCGAGCGCTGCGATCGAGCCGAACCTCGAGCTTGGTCGAGAGCCTGGCGGTCGCGTCGAAGGCCTGGACCTCGACCCGCGCGTGCTCGCAGCCGCGTCGCAGCAGCGCCCCGAGCTCGCTCGAGCGAAACGAGCGGAGCGTCGAGATCAGGTAGATGGCCTCGAGCAGGTTGGTCTTGCCCGCGCCGTTGTGGCCATGCAGGACCGTGAAGCGCTCGTCGAAGTCGAGCGTGATGGGACCTGCGAGGTTGCGAAAGTCCGCGAGGCTGAGCCGCTCGAGCTGCATGAACGGCGGGACGGCGGGGCGAGGCGAGGCGAGGCTCAGATCCGCATCGGCATGACGACGGCGAGGAAGTCGGGCGCCGGTTGACCCTCGACGCCCGCCGGTCGCAGCACGCAGGGGTCGAGCTCGCCTTGGAAGTCGAGGTAGGCCCGCTCGCTGCCCATCGCTCCGAGCGCTTCGATCAGGTAGTTGGCGTTGAAGCCGGCGGTCAGCGAGGAGCCGTCGTAGTCGACCGCGAGCTCGAGGTTGATCGCGCCGAGCTCGGGGTTGTCGGCGGCGAGTCGCAGCGTGTGCTTGTCGAGCTGGAGCTTGACCGTAGCGGTCTTCTCGGGCGCGATGACGACGGCCTGGCGCAGCGCGGCGACCAGCTCGTCACGGCCGACCTCGGCCCGCCGCTGGTGGTCCTTGGGCACGACCTGCTGGTAGGGCGGGAAGGTGACGTTGTTGAGCTTGACCGAGAGGGTCAGCGCGTCGGCCTTGACGAACAAATAGCCGTCGGCGATCGCCAGCTCGCACTCGCCCTCGACCTTGTTGAGGACCTTGCGGATCTCGTCCATGCCCTTGCGCGGCACGACGATGCCCTTGGCCAGCTTGGGCCCGCCGAGCTCGACGCTGTACTTGGTCAGGCGGTGGCCGTCGGTCGAGACCATCGTGGCTCGGCTGCCGTCGCACTCGAAGAGCGCGCCGTTGAGGTTGACCCGAGCTTCGTCGGTCGAGACCGAGAACAGGGTCTTGTCGATCAGGTCGACGAGGCGATGGCTGGCGACGCTCGTGAAGCTGACCCCGCTCGAGTCGGGCAGCTCGGGGAAGTCGCCCTCGGGCATGCCCATGAGCTTGAACTCGGACCGCGCGGCGACGATCTGGGCCCACGAGTTGTCGAGGCTCTTGACCCGGACCACGCCGCTCGGGAGCGTGCGGATCACGTTGTTGAGGTGCCGAACGCCGAGCGTCAGGCTGCCCGGGCTGTGGACCTTGCACTGGACCGTCTCGGTCAGCGCGATCATCATGTCGGTGGCGCTGCAGACGAGCTCGTCGTCGGCGGTCGCCTTCAACAGGACGTTGGCCAATACGGGCATGGTCGCACGCCGGTCGGCCACGGTATGGGCCAAGGTCAATGCAGACAGGAAACGGGCCTGGTCGATCTCGAACTCCATCGGGCGTCCTCGGGTCGGGGTTGTACCAGGGTGCTCGACGAGGCGGGAGAGCCCAGCCGCGAGCGCGTGTCCTCTCCGAGATCATGGGTTCTTTCTGAATTTTCCGGATCTCGATCTCGATAGGGCCTGTGGATTGGGGGAGATCCGGGCAAGTCATCGAGATCGCTCGGATTTTCGAAACACGGGCAGGTGCGCAGCCTGGGGATGAAAGGGCCTCTCGTCCCCAGGCTCGGCGCGCGATGTGCCCTCCACCGCGAGTTCTCCCCGGCCTGTGGACGACTTCTTTTGGGTTCGCTTCGCGTAGGATTGCTCACGGTGAGGATCGGCATCGACATCGGAGGAACGAAGATCGAAGCGCTCGCGCTCGATGACCAAGGCCATGAACGCCTGCGTCGTCGCGTGGCCATGCCGCGCGGGGACTACCCCGGCACGCTGGTCGCGATCGTCGAGCTCGTCGGGCACTTCGAACGCGAGCTCGCAGAGCGCTGCAGCGTCGGCGTCGGCCACCCTGGCGTCACCTCGCCGGCGACCGGGACGATCAAGAATTCCAACTCGACCTGCCTCAACGGGCAGCGCTTCGCCGAGGACCTCGAGCGAGTGTTGGCCCGGCCCGTGCGGCTGGCCAACGACGCCAATTGCTTCGCCGTCTCGGAGGCGACCGACGGCGCGGCGGCGGGGCTGCCGATCGTGTTCGGGGTGATCCTCGGGACTGGCGTCGGCGGGGGTTTGGTCGTCGAGGGTCGCGCGCTGGTCGGCGCCAACGCGATCGCGGGCGAGTGGGGCCATGTCCCGCTGCCGCGCATGGCCGACGAAGAGCGGCCCTGGCCGGTCTGCGACTGCGGGCGCGTGGGCTGCCTCGAGGCGTTCTTGTCCGGCCCCGGCCTCGCCCGCGATCACCTGCGGGTCAGCGGCCAGGCCCTGAGCGCGATCGAGATCGCGGCCGCGGCCGAGGCCGGCGACGCCGAGGCCCAGGCCACCCTCGAGCGCCACGCCGAGCGCCTCGCTCGCGCGCTCGCGATGGTCATCAACATCGTCGACCCGCACGCGATCGTGCTCGGCGGCGGGCTCAGTCACCTGCGCTCGCTCTACACCCGCGTGCCCGAGCTCTGGGTCCCGCACGTGTTCTCGGATCGCATCGACACCAAGCTGCTCGAGCCTCGCTTTGGCGACTCGAGCGGGGTCCGTGGCGCGGCCTGGCTGTGGACGCCCGAGGCGGGCTCGCTCGGCCCTGCGGGTTCGGCCGCTAGCCCTGGGGGTTCGGGTTGATCACGCCCGTGCCGGTCCCGCCGAGGTAGGCGTAGCTGTCCCACAGGTCGTAGCCGAGGATCACGATCGAGAACGCGTTGCTGTCCCCGTCGAAGACGTGGATCCCATCGGCCACGGGCACGCGCGCGACCTCGTAGCCGCTGGCCGCGACCGGGATGAAGAGCGCGTCGCTGATCGGCGCGCCGTCGAGCAAGATCGGAGCCCCGGCCGGGCGCGCGACCACGGCGACGTCGGTCACCCAGGTGCTCGGGACCAAGACCACGTAGCGGGGCAGGAACTGCTCGATCGGGCTGAGCTGAACCATCGCCGGATCGCCCGTGCCGGCCGCGCCAGGATTCTCCGAGCCGGTCATGTAGTTGAGCACCGCGATCGGCTTGCTGGCCTCGACCTCGAAGTCGCCGGGTTGGTTGGCGTTGCCGCCCGCGTAGAACTCGACGACCTGGCCGGCATCGAGCACGAAGGGGCTGGCCGGGAGCCCGCTGACCTGAGCGTCGGCCGTCAAGGTGATCGAGGTCGCGTCCTCCGACGCGTAGATCTGCCAGAGCGAGGGGTCGTTGGCGCTGCGGTTGGGCACCCGCGAGGCGATGAAGTGCTCGCCCCACAAGCGCACGCCCGCGAGCTGCTCTTCGAGGTGATCGCAGGCATAGACGTTGGTCGGGATGAAGGTGCACTCGTTGCCCGAGAACACCGCGACCGGATGGTTGGGGTCGGTCTCGATCCGCGTGCCGGTCAGGCCGGTGTTCATGGTCTTGGTCATGACCTCGGCCACGTCGCCTTCATCGAGCTGGATCATGAAGGGCACGCCGGGTTGCCCGGCCGGCACGCCGTTGCCGGCGAGCGTCGCCGCGCTCGGCGTGACCGTGACCTGGGTGCCGTCGACCGCCGCGATGATGCTGACGTAGGCCCCCTGCACGCCGATGCCATCGTCGATCACCTTCCAGCCGACGACCTGGTTGACGTGATCCCAGGTCGGGACCGGATAGAGCATCGAGGCGTCCGAGAGGTAGGAGCTGGCCCCGTCGACCGGGTTGAACTGGTAGGCGATGATCGGCACGTCCGAAGTGACGCGGTAGGCCCCGCCGACCTTGACCCCGCTGTCGTCCTGGCTGAACGCCGCGAGGGCGAAGGTGTAGAGGCTCAGCGGGTTGACCATCACCGGGCCCGCGACCGGGGTCCACACGCCGTTTTGCTCGAGCTCGACCTCGACCGTCGCGACCTGGCCCTGCTGCACGTTCGAGACCGCGATCGCGAATTGCTGGTTCTCGACCGAGTCGTGCGAGTCGAGGTCGGCGCCAAAAAACAGGCAGCCGACCGTGCTCTCGCCGGCCAGCGCCTGCTGGCAGGTCTCGGGGATGATCGGGCCCTGGTCGGGCTGGTCGGCGTCGGGGATCGCGAAGTCGAACTTGGGCGCGCCGTCGTTGTTGGTGTCGGGGCTGTCGCTGGTGTCGTTGGAGTCGCTGGTCCCGGACGTGGAGGTCGCGTCGGTGCTGGCGCTGGAGCTCGCGTCGGCCTCACCCGGGGCCTCGTCGAGCGAGGTCACGATGCCTTCGTCGAGCCCAGGCCGATCCTCGCTGGCGCAGGCGAGCGAGCCGAACGAGCCCAACGAGGCGAGCAGGAGCGAGGCCGAACGAACGCGAGTCGACATGCCCGCATGGTAGCGAAAGCGCTCGCGCTCGATCGAGCCGGATCGACCAGGCGGGAACGCCGGCGAGGCTCAGCGCCGGCGGTTGACGATCGTCCCGGCGATCTCGACGATCAGCTCGAAGTCGCGGGGATCGGCCCGATGCGTGAGCGCGGCGAGGCGTGCCCGCTGCGAGAGCTCGACCGGGTTCGCGCTGGCCTCGACCTCGAACTCGGGCAGCAGCTCGGCCACGCGGGTCCCGAGCCCGTCGGCGATCCGCAACAAAGTGCGCAAACCCGGGCTCTGATAATGACCGTTCTCGAGCCGGGAGATCATGTCGGTCGCGATCCCGGCCGCCTCGGCCGCCTGCTTTTGAGTCATGCCGCGCTGCTCGCGAGCCGTTCGCAGCCGGCGTCCGAGCTCGGCCATGTAGCGGCGCTCGATCGCCTCGCGATCGGGCCGAGCCTCCTCGCGCTCGGCCTCGGGCTCACGCTCGCTCGCGGGCGTGGAGCCGGCGTCCTCGGGCTTGCCCATCACGCCAAGAGCTGACCCTTGAGCGACTCGACCGCGGTCTTCAGATCGGCTTCGTCTTGTTGGAGGCTCTCGATCCGCTTGCAGGCGTTGATCACCGTCGAGTGATCCTTGCCGCCGAAGCGGATGCCGATCTCGGGGAAGCTCGCGCCGGTCAGCTGCCGGCACAGGTACATCGCGATCATCCGCGGCCGCGACACGCCGCGATGCCGACGCTTGCCCTTGAGATCGGTGATCCGGATCGAGAAGTAGGCCGCGACCGCCTTTTGCACGGCGTCGATCGTGACCAGCGGCTTGTCGGCGCCGCTCGGCTTGCCGAGCAGGTCACGGACGAAGCGCTCGTCGAGCGGGAGCCCGCGCAGCTCGGCGAAGGTCGTGGCCCGCAGCAGCGCGCCCTCGAGCTCGCGCACGTTGCTGCGGATCAGCTCGGCGATGCTCAGCGCGACCTCGGGTCGCAAGGCGATCTGATCGCGCTCGGCCTTGGCCTGCAGGATCGCCATCCGGGTCTCGAGGTCGGGCGCCTGGACGTCGGCGACCAAGCCCCAGTTGAGCCGCGAGGTCAGCCGCTCTTCCATGCCGGGCATGTCCCCGGGCACGCGGTCGGCGGTCACGACGATCTGCTTGCCCGACTCGTAGAGCGCGTTGAACACGTGGAAGAACTCGTCCATCGTGCGATCGCGCCCAGCGATGAACTGGATGTCGTCGATCAACAGGCAGTCGCAGTCACGCCGGTAGCGGGCGCGAAACTGATCGAACTCGTTGTGCCGGACCGCGCTCACGAACTCGTTCATGAACTGCTCGGCGCTGAGCATGACGATCCGCAAGCTCGGGTTCTTGCGGTGCAGCTCGTGGCCGACGCCGTGGAGCAGGTGGGTCTTGCCCAGCCCGACGCCGCCATAAATGAAGAGCGGGTTGAAGCGCGCGCCCGGCTCGTCGGCGGCCGCCATCGCGGCCGAGGCCGCGAGCTCGTTGCAGCCGCCCTTGATGAAGGTCTCGAACCGGTAGCGGGGATGGAGGCCGCTCGGCAGCGCGGTGATCTTGGTCGCGCTGGTCCGCGTGTCCTCGGGCGGCGTGTGAGCCGGGCGCCGCAGCTCGAGCTCCTCGATCGCCGGCTCGGCCACGAGCTCCTCGACGACCTCGATCGCGACCCGGAAGCTTTTCTCGTGCTGCGTCGACAGCTCGTCGAGCACGCGGTCGAGGTAGTGGGTCTCGAACCACTCCTTGAGGAAGCGGTTCGGCGCCCGCAGGTGTAGAAGGTCGCCGTCGACGCCGGCCAAGCGGATCGGCCGCAGCCACATGTCGAAAGTCTGCTTGTCGAGTCGCGGCTCGAGTCCGTGCAGTGCCTCGCTCCAGATATCCGGCATGTGCCTCCCATCCACAGGCTGCGAGCCGCTGTGGAAAACTCGGAACTACCCGAGATGATTGAGAAATTCTCGCAGCAACCGCCGCCTGTCCACAGCCACGAACATCCTGGGGATCGTCGGGCCGCGCTCCACGGCGGCGGGTCTGGGTTTGTACTCACCGCGCCGTGGGGTCGCAAGCGCCGCTGACCCCGCGTCAGGCAAGAATATGAGATCACTGGATTTTTCGATCGAGGACGGTCTTGCGCCAGCACCGCGAGCGTCGGGTGACGATCCCGTGTCGGCGAGTAACCAGCAGGGATCATTGATCAAATTCCGGCGTCGACGCAGGCCGATCCGAGCCGGGTCGCAAGACCAGCGAGTTTGCGCGGCGACGAGCTCGCAAGTCGGCTTGGCAAGCGGGTTTCCGCGTTCGAGTCAAAGTACGATCTCAAGGGCCATGCCATCAGCGCCGGTCGACTTCGACGAGGTGGCCAGCGTGTGGGCCGACGGATCGCACACGCCGGCGTGACGTCCGAGTTTGACACGGCTCTACCTCGCTGTTATCGATCCGGCCCCTTCGCGCCCGAACAGGGCCCGCACAGGATCTTCGTCGTGACCAAGCGTACCTACCAGCCCCACAACGTCAGCCGGGTCCGGACCCATGGCTTCCGCGCCCGCATGGCCACCCGCAATGGCCGGAAGGTGATCTCTTCTCGCCGCAAGATCGGGCGCAAGCGCCTGACGGTCTCGATCGGCGGCAAGTGAGCCGCTTCGTCGACGTGGCCTGATCGGGTCCCGTCGCGAGGACCCCAAACCAGATGCGACCGGAGGGATTTCCCGCTCGACTGCGAATCAAGCAGAGGCGGGATTTTCTCCGCGTTCAACAGCGCGGACACAAGCATCACGTCCGCAATTTCCTGGTCTTCGTCGCTCCGCGAGAGCAGCCGATGCTGCCGTCCGCGTCCGAGCCGACGACTTCCGAAGCGCCCGCGCTCGAGCTCGAGCAGCCAACCCGACTCGGCATCACGGTCACGCGCAAGATCGGCAACGCCGTGCTGCGCAACCGGATCAAGCGCATGGTTCGTGACGTGTTTCGCCGCAACCGTACGCGCCTGCCCAGCGGGCTCGACCTGGTCTGGATCGCCAAGCAGCAGGCCGCGCAGATCGAGTACGCCGACGTCGTCGCCGACTTCGAAGCGTTGCTCGCTCGCTCGCTGCGGCCCCGCGCCGGTCGAGGTCGAGCATGAGCGAGTCGAGCATGCTCGGCATGATCTGGCGGTTGCCGCGTCGGCTCGCGCTCATGCTGGTCCGCGCCTATCAAGTGCTGATCTCGCCGATGTTGCCGCCCGCGTGTCGGTTCACGCCGAGCTGCTCGCACTACGCGTGCAGCTGCCTGGCCGACCACGGGTTCGTGCGCGGCAGTTGGCTCACGCTGCGAAGGCTCTCGCGTTGTCATCCCTGGCATCCTGGCGGCTATGATCCGCCGCCGCCCCTGCGCGTCGATGCTGGACTCGGAGCCGCTCGGCTCGCTTCGCCTCGGCTCGCGGCTGGATCCGAAATGCCCTGCACGCCCTCTCAACCACCCAGCGAGCTCGCGCGGGAGATCCGTCCATGACCACGCAGCAGCGAATGTTGCTGGCCGGCCTGATCTCGATCCTGATCTTCGTCGGCTACTTCTATCTCTTCCCCCCACCCGAGCCGACGCCGAGCAGCGACGAGGCCGGCGAGCAGGCCAAGGCCGAGGGTGAAGAAGGCGGCGAGAACCCGGCCGAGCCGGGCACGGCCGAGCCGGCCGGGCCCGCACCTTCGGCGCCGCTCGAGCCCGCGTCGAGCATCGCCAAGGTCGAGCATCGCCTGGTCAACGACGAGCTCGCGATCGAGGTCGGCAACGGCGGCGAAGGCTTGATCAGCCGGGTCGAGATGCTCGGCGAGCAATTCGCCGACGCCGAGGGCAAGGGCCTCGACTTCTTGATGCTCGGCGAGGGCGGCGAAGGCCCGCGCACGCTCGAGCTCGGCTTCGTCTCCGAAGAGACCGACTTCGCCTGGCCCAAGCAGCGCGGCCAGGTGCTCGAGCAAGACGAGCACCACATCGCCCTGCGCCGACGCGCCAACGACATCGAGGTCAGCGAGACGCTGACCTTGCTCGAGGGTCACGAGGCGCTCTACGAGGTCGTCGTCGCCAACCGCGGCACGACCCCGGGCAAGCTCGGGCATCGGATCGCGCTGACCAGCCGCATGGGCTTGGGCACGGCCAAGAGCCGCTACGACATCCACCGCGCGCTGTGCCGGACCCCCGAGGATCTCGAGGACTTCGACCACGGCGACGTCGAGGACGAGGACGAGCGGGTCAAGGGCGGCGCCGACTGGTACGCGCTCGACAGCAAGTACTTCTTGCAGGCGATCGTCCCGGCCGAGCGACTCGGCGGCTGCGTGATCCAGAGCGACGAGACCGGGACCATCCTGGTCAACACCGGGCTCGGCCGCGAGGTCTCGCTCGGCCCGGGCGAGCAGCAGCGCTACGTGTTCGCGCTCTACCTGGGGGCCAAGCGCGACGTGACGCTCGAGGGCTTCCCGGCCAGCGAGGCGCTCGGCGACATCCCCGAGATCCACCTGGACGAGGCGATCGACTGGGGCTGGTTCCGCGGGCTCTCGCGCTTCCTCGGCACGATGATGCTCGGTCTGCTGCGCTGGTTCTACCAGCTGACCGGGATCTGGGGCCTGGCGATCATCTTGCTGACCATCGTGGTCAAGGGCGTGCTGCTGCCGCTGACGATCAAGCAGTACAAGTCGATGCGCAAGCTCAAGGAGATCAACCCCGAGTTGACCAAGCTGCGCGAGAAGTACAAGGACGACAAGGTCAAGCTCCAGCAGGAGATGCAGGCGCTCTTCCAGCGGACCGGGGCCAACCCGCTCTCGGGTTGCTTGCCGCTGATCGTCCAGTTCCCGGTCTGGATCGCCCTCTACGCCATGCTCGGCGCGGTCGTCGACCTCTACCACGAGAGCTTCTTGTGGCTGCCCGACCTGACCCAGCCCGACCCCTACTACATCCTGCCCGTCGCCATGGGCGTGATGATGTTCATCCAGACCAAGATGAACCCCAGCACCGGCGACGCCCAGCAGATGAAGATGATGCTGTGGATGATGCCCGGCATCTTCGTGGTGATGATGCTCTTCCTGCCCTCGGGCCTGGGCGTGTACATCTTCGCCAACATCGTGCTCTCGCTGATCCAGAGCTTCGTCCAGCTGCGGATCCCCTCGGGTGATCCCAGCACCGCGCCCGCGCCCGAGCCCGCCGGCAACGTCGGCAAGGTCGGCGCCAAGCGCTCGAAGGCCGACAAGGCCGACAAGAAGTGAGCCCCGGCTCGCCGCCGCTCGCCCCCCACGAATTCCGATTGGAGATGCCCATGTCGCCGCAAGAAAACAGCCGCAAGGAAGCTGACGAGCTCGAACAACGGATCAACAAGGCGGTCCCGGTGGTCCGCGCCTTCCTCGAGACCGTCCTCGGTCTGCTCGGGGTCGAGGTCGAGGTCGACATCGACATCGAGGAGGACGGACTCCACTGTGACCTCAACACCGGCGAAGAAGAGGGCGGCCTGCTGATCGGTCGGCACGGCGGCACCCTCGACGCGCTCCAGTACCTGACCTTGCGCGTGCTCCAAGCCGAAGGCCTCGGTCGCATGCGGATCACCCTCGACGTCGGCGGCTACCGCAACCGGCGCGAGAAGGTCCTGCGCGAGCTCGCGTCCTCGGTCGCCCAGAAGGTCATCGACACCGGCAAGCCCTATCACTTCGAGCCGATGAGCGCGATGGAGCGGCGAGTCGTGCACATGACCGTGACCGAGCTCGGTGGCCTGCGGACCGAGTCCGAGGGCGAAGGCCGTCGGCGTCACGTCGTCGTGTTCAAGGACTGAGTCGTGCGCTCGACGCTGGCCGGGGTCGCGACCGGCACGCCCGATGGCGGGGTCGCAATCGTTCGGATCAGCGGCCCCCAGGCGCGCGAGCTCGCCGAATCCCTGCTCGGCGAAACCATCCTCGGCGCGCTGCCGGAGCCGCGCGTGCTCGGGCTGCGCACGCTCGCGGATCCAGCCAGCCCCGGCGAGCAAATCCTGGTCGCGTGGATGCCTGGGCCGCGCTCGTTCACCGGCGAGGACGTGGTCGAGCTGCACGTTCATGCGGGTGAGCGCAACGTCGCGCGCGTGCTCGAGCAGGTGCTCGCGGCCGGAGCCGTCGCGGCCGGACCCGGCGACTTCTCGCGTCGCGCCTTCGAGCACGGCCGGCTGAGCCTCGATCAGGTCGAGGGCATCGCCGCGCTGATCGGCGCTCGCACCCAGGCCGCGCTCGATCAGGCCAAGCGCCTCGTCGCGGGCGAGCTCGGGCGCGAGGTCGAGCTGCTTCGCGCCGCGCTCGAGCGGCTGCGGATCGAGCTCGAGGCCAACCTCGACTTCCCCGAGGACGTGTCGAGCGCGGACGAGCGGCGCTGGGCCGACGAGTGCCTGCGAGTCCACGCCGCGATCGCGGGCTGGTTGGCGCGTTTCGAATCGGGTCGACGCGCCCGCGCCAAGGCCCGCGTGGTCCTGGCCGGTCCGCCCAACGCGGGCAAGAGCGCGCTCTTCAACGCGCTGCTCGGTCGCCGCCGCGCGCTCGTGTCCGACTTGCCGGGCACGACCCGCGACTTCGTCGAGGCCGAGCTGACGATCGCCGGGCGCGAGCTGACCTTGATCGACACGGCCGGCTTGCGGACCAGCGACGACGCGCTCGAGCGAGCCGGCGTCGAGCTCGGTCGTGAGCAGCTCGCCGGCGCCGAGCTGGTCGTGTGGATCGAGGGCGCCGATCAGCTCGAGCAGCCCGAGTGGGCGCGCGAGCGCGAGGTGATCGGCGCGAGTGGTTGCGCCCTGCTCGGGGTCGAGAACAAGGCCGACCTCGGTCGGACTCGACCCGC
>JAMHUH010000398.1:0-3677 GCA_035904925.1 Nannocystaceae bacterium
GATCTCGCTCGGGCCCGCGGTCGATCGTCGGGCGATGGTCTTCGACATGACGCTCGACGCCGAGGGTCTGTGCACGCGGACCGAGGTCGTCCGCGCGCGGATCCGCAGCCGCCATCAGCTGACCTTCGACGAGGTCGAGGCCGTCGTCGACGGCCGAAGCGAGCACCCGGTCCGCGACCCGGCGATCGTCGCGAGCCTCCAACAGATGCGCGTCGTCGGCCAGCTCCGAGCCAACGACGCCCAGGCCCGCGGCGTCGTCCCCTACCATCGCTCGGAGGTCCGCGTGCGCCTGACCCCGGGCGTCGACGCTCGACTCAGCGCGGTCGAGGTCGCCCGCAATCATGTCGAAGCCGACAACGCCCAGCTCTCGCTGCTCTGCAACGCCGAGGGCGCCCGCTACCTGCGTGACCGGGCCAGCAGCGCGGGCGAGGCCCACCCGATCTATCGGATCCATCCGCCGCCCAGCGACGAGAGCCTCGAGCAGCTGCAAGCCTGCATCGACGCGGCCGCCCGCGCGCAAGGGCTCGAGGGTGCATGGCGCTGGGATCGCGAGCACGGGTCGCTGGCCGAGTTCGTCCGCTGCCTGCCCCAAGACGACGCCCACGCTCGCTTCGCCGCCGCGATCTCGCGCCAGACCATCATGGTCAACCTCCGCTCGACCTACGCCCGCGAGCCTGGACCGCACTATGGCGTCGGCTCCGAGGTCTACGCCCGCTTCTCGGCCCCGATGCGCGAGGTCGTCGGCGTGTTCTTGCACAAGGAGATGTGGGAGGTGATCGCCGGCAAAGGCGACGCGCCCGGCCGCGACGAGGCGCTGCGCCAGCACGTCATCGAGGCCGCCAATCGCTCGCGCGAGCTCCAGCGCCAGCTGAGCGCGGCCGCCGATCAGCGGGTCATCGACGACTTGTTCTTCGCCGATCTCGGCCAGCCGCTCGCGGCCCGGCCCGCGCACCTCGGCACGCTCATGGGCATGCGCCGGGGTCGAGCCTATGTCCAGCTCGACGACCCGCCGCTCGACATCAAGGTCTACGTCGATCGCTTGGATCGTGGCTACCGCTGCGACGCGCTCGGGGTCGTGCTCTCGCGCGCCGGCAAGCAAGTGGCGCGACTCGGTGACGCCGTGGCCCTGCGCGTGCTCGACCGCGACGCGCAGGGCCGCTGGAGCCTCGACTTCGTCGACTGATCGAGCAGCCCGTGGCGCAACCCACCACGACACCTCGCTTGGTCTTTTCGACGAGGGCTTTGTCGCCTCAGCTTGCGGTACGCCCGGTACAGCTGCGCTTCGGCTTCGCGCCCTCGCCGAAAATCCCGGCGCGAGGAGCCGCGCTGGGTTGCGCCACGGACTGCTAGCGGTCGGGATGCGGCGGAGGTCGGGTCCGCGCTATTGTCACGACATGCGCTCACGACTCGCGTTTTCGCCCCTTTCATCCACGCTGATCCCAGCGGCCACGCTGATCACAGCGGCCATGCTGACGATCGGCTGCGGTGGTGACGATACGCCCGCGGGTGACGAGGTCGGCGACACCTCGACCGAGACCGCGAGCGAGAGCTCGAGCAGCGACACCAACACCGAGTCCAGCGATACCGCCGACACGAGCAGCACCGATACGACGACGGCCACCGATACGACGACGGCGACGGACACGACGACGGCCACGGATACGACGACCACGGCGACCGACACGACCGACACGACCGACACCAACGGCACCGATGCCGACATGGACGGGGTCCCGGCCGACCTCGACTGCGACGACGACGATCCGCTCAACTTCCCCGGCAACGACGAAGTCTGCGACGGCCAAGACAACGACTGCGACGGCACGGCCGACCTCGAAGCGGTGGACGCTGGCACCTACTACGTCGACGCCGACATGGACGGGTTCGGGTTCGGCGAGCCCTTCGCGTCGTGCGAGGTCCCGCCCGGCACTTCGCAGGTCGGGGGCGACTGCAACGATCAAGACGCCAACGCCTACCCCGACGCCAACGACGTCTGCGCGCTCGGTCCGACCTGCGTGGCGATCTACGAGTCGGGCGCGGGGATCGAGGACGGCGTGTACCTGGTCGATCCGGCGGGCGTCGACGTCGGCGGGCCGCCGGTCGAAGTCTGGTGCGACATGACCAACGGCGGGCTGACGGCTGCGCTGGTCATCAACAGCGTGCTCGAGGGCGCCTACCTGGGCGACTTCGGAGCCGACTACGTGTCGACCGAGCTGCTCGCGGCCGATCCCGCCGACGCCTCGTCGCAGGGCTCGCTGGCGGTCCAAGCCTGGCTCGACCTCAACGAGTACGAGTACCAGGACTTCCGGCTCGAGGCCTTCTCCGACGGCGCGAGCGTGTACGTGAGCGGCTGGATCGCCCAGTCCAGCTTGCGCATCGAATTCGGCCAGCCCGGCTATCTGCTCTACGCCGAGCCCAACAACCTCTACTCGTGGTGCGGCGGGCCGGCGAGCTACACCGACGGCGGCGTCGGCCAGGTCAACAAGCCTCCGGGCGCGCCGAACGACTGCAAGAACCACGCGTCGCTCGGCTCGGGCTGGGACTTCTCGCTCTCGGGCACGCAGTACAACCTCGGCCTGACCCTCTGCGGCGGCGACTACTCGACCTGGATGTATCGCAACTACGGCAACACGATGATCTTCTACCCGACGCCCGGTGCGGCCTACGTGGTGTGGACGCGGTGAGCGAAGCACCGAGCGAGCCGGCGCCCGAGCCCGCGCCCGAGGATCTCGACTGGTCGCCCGTGCGCTCGGGCGGGGCGATCTTCGGCACCCATCGGGCTCGCTTCACGCCCGATCGGGTCGAGTTCTCGCCGACCCGTGGGACCTATGTGCTGGTCGGCGTGATCGCCAGCGCCGGCGCGCTCACGCTGATCGGCAGCGTGGCCTTCTATGTGCTCGAGCAGGATCCCGGCGCGCTGATCGTCGGCATCTTGATGCTGGTGACCAGCCTCGTGCTGGTGATCGGCCTGCGCAAGCTGCTCTTCAACCACCGCATCTTCGATCGTTCGCGCGGGCTCTATTGGGACACGCGCGAGGGCGGGGATCGCCAACAACCGGGCCCGAAGGCGCAGCCGCTGACCAACGTTCGCGCGATCCAGATCACCCGCGAGCACGTTGCCGGCGGCGACGCGAACTTCGACTCCGACGAGCTCAACTTGGTCCTGGTCGAGCCGCCCGGGCGGATCAACGTGGTCGATCACGGCGACGCGCTCGGCCAGCGTCACGACGCCGAGCAGCTCGCGGCCTGGCTGGCGGTGCCGCTGTGGATCAGCCGCCAGGTCAGCGGTGGGTCCACTGATCGAGCGGGAGGTGGGCGACCTCGTTGAACCCGTCCAAGGTCGCTCGCGCGCCGCTGTGGACGATCCGGGTGATCGCGGTGTTGTAGATCCGCCAGCCGAGCTCGAACGCCTGCGCGGCCGGGATCGCCAGCAGCTCGTGCAAGATCACCGACTTGGGCCCGACCGAGGTGAAGAGCGCCGCCTCGCCGCGGGCCTCGCCACGCAGCTGGGCATAGGCCTCGCGCACGCGCGCGTGAAACTCCGGCCATGACTCGTGACCCTCGACCGCGACCTCGCCGATCAGCCAGCGACGCATCACCGCCTCGTAGATCGTCTGCCACTGGCGCGAGCGAAGCCGCTTGTCTCCGTTTGGATCAGCCGCGCGCTCGGCCAGCAC
>JAMHUH010000399.1:0-2989 GCA_035904925.1 Nannocystaceae bacterium
CTTCGCGGGGGAGGCCTCCAACTGCTGCCCGAGTCGACTCGGCCTCGACCCCGAGCTCGTCCGCGATCGCTGCGGCTGGTCCGAGTACCTCGGCGAGCGCAGCGAGCTCGGCTGCGTCCACGTGTTTCGGGATCGCGAGGGCGAGCCGGTCGAGCTGCGGATCACCCCGATCGTCGGGCTCACGCTCGCGCGCGCGCTCGAGCTGCACGAGCGCGGCTTCATCGATCTCGATCCCGCGCTGGTCGAGCGCGAGGTCTGGACCGCGAGCGGAGGCGAGATCACCTGGACCGGCTACGAAGGTCGGCGCTGGGCCTTCGTGCCCGGCTGGCCCGAGCCGCGCCGCGTTGGTTGGCAGACTCGCGACTGCGCCGACGAGCCGATGCTCGAGGTGCTGCGACAGATGAGCGAAGCGCCGATCGATCCGGCGGGGGCGATCGCGTTGCCGCGCCTCGACGTCGATCTCGACGCAGCGACACCTCGCACGGGCCTGCTCGCGCGTGCGCCGAAAAGCAGTGACTGGAGCGGTGACCCGACCCGCGCGCGCCTGCCCGATGACGCGCCCGCCTTCGCCGACGCCCTGATCGATCGCGTCGCGGCCGACGACCTCGCGGGTCTGCTCGCCTTGCTCGCGCCGGAGGCTCGCTGGGGCCTGCCCGATCGCCGCCAGATCGCGGGTCGCCCGATCGGAGCGACCCTCGAGCAGGCTCGGCCAGCCTTCGTCGCGCTGGCCCACGCCGCCGCGCGCATGGCCAGCGACACGCCCGTGAATTGCCCCGCGCCCGACCGTCGGCTCCGGGCCGCGCTCGCTCGCGGCGAGCTCTTGCAGTGGTGCTACTGGGTCAGCGACGACCGCCTCGACGTGCTCGCGCTCGGCCTGCGCAGCGTCGAGGGCCACGCGCGGCTCGAGTACCTCGGGCTCTTCCCGGAGCGCCCGAGCGAGCCGATCGAGGCGAGCGGCGAAGCGCCCGCGCCTCCCTCGAGTCCGCGGCCGCCGGTGGTCTGCGGCGACCCGCACCAGCACGACGTCGAGCGCTGCCCCGAGCTCGCCGAGCCCGATAGCGAGCTCGCGCCGGAGTAGTCAGCGTTCAACCCCGGGGACATGCCGAGGTCTTGTCCATGGGATGAGGGAGCCGATGTCACGACGCGGTTCGCTGAACGGATACCCCTTCGGGATCAGCTTTCCGCAATCCCATGCCGAAATTCGATGCCACCGAGCGCGTATTCCAACCTTTCCACTGGCCACCAACCAGTGGACGTGAATGGCTCACCAAGAAGCTGACGGCACTCATCTTCCGTGGCGCCCAATGACACCATTCTGTGCACGAAGACGGGCCAATCCGATGCGTCCGGGAGCGGCGGCGAGTGTTCGGAACGCACGAATCCACTCCACCGCCACAGTCCATCTTCCCTGAATCGAAACGTGTACAGATACCCCGGCTTAGTCGGAAAGCAGTATGAAAGTGAATCGTTCGTCGCACGGTCGGAAGGCCCGAGTTCTGTCTCCACCTTTACTCGCGTAACTTCGATTCCGACAATGGCTCCTGACCATCGGCGCCTCAGATCCTGAAGCGCCGAAGCCCCAAATTCTGCGACGAAGAGATCCTGCGCGTCGCGGGAGCCCGAAATCTCGAGATACCGAGCAAAGCCGTCCCGTTGGGTCACAGTTGCCTCCAGACGCAGTCAAATTTCTTGGCGTCGAGTTTGCCGTACATGACCTTGTCCGACGCTTTCAAGAAATGGACCTCGCTCCCGTCCGGCTGATCGCCGTGAGCACGTGACCGAGCGCATCGCGTGAGCTGCTGGCCGAGAAGGTCTCGGCGTCGAGCAGACTCGCGGCGGCGGAGGCACTCGCGGCGATCGTATCTTCTTCGAGCAGAGCCAACCAGTCCGGTTGGATGGTCGTGTCCGCGAAGAGTTGGCGCTGCTCCTCGAGCGGCTGGCCTTTGAGTCGAAGCCGAGCGAGGTCGCCACCCCGGCGCCGTCGTAGGCTCCATACACGCGGCCGCGATGGCGATGGCCGTAGCGCCTCACTTTTCGTGCAAGGCCGCGAGGCCGCGGCCGACAAGCCTGGGTGCATGACTGCGCCGCGCTCCGTCGTCCCTGGTCGGCTCTGCTTCGTCACCGCCCGAGCGGTGTGTCGGATGTTCAGGTTCGTGCCCGTCGCCGAGGTCGTCCGGGTGTTCGAGTATCTGTTCGCCGTCGCGGCTGCGCGCTATCGGATGGACGTGCACGAGGTTCTGTGCATGTCGAATCACTTTCATGTGCTGATGACGGATGTCGACGGAGTGCTGCCCGACTTCATGGGCTACTTCAACTCGATGCTGGCGCGATCGTTGAACGCGATGCGCGGGACCAGCGGGTCGGTGTTCGAGAAGGAGTACAGCGTCGTCGAGGTCACGGACGATGAGAAGGCGATCGAGCACGCGATGTACACGCTGGCGAATCCCTGCTCGGCGAATTTGGTTCGGAGGTCGAAGCAGTGGCCGGGGTTCTCGACGCTGCGGATGAAGTATGGCGACACGCGGGCGATCGAGCGGCCGAGGATCGGGCTTTGGAAGCGGGACGTGCGGGTCGAGAATCGGCGGAGGAAGAAGAAGCGCGATCCGAAGCGAGCGTGGCGGCTGGGCAAGCCGAGCGTGTTGCCGGATGTGGTCGAGTTCGAGCTCGTGCGGCCGCCGATTTGTAGGGCGCTGGGCGATCGGGAACTACGGGCGAAGATCTTGGCGCGCCTCGATGCGCGCGAGCTGGAATTGATCAGGGAGCGGGAGGCTCGGGGGACCGAGGTGCTGGGCGTCGCGCGGGTGCTGGCGCAGCCTTGGTATGGCTTTCCGGGTCGGCCGGAGGATCTCTTTGGGACGAGTCCGGGCGTGTCGGGCAAGAGCAAGTGGGCGCGGATCGAGGCGCTTCAGCGGAGGGTGGAATTCGTGTTGGCGCATGCTGTTGCGCGGGCGAGGTTTCTCGCTGGGGAGCGGGACGTGGTGTGGCCCTT
>JAMHUH010000400.1:0-27468 GCA_035904925.1 Nannocystaceae bacterium
CGTGCAGGCTCTATCACATGACGCTCGCGACCACGAACCCGGCCGATCACTGCCCCCACGTCGGCGGCGCGGCACCCTGCGCGGCGCCCTGAATTCGCTATCCCAAAACCGTGTAGGCAGCCCGCGAGCCCGGGTGATCGGGTCACTGCCCCGAGCTCATGACGCCGCGGACTCGATCTCGACCAGCAAGTCGCCGACCGCGAGCGCGTCGCCGACCGCGACGGCGATCCGCTTGATCTTCCCAGCCACCGGCGCCGCGGCGATCGTCTCCATCTTCATCGCCGAGAGCACGACCAGCGGATCGCCGACGGCCACGCTCGCGCCGACCTTGCAGCGCAGCTCGACGATCACGCCCGGCATCGGGGCGCCGATCGAGCCGGGTTGGTCGGGCTTGGCCCGCTCGCGCGCCGCGACGCTCTGCTCGACCGACTTGTCGCGGACCAGGATCGAGCGCGGCTGGCCGTTGAGTTCGAAGAAGACCTCGCGCTGGCCGTCGTCGCGGACGTCGCCGATCGCGGTCAGCTTGACGATCAGCAGCTTGCCGGGCTCGATCGAGAAGTTGATCTCTTCGCCGAGCCGCATCGGCGCGATGAAGCTGCGGGTCGGCAAGAGCGCGACGTCGCTGTAGTCGCGGCGGAAGGCCATGTACTCGGCGAAGACCTGCGGGTAGATGGCGGCCGAGACCACGTCGACGTCGCGGATGTGGCTGCCCCACTTTTGCTCGAGCTCCCGGGTCAAGGCCGGAAAGTCGAGCGGCGGCATGCTGGCGCCGGGCCGGCCGACGACCTTGGGCAGGTCGCGGATGATCTGGCTGCGCAGCGGCTCGGGGAAGCCACCCTGGGGCTCGCCGAGGTAGCCCTGGAAGAACTCGATGACCGAGCGCGGGAACGACAAGGTCTCGGCCCGCTCGCGCACGGCCTGCTCGTCGAGGTCGTTCTGGACCATGAATTGCGCGAAGTCGCCGACGACCTTGGAGCTGGGCGTGACCTTGATGATGTCGCCGCAGAGCTGATTCGCGGCCACGTAGGCGCGCTTGATCGCCTCCCAGCGGCCGGTCAGGCCGAGCGCGCGCGCCTGGAATTGCAAGTTGGTGTATTGGCCGCCCGGCATCTCGTGCAGGTAGACGTCGGCGCCGCCGCTGCGCAGGCCCGATTCGAAGGGCGCGTAGAGGCTGCGGACCTGCTCCCAATAGTCGACCAGGCCCTGGAGGTCTTCGAGCGCGAGCCCGGTGTCGCGCTCGGCCCCGTGCAACGCGGCCACGATCGCGCCCATCGAGGGCTGCGAGGTCAGGCCCGACATCGCATCGAGCGCGACGTCGACGACGTCGGCACCGGCCTCGCTGGCGGCCAACATCGAGGCGACGCCGGTGCCGGCCGTGTCGTGGGTGTGGACGTGAATCGGCAGATAGGGGAAGGCCTTGCGGATCGCTCCGACCAATTGCCGGGCCGCGCTCGGCTTGAGCAGGCCGGCCATGTCCTTGATCGCGAGCACGTGAATGCCACGCTCGTGCAATCGCCCGACCAGATCGACGTAATAATCGAGGCTGTACTTGGTCTTCTTGGGATCGCTGACGTCGCCGGTGTAGCAGATGGCGGCCTCGATCACGCCGCCGGCCGCCCCGACCGCGTCGATGCCCAATTCCAGGTTGGGCAGGTAATTGAGGCAATCGAAGATGCGAAACACGTCGATGCCGCGCTGCTTGGCCAGCTGCACGAATCGATGGACGACATTGTCGGGGTAGTTGGTGTAGCCGACCGCGTTGGCGCCCCGCAGCAGCATCTGGAAGGGCACGTTGGGGACCAGCGCGCGCAGCCGCTCGAGCCGATCCCAGGGGCACTCGCGCAAGAATCGAAGCGCGACGTCGAAGGTCGCGCCGCCCCACATCTCGAGGCTGTAGCAGGGCGCGAGCACTTTGGCGGTCGCGGGCGCGATCGCCTCGAGCTCGCGGGTTCGCACGCGGGTCGCGAGCAGCGATTGATGGGCGTCGCGCCAGGTCGTGTCCATCAAGAGCAGGCCCCGGTGCTCGCGGATCGCCTTGGCGAACGCGGCCGGACCTTGCTCGAGCAGGACCCGTCGCCAGCCTTGCGGCGCGCTCGCGTCGAGCCCGGCGAAGCGCTCGGGCACGACCGGCTCGGGCCCGGGCGGGACCTCGGAGCTCGGCTGCACGGTCGGGCCGTTGACCGCGACCTCGCCCAAGAAACGCAGCGCTCGCTGGGCTCGGTTGCGCCGGCGCGGGAAGTGGAAGAGCTCGGGCGTATTGTCGATGAAGTCGGTCCGCGCCTGACCCGACAAGAAGGTCGGGTGGCGCAGCACGTTGTGCAAGAAGGGGATGTTGGTCTTGACCCCGCGGACCCGGAACTCGGCCAGCGCCCGGTGCAGCTTGGCCGCCGCGCCGTCGAAGTCGAGCGCGCTGGCGGTGACCTTGACCAGCAGCGAGTCGTAGTGGGGCGAGACCGAGGCGCCCGCGTAGCCCGAGCCACCGTCGAGCCGGATGCCCATGCCCGAGGCCGAGCGATAGGCGACGATCCGGCCGGTGTCGGGGCGAAACTCGTTCTCGGGATCCTCGGTGGTGACCCGGCACTGGATCGCGTGGCCGCGGGCCGTGATGTTGTCCTGCTCGAGCCCGAGCTCGCGCAGGCTGGCCCCGCCGGCGATCCGGATCTGGGCCTGAACCAAGTCGACCATGGTCACCTGCTCGGTGACGGTGTGCTCGACCTGGATCCGCGGGTTGACCTCGATGAAGTAGTAGCGGCCTGCGCCATCGACCAGGAACTCGACGGTCCCGGCGTTGCGATAGTGAACCGCCTTGGCCAAGGCGATCGCGTCGCGGGTCAAGGCCTCGCGCAAGCCCGGATCGAGCCCGACCGCGGGCGCGACCTCGACGACCTTTTGGTGGCGACGCTGGACCGAACAGTCGCGCTCGAACAGGTGGACGACGTCGCCGCTCTGGTCGGCGAGGATCTGGACCTCGATGTGGCGCGGGCGATCGACGTAGCGCTCGACGAAGACCGTGCCGTCGCCGAAGGCCGCCAAGGCCTCGCTCTGGGCCCGCTCGAACCCTTCGCGCAGCTCGGCTCGAGTTCGGACCACCCGCATGCCTCGGCCACCGCCGCCCATCGCCGCCTTGATGATCACCGGCAGGCCCTTGGCCTCGACGAAGGCCTCGGCCGCCTCGACGTTGGCGAGCGGCCCATCGGAGCCGGGCACGACCGGCACGCCGATTCGAATCGCCAGCTCGCGCGCGCGGGTCTTGTCGCCGAAGAGCTCGATCGCGTCGGCGCTCGGGCCCACGAAGCGGATGCCCGCCCGCTCGCAAGCGCGGGCGAAGTCGGCCCGCTCGGACAAAAACCCATAGCCCGGGTGGATCGCGTCGACCTGGTTGGCCCGCGCGATCGCGAGGATGCCATCGATGTCGAGGTAGGCCGCGACCGGGCTCTTGCCCGCGCCGACCCTGTAGCCCTCGTCGGCCTTGTAGCGGTGCAGATGGACGCGGTCTTCGTGCGAGAAGATCGCCACGGTCCGAATCCCGAGCTCGGTCGCGGCTCGGAACACGCGAATCGCGATCTCGCCGCGGTTGGCACACAGGAGCTTGCGAATGGGCTGGCTCGCCGGCATTGGCGGGAGTCTAACAGCCCGTGGCGCAAACCAGCGCGGCTCCTCGCGCCGGGATTTTCGGCGAGGGCGCGAAGCCGAAGCGCCGCTGTACCTGGCGTACTGCAAGCTGAGGCGACAAAGCCCTCGTCGAAAAGACCAAGCGAGGTGTCGTGATGGGTTGCGCCACGGGCTGCTAACCCACCCGGCCTGCGTCACGAATCTGGGTGAGGATCTCGGCATCGACGATATCTTGGGGCCGTCCGGCCGCGCGCTTGTTGACGATGAGGTCCTCGAGCGCGATCACGAAACATGCAACACCACCGAAGTCCCTCTCGATCCGGCGCGACCACGCCGGCCCGAACTCGAGTCCATCGATCGTAGTCAGGATATCGATGCGGGAGGGCGGGCGCCCCATCATGAAGCCGGTTCCGGGCTGCGCGAGATCTTCGGCGCGAAGGTCCCCGATCGGCGCGATGAAGGCCTCGAGCGCGGCCATGACACGCTTCGCGTTGGCGAGCGTGGGCTCGACCCAGATGTCCAAGTCCTTGGTCGCACGGGGGTGCCCATGGACCCCGACCGCGTAGCCGCCGACCACGAGAAAACGCGCCTCAGCGTCGGACAAGGCGATAATCAGATCGAGGAAGTCGTCGTTCATCGGGGCCCAGGCCGGCGAGTCCGAACGCCTCCACGCTGAGCTGCCAGACCACGGTGGCGCGCTCGTCGGGAGGAATCTCGAGCCAGAAGCGAAGGTCGGCTTCGGCCATCGACTTCGCGGCGTCGCTGCGAAAGACCTGGCCAGTCCAGGTCGCCCGCCGAGCGGCGCGCCGAGCCGCGAGGTCTCGAGTGCTCACGGCACGAAGGTATCGCGGCTGCCGCTCGCGGTCGAGCGGCCGCCCACGACGCACGCTCAGGCCATGCTGCGGCGCGGCTCGAGATCGATGACCTCGCCCTCGCTGCGCTTGCTCGCTCGATCGACGACCGCAAAATCGCGCTCTTCGTCGAGCACCGCGAGCACGTCGACCTCGGGCTTGATCTTGTCGTAGAGATCCGGGAACGCGCCCTCGGCTGCGTAGGTGGCCCGGACCGCGCGATAGAGCTTCAGGTCGAACATCTGCTCGAACTCTTCGCGGGTCATGAAGGTGTCGGCGTAGAGGAAGGGGAAGCCGCGCACGCTCTGGGTGAAGGCCTCCATCTCGCGCATCGCATGGACGGTGCGGAAGGGCTCGCCACGCTGAATCGGGCCGGGCACGCCGTAGACCCCGAGATCGAAGTACATCGCGTAGTCGGTGCCAGGCTCGCGATCTTCGGGGGCCGGGTTGCGCAGCTGACCGCTGCCCGGGCCGCGATCGTAGATTCGGCAGGGGTAGAGCAGGATCGGGTACATGTCGAAGAGCTCGTCGCTCTTGTCGACCGCGGCCGCCATCGCGCTCATCGGCAGCGTGATGTCCTGGAACACCTGCATGGTGAAGGTCATCTTGCGCACCGCCGGGGTGGTCGAGAACTTCAAGAAGGCGATCCGCGGCGGCATCATCCAGCCGAGCAGGCCGCGAAAGAGCGGATGGTTGCCGCCCGGGATCATGTGCTCGACCACCCAAAAGATGCTCCGGTTGTGGCGGAGCAGATAGTGGCGCAGCGGGATGTACTCGTCGCTCTCGCCCGGCCGGCCGAGGAACTGCTGGACGTGGGTGTAGAACCAGGGCTTGTACCAGCGCCCGAGCGGGTTGATCTTGGCCTTTTGCTCGGGCGTGCTCGGCTCGGCGAACTCGCCCTTCATGATCACGGCCTCGTCGCGCGAGTAGACCGTGGCCTCGATGAAGTCGGGCGCGTCGGGCATGGTCGCGAGCTCGTGCATCCGCTTGCAGTACTCGGCCTGCGAGTGGACCGGCTCGTAGGTCATGTGGATGTGCGACTTGACCGGGATGATCGCCAGCTCGATCCCGACCAAGAGCCCGAGCGTGCCGTGTGACCAAGGCAGGGCCCGGAAGAGCTCGGGGTGATCGATCGCGGTCACGCGCAGCAGCTCGCCCTCGGCCGTGATGATCTCGTAGGCGACGACGGTCTCGGACAAGAGCCCGACCTTGTGCGAGTGCGTGGTCATGCCGACCGCCATCGAGAGCCCGCCGATCGTCGCCTCGGCGATCTCGAGGTTGACCGCGAGCATGTAGCCCTTGGCGATCAGATAGCGGGTCGCCTGGCCGACGGTCACGAAGGGCTCGACGCGGATGGTCTTGCGCTCGGTGTCGATCGCCAGGATGTCGCGCAGGTTGCCCATCTTGATCGCGTGCCAGCGATGCTTGGGCTCGAAGCGGGTCGAGAGGTTCATCCAGGTCTTGCGATCGGTGCACATCGGCTTGCGCTCGCTCGCCGGCTGGCTGGCCCAGCGCTTGACCTGGTCTTGCACGGCGCGGACCTTCTCGTCGTGGCGCTCGGGCGCGGCCCCGAGCAGCTCGTAGATGCGCGCGCGGGTCTGCAGGACGGCGTCGAAGGCGAGGCCGACCGGAAGACCGACGCCGACCAAGACGAGCGCGCGATGCCGAGTGAGGAGGTCGAGGGCGAGCTTCTTGACGTCCATGCCGGGCGGATTGAACGACGTACGCGCGGCTTGGTCAATCGCGGCCTCGGCTTCGGCCAGGGCGAGCCGCTGCTCTTCCCCCATGTCGTGCGGCCCAGCCACGCGTGCTTGGATCCTCCCGCGCAACCCCAAGCCGACCTTCGCCCAGCTCGAGGCGTTCCTCGGCCGCGAGCGCTTCGTCGTGCTCGACATCATGGCCGAGCGCCCGCTCGCCGACGCGCTCGCCCAGATCGACGCCGACCTCGACGCGGCCGTCTACAACTCGACGTCCGCGTAGAGCTCGTCGACGGACATGGACAGCGCGAGCGACTCGACCACGATCACCTCGCCGGACCGCAGCTCTCGCTGGACCCATCCCTTCGCCGAGCGTTCGATCAAGGTGACTTGCCTGCGCTGATGCGAGACGATCAACACGGCCTGCAAGCTCGCTAGCTGCTTGTAGTGGCTGAGCTTCTCACCCCGGTCATAGCCCTCGGTCGAGGGGCTGGTGACCTCGACCAACAAGGTCGGGTTGACCACTGCGTTGGCGTCGATCGCCGCAGTTTGGCGCGGCCCGCAAACCACGGTGACATCGGGGAAGGTCGTGAGATCGGTGGCCTCCACTCGAACCTTGAGATCCGACGACGACACGCGGCAACGGCCGAGCAGCGCGTTGCCGAGCAGGCGAGTCGCCGAAGCCCCGAGGTCCGCATGGGTCGGCGTGCCTCCGGCCATCGCGTAGATTTCGCCGTCGCAGTACTCGAGCTTCACGCTGCTGAGCTCGAGCAGCTCGAGGTACTCTCGATAACTGTGCTGGACTCGCCGGGCGCTGGTCACCGGTCCAAGCTACCACGCGACCCTCCCCATCGAAGCGGGGTGCACCCGACGCGAAGCGATGTATGTTCGCGCCATGCCTGCCGTGCTGGCCGCCGCCCCGCTCGCCTCGCCTCCTTGGCCGACGCCGGACCCCTTTTTGTTCTGCGTCCACCACGTCGACGCCTATCCGAAGGGCAACGCCGAGTTCGGGCCGAGCGTGTCGCTGAAGGGCCGCAACATCGGCCAGGACTTCGCCAACGAGGACGGCTGGAACATGTACCACGGCGACGTGGTGCCCGGCTTTCCCCAGCACCCCCACCGCGGGTTCGAGACCGTCACGATCGTCCGGCGCGGGCTTTGTGATCACTCGGACTCGCTCGGCGCCCAAGCTCGCTTTGGCGGCGGCGACGTGCAGTGGCTGACCGCGGGCGCGGGCATCGTCCACTCCGAGATGTTCCCCTTGCTCGCGCGCGAGGCCGACAACCCGCTCGAGCTGTTTCAGATCTGGCTCAACCTCCCGGCCGCCGACAAGCACGCCGAGCCGCACTTCGCGATGCTGTGGAACGAGGTGATCCCGAGCGTCGAGCACGAGGACGAAGCGGGCCGGCGCACGAGCGTGCGGGTGATCGCGGGCTCGCTCGCCGACGTCGTCGCTCCGGCCCCGCCGCCGCGCTCCTGGGCCGCGCGAGCCGACGCCGACGTGGCGATCTGGACGATCGCGATGCAGCCCGGCGCGCGCTGGACCTTGCCGGCCGCGCGCGCCGGCACCCATCGAGCGCTCTACTTCTTCGCCGGCAAGTCGCTGACCATCGCGGGCGAGCCGACCTCGCAGCGCTCGGTGCTCTTGCTCGATCCCGAGGCCGAGGTGCCTTTGGTCGCCGGGCCCGAGGGCGTCGAGCTGCTCTTGTTGCAAGGCCGACCGATCGCCGAACCGGTCGCGCAACACGGGCCCTTCGTGATGAACACGCGAGCCGAGATCGAGCAGGCCTTCGTCGACTATCGCCGGACCAAGTTCGGCGGTTGGCCCTGGCCGAGCGACGGCCCCGTGCACGGGGCCGAGCCGCAGCGCTACGCCCGACGCCGCGACGGGACGATCGAGCGCCCACCCGGTTGAGCGAGCGCCCGGCCTTGGATCGTGAGAATCTGGCCGCGATGAAGCGCCCCCTCGAGTCCCACATCAACCGTCGCGAGCTCCTCTTGGTCGGCGCCGGCGTGGCCATGGCCAAGGTCCTGACCGTGACCACCGCCTGCGCTGGAACCGAAAAAGAGGCCGCGCCCCCGGACGACCGGGTCGCGCCCGAGCGAGTCTCCGCGGCCGAGTTGGCCAAGCTGAGCGCCGAGTGCTGCCGGGTCGGGCAGGTCTGCATGCAACACTGCCTCGACTTGCTCGGCAAGGGCGACACCTCGATGGCCGCGTGCGCGCAGACGGTCAACGAGATGCTCGCGGTCTGCAAGGCCACCGAGGTGCTCGCGCTCGCGGGCTCCGAGCACCTGCCCTCGGCGGCCGCGCTGTGCAGGGCCGCTTGCGAGAGCTGCGAGGCGGCGTGCAGCGTACACGCGGCCCATCATCGTCCCTGCGGCGAATGTGCGAGCGCCTGCCGGGCGACGGTCGACGCCGCAACGCTCTTCGGCTGAGCGAGCGCCCGGGCCGCGGCCTACTGCGGATTCGGGATCAGGTTCGTGGCCAGCCGGAAGATCAAGAACTGGTGATCGGGGTTGCCGTTGCCGCCGGGCCACAAGAAGGGGCTGGTCTGCGGCCAGATCACGTTCTGCGGATCCCAGTTGAACCACATCCAGCGGGTCTCGGGCGGCATCAGCATCGGGCAGGTCAGCGGGAACTCGTTGCCCGCCTGCGGCCCGCCGTTGTAGGGCGTGGTGTTGTCCTCGCCGACCGCGACGGCGCCGAACTGCGTGCCGACTTCGTCGACCCAACCGACGCTGGTGGTCGCGGGGTTGAGCGAGTCGGTGTTGCACGAGCCGATCAGCTGGTTGACCTGCGCGAGCGGAGGTCCGCCGCTGCCGGGCTGGTAGTCGATGCCGGTCGCGCAGACCTCCCAGCCCATGTCGCCGGTCAACACCGCGTCACCGAAGCCGCCCATCCCGTCGAGCCGACGAAAGCGACCGAGCACGCCTTGGGTGACGGCCGAGTCGGCCCACGCGATGATGTAGAGGTGGGTCGCGGCGTCGGCCACTTCGGCCGGGATCATGTAGAGCTCGGGGCCCTCGGCGCAGTTGAAGATCTGCCCTGCGGTCGTGTTCTCGATCCCGCCGTAGTAGTTGTTGATGATGTCGGAGGTGCCGTAGCCGAACCCGTACGCGTTGTCGGCCGTGATCACGACCTCGATGTCGGTCGGCTCCAACATCATGCCGGTGTCGGTGCTCGTGTCCGTGCCGGTGTCGGTGCTCGTGTCCGTGCCGGTGTCGGTGCTCGTGTCCGTGCTCGTGTCCGTGCTCGTGTCGGCGCTCGTGTCGGCGCTCGTGTCCGTGCTCGTGTCGACGCTCGTGTCCGTGCTCGCGTTGGTCTCGCTGCTCGACTCGCCCGACTCCGAGCTGCTCGACTCGCCCGAGCCGGTCTCGCTGGCGGAGGTCGTGTCGGCGGCGACCTCGTCGTTGCCGCCTCCGCCGGAGTTGCAGGCCAACGTGAATGCGAGCGGCAGAACAGCGATCGGGGTCAGTCGTCGAACCATGGAGCGATTGTCACTCATGTGGGGCCCGGCCGCGACGGGTCTCCGCGAACGAAATCGCGCGCGAAGACCCCTCCTGGAGGATTGCAGATCACTTCGAACCCGCTGTAGGGTGGCCCGGGGATTCATGGGGCAGAAGTACTGCGATCACCAGTGGCTTCACGTGGGCGGCGTCGTTGCCGCCTTCACGACCGAGGGGTTGATGCCCATCGAACCATGGGAAGCGATGGTCCGCGATCTCCAAACTTTGCCAATCCGTGGCTACCTCGGGACCAGCGACGGCGCCGTCCAGGTCACGTCGACCCAACGCAAGATGGGGGTCGACGCCATGGGCAAGCGGGGCTTGCCGACCGCCATCGTGACGGAGAGCCGCGTGACGATCGGTCTGGTCACCACGGCGTCGTGGCTCGGCGCGAAGATCAAGGCGTTCGCGTGGAAGGAAATCCAGGCGGCCACGAAATACCTCGGTTCGTCCGCCGCCGAACAAGACGAGATCATCGCGGCGATCGAGCAGATGCGCGCTCGGGCGGTCAGCCGGGCCGCGCAGGCCGAATACGTGGTTTGAGCGAGATCGTCGGGTCGGGCCTCGAGCGGCTCAGGATCGCGCCTGGGCGCTCGGCCGCGAGTAGCGATCCTGCTCGATCTTGTGGAACCAGTGTGCGCCCTCGAGCACGAGCCGCATCGCATTGGCCAAGAGATCGTCGGGGAGCAGGTCGTCGAGATCCTCGATGACCATGCGCTCGAAGCCGCAGCGTTGCTCCTCGATGAAGTCGAAGACCGCCTCGCGCGGCATGAAGCGATTCATGATCAGCATGACGTTGGCATGGTCCCCCTCGTCGATCTCCTTGTCGACGCTGACCAAATCGTTCTCGAGCCGCATCTCGAGGCTGAGGTGCCGAATGGTCCGCGTGAACGAGGGATCGCTCAAACGCTGGGGAAGATCGAGACCGTAGAGCATCGACACGGTCGCCAAAAAATGGGGCACCGCCGAGCTCTGCTCACCATTGTCGAGATATTCGGCAAAGGTCCATTGGTCCCCGGAACGTGACGAACGTTTATTTCGCTGAAACGCCTTGGTCATCTCGACGACCGAATCCATCCAGAGGATCATCTCGGCCGCGCGGCCTTCGACGACGCTGCGCATGCCTTTTCGGACCGCGGCGGCGCTCCAGACCTCGAGCGGCGCGTCTTCGGCCGCGTCGTCGAAATCCGCTAGACACAGCATTCGATTCGAGGATTGCTCGGGATTGGAATCGAAGCAATCGTCGAGCCAGAAAATCCACGCCACGTCGAGCGCGAGGTCGTGGAACACGTCGGGGTGCGGAGTCCCAATGCCGGGGTGAAAATTGCCGTCTTGGTCCTCGACGCCGTCGACGATACAGCGGGCGAGTCGCACGCCGTGACGCACGTGCTCGCGGCCGAAACCGGGCAATTTTTCGCCCCAGGCCAGGAGTTCACTCGTGATATCGCGTTCCATGAGGCTCGAAAAAATGGATATCACTCCGTCGATTTGGCCACAACTCGCCACAAAGCCGGGTTCGACCCCACCCCACGCGAGCCGTCGCCGGTCCACGCGACCTGACAGACCCCGACCCGCATGGCAGGCTCTCGGCGTGCGCAAGCCCGAGCAGCAGTGGCAGACACGACGCCATCGAGCGATTCGCCAAGCCGAGCCCCCACCTTGGAGCGAGGATCCTCGGGCCGAGTCCTTCGTGCTCGAGTTCGGCGACGAGGGTCGAACAGGCTGGGCGCAGCTGAGCTCGACCGAACAGCGAGTCGACGCGCGCTCGGGCGAGGATCCCGATCTCGTCCACGCGATCGCCTGCTGGCTGATCGCCCGGGGCCAGCGATCGATCGCGCTGGTCGACGACGCCGGTCGTGTGCTGGCCGACGCCGCGATCTCGCCCGACGAGCTCGGCGTGGCCACGCTCGCGCGCCCGGCCGCGCGACTGGTCTCGCTCGCGCCGTCGAACCTCGAGTGCATCGCCGCGCTCGGCTGCTTCGAGCGCGTGATCGCGTGCGAGGACAGCTCCGATCACCCCGAGGGCGTCGCGTCGCTCGAGCGGCTCGGCCCCGACCTCGGGCCCGACCTCGATCGCGTCGCCGCGCTCGCGCCCGATCTGGTCGTTGCGTCGCTGAGCGTGCCGGGCATGGAGCGGGTCGTCAGCGGCCTGCGAGCGCGCGGCCTCGCCTGCGTGGTCTTGGCCCCGCGCTCGCTCGCCGACATGCTCGACGATCTCGCCCGGCTCGGCCGCTTGCTCGGGGTCGAGCGCCGCGCAGACACGCTGCGCGAGGACCTGCGCGAGCAGATCGCCGCGCTCGAGCGCGAGGCCAGCACGATCGGCGCGCCGGCCCGCGTCTACCTCGAGTGGTGGCCGCGGCCGATGTTCTCGCCCGGCCAGGCCTGCTACAGCAACGAGCTGATCCGGCTCGCCGGTGGCGTCAACGTGTTCGGCGAGCGCCCCGGATCGAGCCTCGAGATCCGCCCCGACGAGCTCGTGGCCGCGGATCCGGAGGTCTGCTTCGTGTCGTGGTGCGGGGTCGCGGCCGACAAGCTCGATCCTCGCCGCTTGATCGAGCGGCCGGGGCTCGGCTCGCTGGCCGCTGCGCGAGCCGGCCATGTCTACCCGCTCGACGAGCGCTTCTCGGGCCGACCGGGCCCGCGGATGCTCGAGGCGGCGCGGATCATGGCCGCAGGCATTCGTCGCGCGCGCCAGGTATCCTCCGCCGAACCGCGATGAAGGCCGAGGCGCGACCATGACCAACGAGAGCGAGACGATGGACGACGAGGATCACGAGGCGGATCACGACGAGCAGCTCGAGCTCGCGCTGGCCGACATTCACGAGGCCTTCGAAGCCGGCCTGCTCGAGCGCGCGGCCACGCTGATCGACGCGCTCGCGCAGCTGCGTGGCGACGCCGATCCCTCGGTTCAGTTCGAGCGCGCGGCCTTGGTCTGGGAGCGCGAGGGGCCCGAGTCGGCGGTCCGCCTGCTCGACGCGCTCTTGATCGACTTCCCCGACTTCGCCGACGCCCACTACGCGCGGGCGCTCGCCTGCGAGGAGGTCGAGGACTTCGAGGGCATGCGCCATCACTTCCTCGAGGTCCTGCGCCTCGACACCGAGCTCGACCGCGAGCTCGGCCTCGCGGGCGAGGGTGAGCTCGACTTCATCGAGCAGACCGCCGAAGAGACGATCGCGGGCGTGCCCGAGCAATTCCGCGAGCTGCTGCGCGACGTGCCGATCGTGCTCGAGCCACGACCGCACCCCGACTTGGTCGCCGAGGGCTTCGACCCGCGCGCGCTCGGGCTCTTCGAGGGCCTCGAGCAGGCCGACCAAGCCGACGGCGTTCACATGGCCCCGACTCGGATCGTGCTCTTCCACGCCAACTTGCTGGCCGACTTCCCCGATCCCGAGGACCTCGCCGAGGAGATCGAGATCACCTTGTTGCACGAGATCGGCCACTTCTTCGGGCTCGGCGAAGACGACGTCGAGCGGCTCGGCCTCGCGTGAACCATCCTGTCCGGGCTTGGCCAGTCGCGGCGCTCTTCGTGGCGCTCGCCTGCCCGAGTCGAGGGCCGAGCGAGAGCCCGCAGCCGCTCTTGCCCACGCACGACGACGACGAGTCGAGCTCGAGCTCGAGCGAGGCCGCGCCGGCCACCGAGCACGAGCAGACCTTCGAGCCCGCGATCGGCGACTGCGAGGGTCTGTGTGGCCAGCTCGCCGAGTGCTTGCTGAGCGAGCCGCCGCCAGCGCTCACGACCCACCAGGCCGCCGCGCTCGAGCTCGACTGCCTGCAGCGCTGCGTCGGGAGCGGGCCGGCGCTGGCCGACTCGAGCTTCGCCGCGTGTGCGAACGCCGAGGCCTGCACCAGCCTGCTGCCCTGCATGCGCGAGGCGTGGCCGCACGAGGAGCAGGAGGGCGGCGAGCCCGAGCCGGTCATCGTGCCGAGCGGCTCGGGCTGCCGGCAGGGCTGCGAGCGGCTCGGCCACTGCTTTGGCAGCACGCCGGACGAGATCGACACCTGCGCTGGCGGCTGCGAGCAGGTGCTCGACGCGGACACCCAGGCCGAGTTTGGCGAGTGCACGCAGACCAGCGACTGCCTCGAGATGCTCGAGTGCATGCGGAAGTTTCCGGGCGCCTGAGCTCTGCTATCCTGGCCGCGGTGCCGGCTCTTCGCAGGTTCGTCCGCTCGCTGCCTCTCTCGTCGCTCGCGCTGCTGCTCGCGTGCGCGGGCCAGCACAAGGGCAGCCGCGAGCAGGGCGACGAGGCGACCCGCAAGACCGACGTCGGCGGCAAGACCAAGCCCAAGCATCCACGCGAGGGCGAGGGCACGCACGAGCAGCCGCCCGTCGACGTGGTCGCGCTCGATCCGGGCGACGCCCGCCCCTGCGAGCGGATGTGCGGACGGATCGGCGACTGCATGCTGAACGACGAGCACGCCGACGCGGGCGAGGCCAGCGGGGCCGAGTTCGCCTGCCTCGACACCTGCGTCTACGCCGACCCGCTCGCGCCCGCCTCGACCGCCTTCCAAGCCTGCGACGAGGCCAGCGCCTGCGGCGAGCTGCTCGACTGTGCCCGCGGCCGCTGGGACGCGGCCACGGCCGCGAGGCGCCAGGTCGAGATCGCGACCGAATTCGCGGTCGTCCGCGACACCTGCGAGACCGCCTGCCTGACCCTGCAGTCCTGCAATTTTTTCTACCGGATGCCGAACGACATCGACGGGGTCGCCACGCCCGAGTTCTACATGACCGTCGACGCCTGCACCGAGGGCTGCCGCGGCGCGGGTGAGCAGCAATACGCCGTCTTCGCCGAGTGTGGGTCCGAGACCAGCTGCGACCAGTTCTGGGCCTGCACCTCGCGGGCCTACCGAGCCTATCCCTGATTGGACGCCCTGGCTGCGGAGCCGCCTTCGCACCTGATCGGCGCCGATTTTTTGCGGGCGTCGGCCGACGCGTGCAGGGTGGGTCCATGCTGCTCTCCATGCTCGAGAAGCGCGTCGACGAGCTGGTCGGCGACCTCGCTTGCTATCACGGTCACCGGACCCTCTGGCTCGACTCGCACGGTGGGATCGTCCACGGCGAGCCCGACGACATGCTCGAGGAGCTCGGCTACGACTACCTGGCGACCCTCTTCCAACCGGACCGCGAGCAGCTGACCTGCGCGTTGCTGCGCTTGGTCCCGGTCGAGCCCGATCGGGCGCCGGAGCTGCTCGGGAGCTGGCATCAGGCCGGCGTCGTGTCGGCCAGCCTGATGCCCGCTTGAGCGAGGTCTGGCTCAGCCCTGCAGCGCTGCGACGGCGGCCTTGACCTCGTCGTAGTTGGGCTCGACGCCCGGGTTCGGGGCGACCCACGTGTAGCGAAGCACGCCGGCCTTGTCGACGACGAACACCGAGCGCTTCGAGGCCGTATAGCCGGTCATGTTGGCGAAGTCGTTGTGGGCGACGTCGTAGGCGTTGGTCGCCGCGCGGTCGTAGTCCGACAAGATCGGGAAGTTCAGGCCGTTCTTGCTGGCGAAGGCCGCGTTGGCGAAGGGCGCGTCGACGCAGATGCCGAACACGGCCGCGTCGAGATCGTTGAAGGCCGCCAGCGCATCACGGAAGGTGCACAGCTCCTTTTCGCAGGTGGGCGTGAACGCGGCGGGGAAGAACGCGAGCACCACGTTCTTGCCGCGCAGGCCGGTGAGGTCGACCTTCTCACGCTTGTTGTCGAGGAGGCTGAAGTCGGGAGCGGGGGATCCAATTTCGGGCATGCGTCGGTTCTCCGCGACCGATCTACCTCGTGCCGCCACGACTCGGCAACGCTCGGCTCGCCACGACTCGGCAACGCGTGCGATCGCAATCGACCGCGACTCTGCCCCGCGATCCACAATGGGTGAGTTTTCGGGGACTGGCAGCCAGAGCGAAGGGCGTGGTAAGTCAGACGAGATGGCAGACCTCAAGGGAACGAAGACCCACGGCAACCTCAAGGCAGCGTTCGCCGGCGAATCGCAGGCCAACCGCCGTTACCTCTACTTCGCCAAGATCGCCGACGTCGAGGGTTACCCCGAGATCGCTGGCAACTTCCGCGAGACCGCCGAGGGCGAGACCGGCCATGCGCATGGTCACCTCGACTACCTCAAGCGCGTCGGTGACCCGGCGACCGACCTTCCGATCGGCGACACCGCGAGCAACCTCAAGGCCGCCGTCGCTGGCGAGACGCACGAGTACACGGACATGTACCCGGGCATGGCCAAGTCCGCGCGCGAAGAAGGCTTCGCCGAGATCGCCGACTGGTTCGAGACCCTGGCCAAGGCCGAGAAGTCGCACGCCGGTCGCTTCCAGAAGCTGCTCGACGACATCAGCTGAGCTGCTCTTCGAGTCGCTGCTCGAGCATCAGTGATTTGATCCCAAAGGGGCCGCGTTCGCGGCCCTTTTTTGTTTCGAAGCGAGGGGCGTCACCGCCGACGATCGCGATCGAAGTTTGCAACAGGGCCGAGTGTTCTCCTCGGCGCTGCGCCGGTGTATTTCGCCGCGCATGACTCCCCGCTGGTCGAACCGCTCGCTCTCCTTCGCTGGCCTCCTGAGCTTCGCGCTACTCGGGCCGATCGCCTGCAAGAGCGAAGAAGGCATCCCCGTCAGCCAATACGTCGAGCAGTTCGCCGAGACGGCCTGCGAGGGCGTGATCGCCTGCGAGTGCGACTACCCCTACGGTGCGCTCTACGAGCACTGCGTCAACCAGCTCGGGGTCAACGGCGACGCGCTGGCCGAGCTCAACTCGGTCGACGGCCTGAGCTTCGACGGCGAGTGTGCCGACCAAGCGATCAAGGACATCCGCCTGGTTGGTTGCACGACGCCCGTCGGTGATCCCAACGCGGCCTGCGAGCAGCCCTGCAAGCTCTGGTACGGACCGATGGGTCGCGGGGCGACCTGCACCTCGGTCAACGGCTACGACAACTGCGATCAGGGCTTGGTCTGCTCGTCGGAGGTCTGCGTCAATCCTTGCGACGAGCCCAACCTGCCCACGATCGGCGAGGCCTGTGCGCCCAACTTTGGCTGCACCGAGGGGGCCTACTGCGACGATCAGACCACGCCGCTGACCCCGACCTGCGCCGCGCTGCCGAGCGCGGGTCAGCCCTGTGGCGAGATCGAGTTCGGCTACGTCTGCGCCGAAGACTCGTTCTGCGACGTGGTCAGCGATCCCGCCCCGACTTGCATCGCGCTGCCGCGACTCGGCGAGGAGTGCCCGAGCTTCGAGTGCGCGGCGGGTCTGTACTGCGATCCGAGTGGCACGCCGGCGGTCTGCGCCGCGGTCCCGACGCTCGGCGAGGACTGCCCCTTCGGCAGCTGCGCCGCGCCCTACTACTGCGACGGTGAGGTCTGCGTCGAGCCGCCGCCCGCCATCTGTGGCTTCTACGGCGGGCTCCCGCCCGACGAAGGCAGCACCGACACGACCACCGGCACGACCGACACCGGCACGACCGACACGACCGACACCAGCGGCGCGTGCAATGTCGACGAGTTCGAGTGCGGCAGCGGAGAGTGCATCCCGCTGACTTGGCTCTGCGACTCCGCCTCCGACTGCGCCGACGGCTCCGACGAGCTCACCTGCCCCTGAGGGCTCGGAACCCCGCGAATCAATCCAAGGGTCGCCTCGCGCGGCCCTTGGCATTTGGTTACCTTGCGGGCGCATGAGCGAGTCGAAGCCCGAGCCCGACACGGTCAAGACCACCCACAAGAACATCTCGTACCAGCCGACCGCCGGCCTTTGCTACGACCCCAGCGATCCCAACTACTGGGATCATCACGCGCTCGACCAAGAGGTCACGCGCGTGTTCGAGGTCTGCCACGGCTGTCGGATGTGCTTCAAGTACTGCGACTCGTTCCCCAACCTGTTCAAGCTGCTCGACGAGAAGTACGAGGGCGACGTCACCCGGCTCGATCACGACGACAAGGCCTCGGTCATGGACGCTTGCTTTCAGTGCAAGCTCTGCGAAGTCCAGTGCCCCTACACGCCGCGGGACAAGCACGAGTTCCAGCTCGACTTCCCCAAGCTGGTCCATCGTTGGCAAGCCCAGCGGGCCGCGAGCGAGGGTCCGAGCCTGCGCGAGCTGGCCTTGCGCGACCCCGATCGGACCGCCGCGCTCGCGCGGGCCAGCCTCGGCCTGGTCAACGGCATGAACCGCATGCGGGCGCATCGCTGGTTCCTCGAGAAGCTGGTCGGCATCCACCGCGACAAGCAGCTGCCCGAGTTCGTCAGCGAGCCCTTCGATCATTGGGCCCGCGATCACGGCCACATGCGCGAGGTCGGTGGCGAGGCCCTGCTCTTCCAGACCTGCTACGTGCAGCACAACGAGCCCCAAGTCGGCAAGGACACGCTCGAGGTCTTCGCCGCGAACGGGGTCGAGCTGGCCTGCCAGCGCGACTTGCAGTGCTGCGGCATGCCAGCGTGGGAGAGCGGCGACCTCGAGGGCCTGCGCAGCAAGGCCAAGCACAACCTCGATCTGCTGATGCCCTGGGTCGAGGCCGGGGCCAAGGTCGTGGTCATCAACCCGACCTGCTCGATGATGCTCCGCCGCGAGTGGCCCGAGCTGGTCGCCAGCGAAGATCGCGAGCGCGCGACCAAGCTGGCCGAAGCCGTCCGCGATCCGAGCGAGTACCTGTGGAGCATCCGCAACGAGGAGCGCTTCGCGGCCACGCCCAAGACCAAGCTCGAGGGCAAGCTGGCCTACCACGCGCCCTGCCACCTGCGCGCGCAGGCGGTCGGGTTCAAGGGCCGCGATCTGCTGCGCAAGGTCCTCGGCGCGACGCCGGTCACGGTCATGGAGTGCTGCGGCCACGACGGCACCTACGCGATGAAGGTCGAGGGCTTCGTGCCCTCGCAGAAGGTCGGCAAGCGCTCCTTCGAAGACATGAAGGCGGCCGATGCCGAGGTCTGGGCGACCGACTGCCCGCTCGCGGCGATCCAGTTCGAGCAGCACGCCGGCGTCAAGCCCATGCACCCGATGACCCTGCTGGCCAAGGCCTACCGCGGCGATCCGCTGACGTCGGCCAAGCCGGCCACGTCAGCCAAGCCGGCCACGAAGGACCAAGCACCATGAAGCCCATCGAACGCAGCGAGATCCTCGACTTCGTCACCTACGGCGAGCGCCGCGACACGCTGCGGGCCTCGGCGATGCAGGCCAAGGATCTGCGTCGATTCCTGGTCGGGGACGACTTCACCTTCTTGTTCGAAAACCGCGAGACCGTCCGCTACCAGATCCAAGAGATGATGCGGGTCGAACGGATCGTCAAAGAGGCCGAGATCGCCCACGAGATCACGACCTACAACGAGCTGCTCGGCTCGGGCGGCTCGCTCGGCGCGACCTTCTTGATCGGCATCGACGACGAGCGCGAGCGGGCCGAGAAGCTCGGCGCGTGGCTGGGCCTGCTCGATCACATCTACGCCCTCCTCGCGGACGGGACCAAGGTTCGGCCGAAGTGGGATCCTCGCCAGGTCGGCGACACGCGGCTGAGCTCGGTCCAGTACCTGAGCTTTCCGCTGACGGGTCAGGCTCCGATCGCGATCGGCATCGACATGCCCGGGCTCGAGCTCGAGACCCGCTCGAGCGAGGCGCAGCGAGCCGCGTTGCAAGCCGACCTCGACGACGAGTGATCTCCGCGACGATCCGTCGCGGGCTGGCGATGCCGCCACTTGACCCTTCCGGACGGCTGGACGAGCTTTGCGCGATGCAGCGCGGCGCACTCGCTCTCTTCGTGCTCACGCTCGGATGCTTGCCGAGCGAGGCGCCTCGGGTCGAGCTGGCGCTCGTGGTCGACGGCTCGGGCCTGGCCACCAGCGCCACCGACCTCGGCTGGACGATCGAGTTCGAGCAGGTCCGCATGGCCATCGGCGAGCTCGAGTTCACGACCGCGGGCGAGGTTCATCAGGCCAAGCAAGCGAGCGGCGGGGCGTGGTCGAACGCTGGAGCTGTCTTGCTCGGCCTCGTGCTGCCCAGCGCCCACGCGCACCCCGGCCACTATCAGGGCGGCGAGGTGATCGGTGAGCTGCCAGGCGCCTTCGTGCTCGACTTCATCGCGGGCGAGGGCGCAGAGCTGGGCAAGGCGACGCTGATCGTCGGCGAGTACACGGCCGCGAACTTCCTGTTTCGCCGAGCCAGCGCCGACGAGCTCGAGCCTGGCGATCCGCTGACCGGCCACACCGCGATCCTGGCCGGGACCGCCACCCAGGGTGAACAAGCGATCGCGTTCACCCTGGTCATCGACTCGCCCGCAGATCGCCAACTGGTCGGCGCGCCCTTCGAAGCGACCATCGAGGAGCAGAGCGAGGTCGAGCTGGGCTTTCAATGGCTCAGCGCCGACCCCTACGAGGGCGACCACTTCTTCGACGGGATCGACTTCGCGGCGCTCGACGCCGCCGACGGAGCCGTGGATCAGGTCGTGATCCTGATCGATCCCGAGCGCGATCCGGCCATGCCCGCGGCGTTGGTCGACGCCTACGACAACCTGCGCCGCGACTTTCAGACCCACGATCTCTTCGACATCGTGACCCGCGAGCCCTGAACAACACCATGCATCGTTTCGCGATCCTCTGTTCTTTGTTGGCCTGCCTGCTCCCCGCCTGCGCGATGGGTGAAGGCGAGGTCGAGGTCCGTGCCTGGGGTGAGGCCTACATCGAAGAGGGCATCCCAGCCGCGGCTGTGAGCGATGGCTGGGCGATCGAGTTCAGCCGCTTCGAGGTCGAGCTGACCGACATCTCGATCGCGGGCGTGGAGCTCGACGATCCCGGGCCGATCGATCTGACCGTGGCCAGCGAGGGCGAGGGCCAGGCGCTCGGTCGGGCGAGCGTGCCGGCCGACAGCTACGACGACGCCGCGTTCACGCTCGCCCGCGTGAGCGTCGAGGGCAGCGCCAGCAAGGGCGGCGAGCAGCTCGGCTTCGCCTGGACCTTCGCCACCCCCGTCGACTTCTTCGAATGCGAGACCACGACGAGCGTCCCGCGCGACGCGACCGGGGTGTTCCAGATCACCATCCACGCCGACCACTTGTTCTACGACAGCCTCGTGTCGGAGACCCCGAACATTCGCTTCGATCCGATCGCGGCGGCGGACCTCGACGGCGACGGGATGATCACGCAGGCGGAGCTGGCCGCGACCGACATCGGCGCCTACGACCCCGGCAACCTCCCGATCGACGATCTGTGGTCCTACCTCGTCGCGCTCGCGGCCACGATGGGCCACGTGGATGGCGAAGGCCACTGCCGCAGCTCGGCCGAGGGCTGAGTCTCGATCGTGTACAGACGCGCGCGAACTCGTGCTCTCGCGGTGTTGCTCGGGCTGCCCGGGCTGATCATCGCAGGGCCCCTGTACGCGGCTGCGCCCGAACCCGAGGATCCAGCCGACGATCCAGCCGAGGATCCAGCCGACGATCCCGACGAGGTCCGCGAGATCGTCGTGGCCACGCCGCCCGAGACCGCGAGCACGATCAGCATCACGCCCGAGCAGATCGCCGCGATCCCCGTCCGCACGGCCGAGGACGCGCTGCGCCTCGTCCCCGGCCTGGTCCTCGTCCAGCACGGCGCCGAGGGCAAGGGCCAGCAGTACTTCTTGCGCGGCTTCGATGCGGTACACGGCATCGATCTCGAGGTCGAGGCCGAGGGCATCCCGCTCAACGAGTGGTCCAACGTCCACGCCCAGGGCTACCTCGATCTCGGCTTGATGATCCCCGAGCTGATCGCGGGCGTCGAGGTCTTGCCCGGCTCCTTCGCCTTCGATCAAGGCCCCTTCGGCTTGGCCGGCTCGGCTCGCTTCTCGCTCGGCGTCGGCCAGGCCGATCGCGGCCTCCGAGGCAGCGTCGGGTTCGGCAGCACGCTGCGTCGCCGGGTCCTGGTCAGCTACAGCCCACGCGAGGGCGACGGCTCGCGCTTCGTCGCCGCCGAGCTGATGTCCGATCCCGGCTACGGCGAGAGCCGCGACAGCAAGCGGGCGGTGGTCATGGCCCGCCAACACCTCTTCGATCGCCCAGGCATCGGCCGACTCAGCGTGCTCGTGCTCGGCCACCTGTCCGAGTTCGGCTTGCCGGGCACGATCCGCCTGAGCGAGTACGAGGCCGGCAGGATCGGCTTTTGGGGCGCGCCCGACAACGGCCACGGCAGTGGGCAGCGAGCCCTCGGCGCGCTCGAGTGGCAGCTCCATCGCGCTCGCCATCAGGTTCGTGCCGTGGCTTGGACCGGCTACCGCCGACTCGAGCTGCTCGAGAATTTCACCGGCTTCATCGAGCGCCCGATCGAGGGTGACCGACGAGTGCAGCGTCAGCAGGGCCTGCCCTTTGGCCTGCGCGTCGATCATCGCGTGGGCCTCGGCGCCCGGCTCGAGCTGCGTTCGAGCCTCGGCCTGCGCGGCGACACGCTCGACCAGAGTGAGGAGCGTGTCGACCTTCGAGCCCACCCATTCGAACAGACCCGCGCCGCTCGAGCGGTCCAGGCCGACGGCTGGCTGGCCTCGAGCCTGCGCTGGCAAGCGACCCCGCTGCTCGAGCTGGTCGCTGGCCTGCGCTTCGATCTCTTCGGCTTCGATGTCCACGACCTCGCGCTGACCCAAGCCGACGCGAGCGATCCGACCACGCCCGCCAGCGATCAACACGGCGGCGGCTTTCTCTACGCGCTCAGCCCGAGGACCCACCTGCGTTGGGCTGCGCTGGCCAAGCTCGAGCTCTTCGCCGCCTACGGCCGTGGCTTTCGACCGCCCGAGGCCCGGTCGTTCACCTCCTACGATCCCGAGCGCTTTGGCCTGTCCGACGATCGCGTCCACGGGGGCAAACCGAGCACGACCATGTCCGACAGCGGCGAGCTCGGCCTGCGTTGGACACCCGACGCCCGCGTCGACCTGCGCTTGCTCGGCTTCGCCACCTACCTGGCCAACGAGTCGATCTACGACCACGTCTCGCGGACCAACCTGCTGCTCTCCGCGACCCGGCGGCTCGGCGCCGAGCTCGACCTCGGGGTTCAGCCGCTCGCATGGTTGGGCTTGGCCGGCAGCCTCACCTACGTCGACGCCCGCTTCATCGCCTCGCACAACCCGGTCCCGCTCGCGCCCCAGCTGGTCGGCAGCCTTCGAGCCTGGCTCGCGCATCCGCTCGGTGTTCAGGCAGGCTTGATGTTGATCGGCTGGTCACCGCGGCCCCTGCCCTACGGCGCCCGCGGCTCGGGCCTTGCCCGACTCGACGCGACCTTGGGTTGGCACCAACGACACGTCCGCGTCGACATGGCGATCGAGAACCTGCTCGGGCTGAAGCTGCGCGAGGGCGAGTATTACTTTGCGAGCAACTGGCAGCCCGATCAGGCGCCCAGCCAATTGCCGAGCCTGCACTACGTCCCGGGCCCGCCGCTCAACGCCCGCGTGACGCTGACGCTGGTCTGGTGAGCGCCCTCAGCCGCCGCAGAAGTTCGCGCAGAGCTCGACTCCGCACGAGTAGATCATCTCGGCGTGGGCTGCTGGCAGCTGGCCCGCGCCGCACTGAACCGCACAGCTGTTCCCACCCTCGGCCAGACACGCGAGCGTGCAGGTGCACTTCGGGTCGAGGCCGTCGAAGCAACCGAGGTCGACCTCCATGCAGCAGTTGTTCTGCATGCACTGGAGACAGGTCTCGGCCGGCTCGACCACGGGGCAGCTCATGATCGGCGCATCGAGGCCATCGCTCGAGGTGTCGCTCGTCGAGCCATCGCTGCTGCTCGTCGAGCCGTCGCTCGTCGAGCCATCACTGCTGCTCGTCGAGCCGTCACTGCTGCTCGTCGACGCGTCGCTGCTGCTCGTCGAGCCATCGCTGCTGCTCGTCGACGTGTTGCTGGTCGAGGTGTCCGCGCTGCTCGTGTCGCCCTGCGAGCTGCCGCTCTCGAGCCCTTCGCTGCCCGTGTCCTTGCTGGTCCCGGTGTCGACGTCCGCGACCTCGTCACCGAAGGCGGGGTTGTCGAGCCGGCATCCAGCGATCGAAGTGAGGGCAACGAGCCATGGCAAGAGAGTCAAACGAGTCGAGTTCATGCCTCGACGATAGCAGGACTCGCGGCCCGAGCCGACGCCACATCGACCTTGGCCATCGAACGATCGTGCGCGCGAGCCAAGAGCGGCAACGCCACCATCGCCCCGAGCTGAGCGAGGAACATGTCCCACTGCGCGTCCCAGACGTCGCCCTGCGAGCCCAAGAACGCCGTGCCGACGTCGCCGGCGACCAGCAAGGTGGTCCACCACTCGATCAGCTCCCAGAACGCCGCGATCGCCAGGATCACGCAGACGATCAAGAAGTAGAGCCAACCACCGCGTTGCAGCGGCGTGCGTCGCAGCAGCACCTCGCGGGTCAAGAAGGCCGGGAACACGCCGAGCGCGACATGTCCGACACGATCGTAGTGATTGCGGGCGAAGCCGAAGGCGTCGCGCGCCCAGTTGCCGAGCGGGGTCTCTGCGTAGGTGTAGATGCCCCCATAGTCGAGGATCATTACATGCAAAAACACGCAGACGTAGACGAAGTGCGAGAGCGGGAGTCGGCGATAGACCCCAGCCAACACCGCGACCATCGCCAAGCCCGGCACGACCTCGAGCGCCCACGAGAAGCGCCCCGCGGGCGGGTTCCAAGCCGAGGCCACGCACACCACCAGCAAGAGCGCCAGCAAGTTGAGTGGAAAGCGAGCGTGCTCGCGCGTCCCATGGAGTTCCGTCGTCATACGCAGTCCGCTCCACACGCTTCGACGATGCAAGCCAACACCTCGGCCGCCTTCGGGACCTCGAGCGGCGCCCGACAATTCGCCCCGCACATGTCGGCGTTCAGCCCCTCGAGCAAGCAAGCGAGGACGCAGCTGCACCCGCCCGGATCGTTCGGGTCGAAGCAGCCGAGCGTGGCTTCGACGCAGCAAGACTCGAGCGCGCAAGCCGGGCAAGGATCCGCCGCCACCAGGTCTGTACAAGCCATCACCGGCCCCGTGTCGGCGAGCGTCTCCGACGACTCGGCGAGCGTCGTCTCGGTCGAGCTCGACTCCGCATCGGACGAGCTCGTCGACTCCGACGCGCTCGTCGACTCCGGATCCGTCGTCCCCTCGATCCCACTCGTGCCCGACTCGCCCAGCGACTCGCTCGTGTGTCCAAGCGACTCGCTCGCGCCGACCTCGTCCGCATTCGAACCAGTGTCGAACGCCGGGTTGGCCATCTGGCAGCCCGCCAACGCCACCACCATCATCGGCACGAACCCGCGCATCCCCACCATCGAACCCCAATCCCCGACCAAACGCGAGCGCAACGATCCGCGCCCAGCTCCAACCCGCTGCGGCAGGCTCGGCGGCAGTCGAGGACGGTCTTGTCGGACCCCCGCCGCGCCTCAGCTCGGCGACTCGATGGTCAGCACCAGCGGCGTCGCGTCGGCCAGCGACTGCCGAACCTCGACCACATACTCACCCGCAGGCAGCGAGGGCAGCGGGAGCACCGAGACCCCCTCGGGCAGCTCGATCGTCGCCCCCTCGATCCCATCGAGGCAGCGGCCGCAGGGCAAGAAGCTGACGATCGCGGCCACCGGCTCACCCGTCGCGCGACTGCGCGCTTGCAGGCGGATCACGTGCGGGTAGAGCCAGGGCTCGAGCCGCACGCGTCGGTTGACCCAGACTTGCTCGGGCTCGCCTTGGACCACGCGAGGACCGAGGGTCTGCGCGTTGGTGCAGTCGAGATCGAAGTCGAGCTCGATCGTCTGGCCGACCTCGAGCGCGCCGTCGAGCGCTTGGCCGCACTCGACCAGCTTGCGCGACATGTCGCGTGCGGAGCAGCGCGGGTAATCGCTTTGATACTCCGCGAGCAGCTGCTCGAGCGGGAGATCGAAGGCGCTCTGCATCGCGGCCTCGAACTGGTCGATCTCCGCCAAGGGGCCCGCGCGCTCACAAGCAGCAAGCACATGATCCAAATCTCGGGTCTCGATCAGGAAACCGACGAAGTGGGCCATCAGAGGATAATATTCATCCTTCAGCACCCCCGCGGAGCCCAGCGAACCTTCCAACGCCGCGGCGATTTCCTCGGTTGGGATCGCACGTTGCTGATACGTCAACGAGAAGTACTCGGCGAGGCCCTCGGCGAGCGGCTTCGGGCATGGTGTGGTCGTCTCGTTTGCCACGTGGACGAGCTCGTGGTCGAAGGGCACGCGATCATCCACCGTGAAGGCGTTCGTCTCGATGGCGCAGCCGGTCACGCCCGCCGGGCAGTGATCGTCGACGAACTCGGAAGGCCCGATCGACAATACCGGCCGAGGCCCTTCGAACCCGAACAACGCCGCGACTTCCCCCATGTACGCGTCGACGTGGGTGAAGGTGCCTCCGCAGTAGTCGCTCTCCTGCACACCATGACCGCGTATGTCGAGATGCTCGCCTCGCCAGACGAAGTCGGGCTCCGGCTCCGAGCAAGCGCTCGCCGTGACCAGCACGACGAGCGCCCGCACGAGGCTACGCGTCGGCAGCTTCAGCGCCACTGGCTCGCGGTGAGGGAGACGACCCATCGTTGGCCCTGGTCGTCGAGGACGACCAGCTCGAACGCCGAAGTGTATACGACACCTGCGTCCTCGCGCACCTCGATCGGCGTCGCGTTGGATCCCGCGATTCGCCGGATCTGGCCATCGACCCGACCGAGCAGCATGAAGTGGGCGTCACCCGCGGCGACCTCGGTCGAGCCCGAGAGACGAGCGCCGCCGCGCAGCTCGATGCGACCGTCCTCGATCGACACGCTGCCCAGCTCGTTGCCGAGTTCGAGCGTGCCCGCGGGGCGCCAGCTCGCTTCGACGAGCCAGGACGTCCCCGAGTCGTCGGTCGCGAACTGCAGCGCACCGGAGGCCAGCACGCCAGAGCCCTCGACCTTCGAGCCGAGCAGCTGTGGACCCGACACATGGAGCGAGGTGCTGCCATCGAGTGCGAGCAAGTCCTTGGGCATGAAGGGCGCGGGCAAGGGCGGCTCGAAGGTCTCGAGGTTGTTGTCCTGGTTGGACTCGCACGTCTCGGGTTCGTCGGCCAAGACGAAGCCGGTGATCTCCCCGTCGTCCACGACCAGAGAGATGTCCTTGAGCCCGAACAGGTCCCCGAGGTCCCACCGCGTGATCAGCAGATCGTCGTCGGGCGAGTCGTTTGCCCAGAGCGCGGCGATGCAGGTGCCGATGTTCTCGGCGACATGGTTCTGCAGCTTGAGCACGCCCTCCTTGACCGCGCCATCCTCCAGCATGGACGCCCCCGTGACGAGCTGTTCGGAGGCGCTCAAGCAGATCTGCTCGACCATGTCGCCAGTGCAGTACTCGCGGACGACGGCGCCATGTTCCTCCGAGCCATCCCAGGCATCGCAGCACGCCATGACCTGGGTCTCGACGTAGTCCTCGAATCCGAACGAGTAGAACTGGTCACAGGGCGGCCAGACGAGCCAGCTATCACAGCCCTTGCCGAGCAAGCTGAACTCGAACCCCATCGAGAGGCTGCCCTCGCATTGGTACTTCAGGCCTTGCTTGCCATCGACGGTGCTGGCGGTGCACTCCAGCGCGGGCGGCTGCTCGCCGACTTCATCGTCACCTTCGACGCCGCAGAACGCCGGAGGTTGGCACGGCGGCGACTCGGGCTCGGCGGCGTGATGACACGCGAGGGCAGACAACACGGACGCGACACACAGGATTGGTTTGGTTTTCATGATTTCGTTCCCTGCTCGCATTCGGCGAGCGAGGACCAGCAAAAGCAAAGTGCATGCCAACCGATACATCCTGCAAAGAAGGCAGCTTGGAGCGAGGCGATGACGATTTTCTCGTCATCTGCGAGTCGTTCATCCTCGCCAGAATCGAGAGAAAATTCGGTCCTA
>JAMHUH010000401.1:0-33184 GCA_035904925.1 Nannocystaceae bacterium
CTTGGACCTGCGGCTCCGCGACGCTCGGACAGGCGGCGAGCCACTCGTCGCCCGTGGTCGAGTCGGAGGTGGTCGATTCGGAGTCGGACTCGGTCGAGGTGGAAGTGGAGTCGGTCGAGGTGGAGTCGGAGCTGGTCGAGGTCGTGCCCGAGTCGTCGGCGGTCGAGTCGGAGCCGGTCGAATCGAAGCCGGTCGAGCCGGAGCCGGTCGAGTCGCCGACCTCGTCGGCCAGCGAGTCGGTCTCGCCGCCCGAGCGGCAGCCGAGCACGAGCGCGAGAGCACAGGCAGCGAGGCGGGGCTGGAGCATGGCGCATGGTAAGTCGCACCGAGCGGCGTTCGGTGACGGTCCCGAAACATCGCCGAGGCGTCGGTCTCGCTGCGCTACCCTCGAAGCATGAGCTTCGTGGCGCCCGACTATCGAGCCGAGATCCGCCGCTTCGTCTCCGGCTACTCGGGCGAGCACGAGAACGCGATCCTTCGCTGCGGCGACGTGTTCGACTTCTACGCGCGGCTGATGGTCGACGCCCGCGTCACCGGTGAGGCGCGCAGCCTGGTCGCCGTGGTCCTGGCCTACTTCGTGATCCCCGAAGACGTCCTGCCCGAGGCCGAGCTCGGGCCCTACGGCATGCTCGACGACCTCTTCTTGGCCGCGCACGTCTACCGCTCGCTGACGCGGATGCTCGAGCCGAAGCTGCTCGCCGAGGCCTGGGCCGAGGACGACGACCTCGCCTCGGTGATGTCGATGATCTACGACGAGAGCCGTCGAGCGCTCGGCAAGCAGCGCAAAGATGTCCTGAGGCTCGCCGGCCTCTAGCGATATTTGCCGGCAGGCCCCCAGAGGGGCGGCATTGACCAATTGTGCGTTTGCGACTAGGTTGGCCCAAGTCGACAGCCTAGCGCGAGCTGCCGACTGGGCGCTTCCATGACCGGCTTTCCGCCGTTTCAGTCGTGAGAATGCGTTCTGCTGGCGCGGTGAATTGTCGAATGTCGCTGAATTCTCAACCTTTCGTGGGCGCCATGAATCTCTCGATTGGGGATGTTTGCCTCGGCCGACCCTTGCGGGCCCAGCCCTTGGCCCACGAGCGCTCGAGCGTGAACGATCATGTCGTCACCGGCGGGTCGCATCGGCGCGTCGTCGGCGTCGTCGCCGAGCACGTGCTCGTGACCACCGACGGCTCCATCGAAGCCAATCGGGCGATTCCACTGGCGCTCTCGGCGATTCGGGCGTGTGGAAATCCTCGGGTCACGCTGCTCTGCGTGCTGACGTCCAAGCAGGGCACGCCGGTGCACGCGCTGGAGTCGGCGATGGCCCGAGCGCACGCCGAAGCCAGTTTGCAACGAATTGCGCAGGAGTTTCCGGCCCCCGATCGCGTGACCTGGTTGGTCGCCGAGGGCGGCGCGGCCGAACAAATCGTTCACTTCGTCGAAACCCACGACGTCGATTTGATCGTGATGGCCAGCCACGGGAGCGACGAATCGCAGACCTGGCAAATGGGCGGCACGACCCGCAAAATCGTCGTCAGTGGGCTCGCCTCGGTCTTCGTGGTTCCGACCGATCCCGAGCGAAAATCGATCACCAGCATCTTGATCCCGCTCGATGGCTCGGCCCGATCCGAGTGTGTCTTGCCGATGGCGACCAAATTGGCGGTCACCCACGACGCCGAGCTCGTGTTGGTTCACGTCGTGCCCAAGCCCGACATCATGCACCGGCTGCCGATGGGCGCGCACGAGCGAGAATTGACCGAAGAGCTGACGCGGATCCATCGTGAGCGGGCCGAGGGCTACCTCGCGGGCGTCCGCGAGCGACTGGTGGGTCGCGGGCTTCGAACTCGCAGCGAGCTGCTCGCGGACGCCAACCCCGGCCGCGCGATCGAAGCGTTTGCCAGCGAATCGAGCTGCGATCTGATCTTGATGTGCGCGCACGGCTCGGGTTGCAATCAGGACGAGCGCTACGGCTCGATCACCCGCCGATTGATCGATTCTCTCGTCAAGCCGATCTGGATCGTTCAGGACTTGCCCGTCGGTCCGATGCGCCATGTCCAGCCGCAGAGCGGCCGCAGTCACGCCGAGCATGACTAGCCCGCCGCCGCAGGGCGATCGCGGCTTCGCGCCTGCGCGGCGCTCGAGCCGAGCACGGGCCCGAGTGACCTCTCGTCGGCTGCACGCCCTGGTCACGCATCTGGCCACGCACTCGCCGGTCGCGTTGGCGCCGGGGCTCGAGTGGGTGCTCGACAACCATTTTGTGCTGCGCCGGGCGACGCGACAGCTTCGCCGCGGCTTGACCCCGGCCTTCGAAGCTCGCTTGCCGCTGATCGACGAGCGCAGCGGGCTGCGTCGGCTCGAGCTCGAAGCCTTCGCGATCTTGCGCGAGGGCGAGGGCTTGGTCGACGGCGAGCTCCTGGCCCGTCGGGTCGGCGAGATCGGGCGCGAGCGCGACGCCTCGCTCGCCGAGCTGTGGGCCTTGCCGATGGTCTTGCGGCTCGGCTTGCTCGAGCAGCTGGTGCTCGACATCCCCCGCCTCCTCGAAGCCAAGCACACCCCCTCGGTCGACCATCGGGTCGCGCACTGCGTGCGCAGCCTCTTGATGATCGAGAAGACCGACTGGTCGCGCTTCGTCGAGCGGGTCAGCGAGGTCGAGCGGATCTTGCAGCGTGATCCGAGCGGCGACTATCCCTCGATGGACTTCACGACTCGGGATCGCTATCGCCGAGCCGTCGAGACGCTCGCGCGCGGCTGCAAATTGTCCGAGGCCCAGGTCGCCACGCGAGCGATCGAGTTCGCCGCCCGCGAGCCCGATCGTCGGCCCGACGCGCCCGAGGGGCCGACCGGCCATGTCGGCTACTACCTGATCGACGAAGGCCGACGAATCCTCGAGCTGGCGATCGGCCATCATCCAGGCCTGGCCAGGCGCGCCAAGCTGATGATGCGGCGCGGTGGCGGGCTGGCCTATCTGGGCACGATCGCCGGGCTCGCGGCGCTCCACCTCACCCTCTTTGCGCTGGTCGCCGCAGCGGCGGGCGGGCCGGCCTGGGCGGTCGTGCTCGCGTCCCTGATCGCGGTGATCCCCGCGTGGACGATCGGCGTCAGCGTGGCCAATTGGTTGGCGACGCTGCTGGTCGAGCCGACCCCGCTGCCCAAGCTCGAATTCCTCGACGTGATCCCGGCCGAGCAGCGGACGCTGATCGTGGTCCCCGGCCTGCTGATCCGCAAGGCCGACGCCGACGCGCTCGCCCGGCGGCTCGAGGGCCATTACTTGGCCGCCCGCGACCCCCACGTCGACATTGCGATGTTGACGGACTTTCGCGACGCGACGACCGAGACCCTGCCCGACGACCAAGAATTGCTCGACTACGCGCGAGCGAAGATCCGCGCGCTCAATCGTCACTATGGTCGTCGAGAGGACCACGGCCACCAGCAGCCCTTTCACCTGTTTCACCGCAAGCGAGTCTGGAGCGCCAACCAGGATCGCTGGATGGGCTGGGAGCGCAAGCGGGGCAAGCTCGAGGAGCTCAATCGACTGTTGCGTGGCGACGCGAGCACCAGCTACGTCGTGCACGAGGGCCAAGCCGAGCACTTCGCCGAATTTCGCCATGTCCTGACCCTCGACGCGGACACGATCCTGCCGCTCGGCTCGGGTCGTCGCTTGATCGAGACGCTCGCGCACCCGCTCAATCGCGCCCGCTTCGACGCTGGTGAGCGGGTGAGTGCCGGCTACACGGTCTTGCAGCCGCGCGTCGACCTGGCCCCGATCGACGCGCCGACTCGCTTCTCGCGGATCTTCGCGGGCGACGGCGCCTTCGACATCTACTCGCGGGCGGTCTCGGACGTCTATCAAGATCTCTTCGGCGAGGGCATCTTCGTCGGCAAGGGCATCTACGCGATCGACGATTTCCAGCGCAGCGTCGCCCATCGCATGCCCGAAGATCGCGTGCTCAGCCACGACCTGCTCGAGGGCGTGCATGGCCGGGCCGGCTTGGTCACCGACGTGGTCGTCTACGAGGACTATCCGGTCAACTGGCTGTCCTACGCGCGTCGTCTGCATCGCTGGGTTCGTGGTGACTGGCAGCTCTTGCCTTGGTTGGGTCGGGTCGTGCCGGTCGGCTCGGGCCAGCGCAAGCCCAACCGCCTCGGCGCGCTCGCCCGCTACAAGATCCTCGACAACCTGCGCCGGAGCTTGCTGAGCCCGAGCTTGGTCGCCTTCGCGATCGTCGCGTGGCTGTGGCTGCCTGGCGCCGCGCTGCTGTGGACCGGCTTGGTCTTGGCCCTGCTCGCGACCCCGCTCTTGATCGAGCTGAGCAGCAGCTTGCTGGGTTCGCTGCGGCCGGGCCGGTTCCGCTCGGGCATCGCCGGCTTGGTCAGCTCGGCCCCGATCTCGACCCTGCGCTGGCTGATGCGGGTCTCGCTGCTGCTGCACGAGGCCGCGGTCGGGCTCGACGCGATCGCTCGAGCGATCACGCGGACTGCGATCACCCGGCGCAACCAACTCGAGTGGACCCCGGCCGCGCTGGCCGGGCGAGGCACGAGCGAGCCCCGGACGATCGTCCGCGACATGGCGCTCACGCTGGTGCTGCCGCCGGTGATCGCGGGCCTGCTCGCGCTCGTGCGTCCCTCCGCCTTGGTCGGCGCGCTCCCGCTCTTGCTGGCGTGGTGGGTCGCGCCGGCGCTGGCGATCTGGACGGCCCGCCCGCGTCGACGGGCGCCGCGGGCCGAGGCCGAGATCGATCGCGCGCCGCTGCGTCGACTCGCGCGCCGGACCTGGGCCTACTTCGAGACCGTGGTCGGCCCTCGCGATCACTGGCTCCCGCCCGACAACATGCAGGCGCCGCCCTACGAAGCGACCGCGCACCGGACCTCGCCGACCAACATCGCGATGGGCTTGCTCGCGACGGTCGCGGCCCACGACCTGGGCTACATCGATCTGCTCGAGCTGGTCTTTCGGCTCCGCAACACGCTCGAGACGCTCGCGCGATTGCCCGCCTATCGCGGCCACGTGCTCAACTGGGTCGACACCAAGACGCTCGAGCCGCTCGAGCCTCGCTATGTCTCGACCGTCGACAGCGGCAACCTGGCCGCGGCCTTGGTGATCTTGGAGCAGGCCTGCCGCGAGCTCGCGCTCGAGGCCCGGCCGCTCCGCGCTCGCTTCGTGGGCCTGGCCGACTCGCTCGACGTGCTCGACGAGTCGCTGACGCGCTGGGGCGAGCGCGCTCGGCCGGCGCGGGCCCAAGTCGCGGCGCTGCGGGGTCGAGTCGCGGCTGCGAGCGACGACCCGATGACCTGGGCGCCGAGCTTGGCCGCGCTCGACGATCAGGCCTTCGTCGAGCTCGACGCGCGGCTGCTCGAGCTCTTCGAGGCCCACGCGAGCGAGCCGGATCCCGAGCGCTTCGAAGAGCTCAACGGCTGGGCCACGCGGATCCACGCCGAGGTCGGGGGCGTTCGCAGCGAGCTCGGGGCCCAGCTGCCTTGGGTCGCCTTGCTCGCCGAGCTGCCCGAGTCCGTGCCCGAGCACCAGCGCGCCGAGTTCGACCGGCTCTGCGGCGAGCTGCGCGAGGTCCCGCGTCTGGGTCGGACCCCGGCCGTGCTCGGCGGTGTGCTCGAGGGTCTCGCGTCGCTGCTCGCGGGCGCCCAAGCGGGCCCGCCCGAGTGGCGACATGGGCTCGAGCGCTTGCGGGACGCGCTCGAGACGAGTCGCGTGGCTGCCCACCGAATCGCCGAGCGGCTCGAAGAGCTGGCCGCGCTCGCCCGCGATCGGCTCGCGGCCATGGACTTCGCGTTCCTCTACGATCGCGAGCGCGCGCTGCTCTACATCGGCTACGACGTCAGCAGCGAGCGCTACGACGCGCACCACTACGATCTGCTCGCCTCGGAGGCGCGCCTGACCAGCTTGCTGGCGATCGCCAAGGGCGACGCCCCGCTGCGTCACTGGGCCAAGCTCGGTCGGCCGATCGGTCGCTTCGGCGGCGCACGTGGGCTGCTCTCGTGGAGCGGCACGATGTTCGAGTATCTGCTCCCGCCGCTGCTCGTCGACGAGGGCCGCGACACGCTGCTCGACGTCAGCGCTCGCGCGGCGATCCAGGCTCAGATCGCCTGGGGCCGCAAGCTCGGCCAGCCCTGGGGCGTCTCGGAGTCGGGCTACGCCAAGTTCGACGCCCACAACCACTACCAGTATCGCGCCTTCGGGGTCCCCTCGACCGGGTTCCGCCGCGGGCTCGAGCTCGATCGCGTCGTCGCGCCCTACGCCAGCGTGATCGCGCTCGCCTACGCGCCGGTCGAGGTCGCGGCCAACCTCGACGCGATCCAAGCAGCGGGCGGCTGCGGGCCGCTGGGTCTCTTCGAGGCCATCGACTACACGCGCGAGCGGATCGGGATCGGCAACGATCACGAGGTCGTCCGCTCGTACATGTCCCATCACCAGGGCATGGTCATGCTCGCGCTGCACGGCTACCTGTGCCCGACGACGATGCCCCAGCGAATGCATCGCAACCCGGCCTTGCGCTCGGTCGATCTCTTGCTGCACGAGCGCTCGCCCGGCCGGGTCCCGGTCGAGCAGCCGCAGCCGGCCGAGCAGGGCCCGCCCTTGCACGCCCGGCCCGCGAGCGCGCATGGCTGGGTCGCCGACTCGCCCGCGGCCGTCGACGCGCACGTGTTCTCGAACGGCCGGATGGGCGTGCTGATCACTCGCGCGGGCACGGGCCACAGCTGGTGGAAGGACGTCGCAATCACTCGACCCTGCCTCGATCCGACCTTGCAGGACATCGGCTCGATCCTCTACCTGCACGACGAAGACCACGACCATCGCTGGTGCTCGCGGGTCCACGCCGGCGCGGCGCTCGACGCCAGCCGCGAGGTGATGTTCAGCCCGCAAGGCGCGACGATCACCATCCATCAGCACGGCCTGGTCGCCGAGTTCACGACCAGCATCGCACCGAGCGAAGACGCCGAGCTGCGCCTCGTTCGGCTCAGCGATCGTAGCGGACGCCGACGTCAGCTGACGATCACCAGCTACACCGAGCTCGTGCTCGGCAACGCGCTCGAGTACGAGCGCCACCCGGCCTTCGCCAAGCTCTTCGTCGACAGCCAGGTGCTCGTGCGGGGCGAGCGGGCGACGCTGCTCTTTCGTCGACGGCCGCGCGGACCCAACGAGCCCGAGTCATGGTTGGCCTGCGCGATGGTCTCGGACCGACCGGCTTGGTCGCGCTTCGAGACCGATCGCGAGCGCTTCCTCGGCCGCGGCCGCTCGCTCGAAGATCCGGCCGCGCGGATGCAGGCGCTGCCGAGCGAAGACAGCCCGATGGCGGCCACGCTCGACACCTGCGCGGCGCTCTCGGGCCAGCTCGAGCTCGCCGCGGGCGGCACGTGGGAGTGCGCCATCGTCAGCGTGTTCGGGCGCTCGCGGGCCGAGGTCCTCGAGCGCGCGGACCGACTCGCGACGATGGCCGCCGTGCGCCGCAACTTGCTCGACGCCGAGCGCGTGGCGGTCGCCCGGGCGAGCGAGCGCGGCCAGGACACCCAGGTGTTGCGCGGCCACCAGCGTCTGCTCTCGGCGCTGCTCTATCCCCGGCCCGAGCTGCGCGAGTGTGGTCAGGGCTTGGCCGCGACTCGGCTTGGCCAGCCGGCCCTGTGGCGGCATGGGATCTCGGGCGACTCGCCGATCTTGGTCGTGCGCATGACCGTGGCCGGGCTCGGCAACCTCGTGCGCTTGGTCGACGCCCACAGCCACTGGTTCGAGCGCGGCGTTGCGATCGATCTCGTGATCCTCGACGACCGCGAGAGCTCCTACGACGCGTCGCCGCGCCAGCGGGTCGCGCAACTGCTCGAGCAGTCCAGCGCTCGGGTGGGCCTGCCCGGCGGCGGCGTGTTCGTGGTCGACCGGGCCGGGCTCGGCGACGCCGAACGCGGCTTGCTGCTCGGCTGCGCGAGCGTGGTCCTCGACGCCGACACCGACATCGCGCGGACGCTCGATCGCGTCGGTCCGCCCACGCTGCCGAGCTTCGAGCCCGAGGGCCAGCCGCGGCTGCCGACGCCGAGTCTGCCGCGCCCGAGCGACCTGCAATTCGACAACGGCTACGGCGGCTTCTCGCCCGATGGCCGCGAGTACGTCGTGCACCTCGATCCCGGCCGGCAGACGCCCGCGCCCTGGGTGAACGTGATCGCCAACCCCCAATTTGGCTGCGTCGTGTCCGAGCGCGGGATCGGCTACGCCTGGTCGGTCAACGCCGGCTTGCGTCGGCTGACGCCCTGGTCGAACGACGCGGTCCTCGATCCGCCCTCGACCTCGATCTATCTGCGCGACGAGCTCGACGGCGAGGTCTGGTCGCCGATGCCCGCGCCCGCGCCCGCGCCCGCGGCCTACCAGGTTCGCCACGGAGCCGGCTACTCGATCTTCACCCACGCGAGCCATGGTCTCGATCAGCGGGTCGAGGTCTTCGTCGCGCCCGAGGACTCGGTCGTGATCGTCGAGCTGCACCTGGCCGACTCGTGGGAGCGGCCGCGTCGACTGACCGTCACGCTCTGCATGGAGTGGCTGCTCGGCTCGCGCCGCGCCGACGCCCGCACCCTCGTGACCGAATTCGTGCCCGAGCACGAGGTCGTGCTGGTCGGCAATTCGTGGAACCCGACCTTCGCCGATCGCTGCGCCTTCGTCCGCGCCAGCGAGCCGCTGCACGGGATCACGACCAGCCGCGAGGAGTTCTTCGGTCGTGGTGGCGACCGCCGCTCGCCCGCGGGCTTGCGCCGGATCGGGCTCTCGGGCGCGATCGTGCCGGGCGCGGACCCCTGCGCGGCGCTGCAGGTCCATGTCGATCTCCCGGCTGGCAGCGCGACCACGCTTCACTTCGTGTTCGGCGACGGCGAAGATCGGGCGGCCGCGCTCGCGCTGGCCGAGCGCTACCGCGAGCGCGCTCAGGTCGAAGCAGCTCGACGCGGGCGCGACCAGGTCTGGGAGCGCCTGCTCGGCTGCGTCCAGGTCGAGAGCCCCGATCCGGGCTTCGATCTGCAGGTCAATCACTGGCTGCTCTACCAGGCGATCGCGTCGCGGATGTGGGGCCGGACCGGCTTCAACCAGTCGAGCGGCGCGTTCGGTTTTCGCGACCAGCTGCAAGACAAGATGGCCTTGGTCCACGCCGCGCCCGAGCAGCTGCGCGCGCACCTGCTCGAAGCCGCGAGCCAGCAATTCGTCGAGGGCGACGTGCTGCATTGGTGGCACCCCCCGAGCGGCCAAGGCCTGCGCTCGCGCTGCTCGGACGATCTGCTCTGGCTGCCCTTCGTGACCGCGCACTACGTCGCCGCGACCGGTGACACGACGCTGCTCGGCGAGTCGGTCCGCTTCCTCGACGGACCGCGGCTCTCGCCCGCGCAGCACGAGCTCTACTCGAACGAGTTCGGCTCGTCGCGCTCGGCCACGCTCTATGAGCACTGCATGCGGGCGCTCGAGCACGCCAACACCCATGGCGCCCACCAGCTGCCCTTGATCGGCAGCTGCGACTGGAACGACGGCTTCTCCCACGTCGGTCGGGCGGGCCGGGGCGAGAGCGTGTGGCTGGGTTGGTTCATGCGCGCGACCGAGAGCGCGTTCGCCCGAGTGGCCGAGCGCCTCGGTCGGCTCGACGACGCGCGCGAGCTCGACGAGCGGGCCGCCGCCCTGCTCGCGCCGCTCGCCGCCGCGTGGGACGGGGCTTGGTATCTGCGGGCCTTTCACGACGATGGCAGCGCGATCGGTGGCGCAGGCGCGGAGGCCTGTGCGATCGACTCGATCGCGCAGTCGTGGGCGGTGATCTCGAAGGGCTGCGAGTCGGCCCGCGCGATCACGGCGATGCAGAGCGTCTGGGACCAGCTCGTCGACCCCGACAGCAACCTGGTTCGACTCTTCACGCCGCCCTTTCGGGCCGCCGAGGCCCGGGTCGGCTACGTCGAGGGCTATCCGCCGGGCGTGCGCGAGAACGGCGGTCAATACACGCACGCGGCGACGTGGGTGGCGTGGGCCTTCGCCGAGCTCGGCGAGCTCGAGCGCGCGTGGGCCTTGGCCCGCATGCTCAGCCCACTCGCGCACGGCTCGAGCCCCGAGGCGATCGAGCGCTATCGGGTCGAGCCTTATGTCGTCGCCGCCGACATCGACTCTGCGCCGCCCCACGTCGGCCGCGGCGGCTGGACTTGGTACACCGGCGCGGCCGCGTGGAGCTATCGATTGGCGGTCGAGCAGCTGCTCGGCGTGCGCCGAGTCGAGGGCAGGATCCAGCTCACGCCCACGCTCCCGCGCGAGTGGCCGAGCTGCTCGCTGGTCCTGCGCGACGGCGACTCGGTCCATCGGGTGCGGATCGAGAAGCGCGAGGTCGGAGCCCGGGTCATCGGCTTTCGCGTCGACGGTGTCGAAGCGGCCTTGCCCGCGATCGTGCCGGCGCCCGACGGCCGCGATCACGAGCTCGTGGTCACGCTCGACTGAGCGATCGAGCGAAGGCCCGACTCAGACCGGCAGCGTCGTCGCGGCGCCGCGGGCTTGGAAGTCGGCCCGGATGCTCGCGGCGAGGGTCGCGTCGTCGACGTCGACGGTGATCAACACTCGGCCCGCTTGCAGGTCCGACTCGATCTTTCGCAGCCTCGCGTCGGGCTCCGAAGCGCCCGAGATGGCCCCGAAGACGGTGCCATAGGCCGCGCCGACACCTCCGCCGCCGAGCATGGCGGCGAGCGGACCGAGGCCCAAGATCCCGCCGCTGACCACGGCGAGGCCCGCGATCAGGGCCCCCGTGGCGCCCGCGATCAGTGCGCCCTTCTTGGCGCCTTCGCGGGCCGCGGTCTCGCTCATGCTGAGCTCTTCTTCGTCGAGGTGGTCGCGGTGGATGAGCACGCTGCAGTGCTCGGCGTCGTAACCCTTGGCGAGCAGGGCTTCGTAGGCGGCCAAAGCCGACGCACGCGATTCGAATAGACCGTAGACGTGCTCGAGCTTCATGACCGTAGCATAGGCCCACTCGCGTCCACGAACCCGGGCTGCCGCACGCAACTTTGTCGCAACAGGTCGCAACAGGTCGCGGCCGGTCGCGTTGGGGCCCTGCTCAGTGGTTGCGGTCGCAGACCTGCTCGACGCAGGCGACCAGCCGGGCCATGCCCTCGGCCAATTCGTCGGGCGGCGTCAGCAGCGAGACGACCAAGTGGCAGCCAGCCACGTCGAAGAGCGAGCCCGGTTGGACCCACACGTCGAGCCGCTCGAGCATCCGCAGCGCCCAGCCTTCGTCGTCGATGTCGCCGATCTTGGGCAGGCGGAGGATCACCGACCATCCGGCCTCGACCGCGAGCCGCGAGATCGGGCTGTCGGCGATAGCGAGATCGATCCGCTCGAGGTTGGCGCCCGAGCGGCCGCGGATCTGCGCCTGCATGCCGGTGCTGGCCTGCAAGATCGTGCCGAGCGAGTGCTGGATCGGCGTGGCCAGGTTGAGGAAGGTGTCGGCGATGACCGAGAGTCGCGCGAGCGCGGGCGCGACCAGCTCTTGCGGTCCGCAGGCGACCGACCAAGCCAGCTTGAGCTGCGGCAGCGCGGCGACCTTGGACAGGCCCGAGAGCGCGAAGGTCAGGCACTCGCGCTCACCGACGACCGACGCGACCCGGTTGGGCCCCGAGTGGAGCGGGTAGTCGGAGAAGACCTCGTCGACGATCAAGGTCAGGTCGTTCTCGACGCAGAGCCCCTCGATCGTGGCGAGCTCGGCCCGGGTCAGGTACGAGCCGGTCGGGTTGTTGGGCGCGATGCAGACGATCGCCTTGAGTCGATGCGCGTGGCGTCGCGCGAGCTCGGTCAGCGCGGCCGTGTCGGTCCACCAGTGGCCGTCGTAGTGGAGCGGGTAGCGAATGATCTCGACCCGCGCGACCCCGGCGAGGTAGTCGAGCAAAGGGTAGCTCGGGGTCGGGACCAAGATCGCGTCGCCGGGATCGCAGAGCAGGTTGAGCAGCTGGTGGTAGGCCTCGCTGGTGCTCGCGGTCAGGCAGACCTGCTTGGCGCGCACGTCGATCCGTCGCGGGCGGTAGTAGTGCTCGGCGACCGCCTCGCGGGCGATCGGCAGACCGAAGGGCTCGGGCTCGTAGGCGAAGCTGCGTGGATCGAAGAGGTCGGCGTAGAAGTCCTCGCCGTAGACCAGCCCGACGCTGGTCGGGTTGCTGCAGGTCAGGTCGAGCTCGCTCCGGCCACAGCCGTGGTGATGGTCTCGTGCGCGCGAGAGCCGGTTGGGCGAGACATCCCATGCGGTACGACGCGAAAACATGACTCGCACTATTGCACGTGGAACCGTCACGGTCCTGGCAATTCTCGATGGTTTCGACAAGGTGTTGGCATTGGAGCCGAATGCGCAGGTGGTCATTGCGCGCATGGATTCGGGGCTTGCGTGGCATCTGCGCTGCAAACGTAATGATTGCCGTCGGGGCGATTCGCCCCACTATTGTTCTCGCCAGCTTGGGAAAACACGAACCCGATCTCGCGGTCGAATCGCACGATCACGAAGTTTCGTGGTCGTTCGATCGATCGGCCCGCGAGCTGATCGCGTCGCTCATTCGCAGCCGTACGCCCCGACGCGCGGACAGGGCAGGGAGGCGGACTTCGAAGCTGACGCTGACGTGAACGGGCTCGCTGGGGCTCCGACGCAGCGGAATTCGCTTGGTCGAGTCATCGGGCGTCGAGGACTCGTGGTGCACGCGCAGTGAACCACCTTGCAGCTCGAGCAGGCTGGTCGCGATGGGGAGCCCCAACCCGAGTCCGGTGTGTCCGGGCAGGCGCGAGAAACCGCGTCGGGCATGCGCGAGCTGCTCGAGCGAGCTTGGAGCGCGTGGGCTGGTCACGCGAATGATGACTTCACCAGTGCCGTCATCGTTACGTTCTGCCGAGCAACGAATGTCGAGCGTCCCGCGCTCGAGCAGCTCGCCCAGAAAGACCAGCACGTTCTCGAGCGCCTGGACCGTGCGGTAGGGATCGACGAAGGCCGAGGGCAAGCCCGCGGAGGCGGTGGTCTCGAATTCGATCGCGCGGCCGAGCCGGGTGCGAGCGCGCTGGATGGCGCGCGAGATCAGCGTCGCGCTCGGGGTCGGCTCGCGGTGGAGATCGACCCGCCCGGCCTCGATCTTGGCGGTGTCGAGGATGTCATCGATCTGTTGCAGGAGTTGCTTGCCCGAGTGATGAATGGCCTGAACCATCTCGCGCTGCTCGTCGGCCAGCTCGCCCTCGATCCCGGTTTGGAGCAGCTCCGAGAAGCCCAGCACCGAATTGAGTGGCGAGCGCAGATCGTGGCTCATGTTGGCCAGGAACTGGCTCTTGAGCCGGTCGACCTCGCGCGCGCGCTCGATCATCACGTACTTGGTCACGTTGGCGTCGGTGATGCGCCCGACCAGGCGGTCGACGGCCGCGACCAAGTCGCGCAGCTCGCGAGTCGCGAAGGTCGCGAGCGCGAGCGTCTCGGGCACGCGCCCATCCGCGACCGACGCGACCTGCCGGCTCGCTCGACCGATGTCTCGATCGACGTCGCGAACCAGGGGGATGAGGGCCCCGAGTCCCGCGCCGAGGCCGATCACGCCGACCAGGACCAAGAGCCACATCGAGGGTGGGGCGGGGATCGAGATCGGAGCCGCGGCGACCAACACACCCCGCGGCGTCGACTCGCGGTGGACCCACAAAGACGTGGTCCGGCCGCGCAGCTCGGCCCGGACCCGCCCGCGCGCTTCAGGCTCGGCGAGCACGATCGGGCTGCCGTAGCGGCGCTTGCCCAGCTCGACCGAGGCGTCGGGGTGCTTGGCCAGGAATTCGCCGAGCGCGAGGTCGTCACCTCGAAGCGCGAGCGCGGCCAGCTGATCGGCCTGGGTCCGCGCGTGGGCCTCGGCGGCCAGGCGCTCGTGTTGCTCGCTCCACGCGAGCGTGGCCAGGATCGGCGCGAGCACGACCCCGATCACGACCAAGCTGGCCGGGACCCCGAGCCGAAGCCGAAGGCTGCGCTGACGCGGCAGCGCGCTCGCGATCGGTCGCGGCGCGGCCAAGTACTCGGGCACCAACATCGCGCGGGTTCGGCCGACCGCGATCACGACCAGGGGCAAGAGCAACGCGATCCACAGCGCGAGCAATTCGAAGCCGAGGCGCGGCGCGAGCTCGAGCGTCCGGCTCAGCGCGACCCCGATCAACGCCGTCGCGCCGCCGATCCACAGACCGAAGCCGAGCCCGGCAAAGCGCGGGAGATCGAGCAGCGCACGAAAGCCGATCTCGATCTCCTCGGCCTCGCTCGTGCGCGCGCGCGCGCGACGATCGCGAAGCCAGAGCCAGGGCGCCAAGATCAGCGCTGGGCTGCCGAGCAGCAAGAGCGGCAGCGGGCTGGGACCGGCGGGTCGTGACCAGCGCAGGCTCGGCATCCGCAGCGCGACGTGGATCAGCGTGATCAGGAGCGCCGCGCTGGGGATCGCGATCAGGGCGGCGAGCATGCCCGGGTCGTTGCCGAGGCGCGTGGCCAGCTGCGGGCCCTCGAGCAAGAAGAGCGCCCAGCCAAAGCACTGGCCGAAGTAGAGCAGCGCGAGCAAGGCCAGCAGCGCGAGGATGCGCAGCTCGACGGCGAGGCGAGCCGAGCTCATCGCGGCTCCTCGATCGTGAGGGTCATGTCCGCGCCGTCGAGGCCGAGCCCCTCGAGCGTCACCTTCATGGTCTGCTGCATGACCGCGATCGCCTGCTCGCCGGTGATCTCGTCGCGGCTGCGGCGAGGTGGCGGGCAGTCGGGCAAAGTCAGCGTGAACACCGAGCCGACCCCGACCTCGCTCTCGACCACGAGCGAGCCGCCGTGGGTCTCGGCGATCCGCCGGGCGATCGCGAGGCCCAGACCGGTGCCCGCGATCCTGCGCTTGCGCGCGCCGGCTTGCCGATACTCCTCGAACACCGCGTCGAGCTCGTCGGGCCCGATCCCGACCCCGCTGTCGCGCACGGCGATCTCGCATTGGTTGCGGATTGGATCGTGGCGGGCCGAGATCCGCACGCCGCCGCGCTCGGTGAATTTGATCGCGTTGCTGAGCAGGTTGCTGATCACCTGCCCGACCCGACGGCGGTCGCAGAGGATCACCGGCAGGTCGTCGGGCAGCTCGGCGGCGAGCGAGAGCTTGCGCTCGCGGGCCTGGCCGCGGTGGATGTCGGCGAGCTCGGCGACCAGCTCGGCGATCGGACAAGGACCGATGCGCAGCTCGAGCTCGCCGCTCTCGATCAGCGAGAGATCGAGGATGTCTTCGAGCAGCTCGAGCAGCTTGCGACCGCCAGCGAGGATCAACCGGACGTCCTCGGCCTGGGCCTCGTTGAGCTGCGGGCCGCTCGGATCGCTGCCCGCTCCCTCGGCCCCGGGCGCCTGCTCGAGCAAGAGCTGACCGAAGCCGAGGATCGAGTTGAGCGGGGTCCGCAGCTCGTGGCTGACCGCGGCCAGGAACTCGCCTTTGCTGGTCTCGGCCTCGTGGGTGCGATCGAGCGCGCGCTGGTAAGTCGAGACGTCGTCGGAGAGCCGAGCGCGGAGCCGCTCGAGGTTGCGAAAGAGCTCGCCGACCGCGTCGAAGCTGGTGATGTGGACCGGGCTGGCCAGCGAGCGATCGTTGCTCGCGGCCTCGCCCCAGCCGATCCCATCGAGGCGCTCGGCCAGGGCCAAGACGTCGCGACCCGGGCTCAACCCGGTGCTGGCCCCGGCGACGACCGCGACGCCGAGGATCGCGAAGAGCCCGAGCAACGCGATCGCCTGGCGCGGCTCGAGCAAGAACTCCGGATCGTCGCTGACGATCAGCAAGCTGGCGATCGCGAGCAGGCAGCTGGCGAGGCCGAGCCCGGCGATCAAGCGGCCGAGCTTCGACGCGAGCCCGGGCGGGGCAGGTTCGGCCTCGCCTCCGCGGACGCTCGGGTGCTGCAGCTCGAGCGCTTGCACGGCGCTGCTGGCCAGCGCGCGCTCGAGCGCGAGCGCGAGCGCGACACCGGGCGCGGTCGTGGTCGCGAGCACGGGGACCAGCGCGAGCAGGAGGTCGCCGCTCGGCGCGACCAGGGCGATGCTCGCGAGCGGCGGGACCAAGCCGAGCACGGGCGCGGTCAGACGAGCGGCGCGGGCGGGGCCTCGACGGATCGCGCTGACCACCGCGATCGTCAGCGCGATCCCAGCGGTCAGCAGCACGACCAGGCTCACATGGAGGCGCAGGGGATCGCCGAGCGCGACCTCGCGACCGATCAAAGGCCCGAGCAGCAATTGAGCCAAGCCGAGGTGCAGCAACGCGGCCCCGCCGACCGCGACCAGCGATCGCGGCAAGAAGGCCTGTGCCGGCGTACCTGCGCCCATCTTCGGCATCGTACAGAATTTGCCGTCACGAGCCCCGCGGGCTGCAAATGCGAAGAGCGGCCCGAGCTCGAGGCTCGGACCGCTCTGGTTGGGCCGGTCTCGAAACCGGCCGATCAGCCCTTGCGAGCCTTGATCTGCTCGATCATCGCGGGAATCGCGTCTTCCCACTTGGCGACGAGGCCGTAGTCGGCGACCTGGAAGATCGGCGCTTCGGCGTCCTTGTTGATCGCCACGATGGTCTTGCTGCCCTTCATGCCGGCGAGGTGCTGAATCGCGCCCGAGATCGCCACGGCGATGTAGAGGTTGGGCGCGACGATCTTGCCGGTCTGGCCGACTTGGAGATCCGCCGGGACCATGCCCGCGTCGGTCGCTGCCCGGCTGGCCCCGAGCGCGCCACCGAGCAAGTCGGTGAGGTCCTCGAGGATCTTGAAGTTGGCGCCCTCGCGCATGCCTCGGCCACCCGAGACCACGACCTCGGCTTCGGTCAGCGCCGGACGGCTGCTGACGGTCTTCTGCACGCCCTCGACGACGACGCCGCGGGTGTCGAAGCTGGTTGCGGGCAGCGACTGGACGACCGCCGCGTCGCCGGGTTGGGCCGGCGCGAACTCGCTGCCGCGCGCGGTGAAGAACACCAGCTCGCCGGAGACCTTCTCGTCGAGCAGCGCCCGACCGGCCGAGATCGGCCGGGTGAAGGTGTCGCCGCTGCTGACCGCGACGATCTCGGGCGCGAGCGGAGCGTCGAGCAGCGCGGCGGCGCGCGGCAGGCAGTCGCGCAGCGTCGAGCTGGCGGTGCCACCGACGACCGCGGGGCCGATCGCCTTGATCGCGTGGACGATCGCGTCGGCCCACGCCTCGGCGGTGAAGGGCTCGAGCGTGGGGTCGCTCAGCGTGTGGACGACCTTGGCACCGTAGCCAGCCGCTCCAATCGCGACGCCGGGCATCGAGTTGGCGCCGAGCACCAGCAGGTGCAGCTCGGCCGAACGCGCGTTGGCGATCTGCTTGGCTGCGGTGATGCCGGGCAGGCAGTGCGAGCGGATTTGGCCGCCCGCGGTCTCGACAACGACGAGTACCTTGCTCATAGAACCTTCGCCTCCGTCGCCAGCTTCTCGACCAGCGCTTCGACCGACGCGACCATCTGACCGGCCTTGCGAGCCGGCGGCTTGTCGATCTTGACCGTGGCCTCGGCCTTGCTGGCCGCGACGCCGAGCTCGGCGGGCGTGAGCACGTCGACCTTCTTGCGCTTGGCCATGGTGATGCCCTTGAGCGAGGCGAGGCGGGGACCGTCGGTGAACTTGTGCTCTGCCGGGGTCACGCCGTTGCGCACGCTGGTCGGGAGGACCACGCGAAGATCGACGCTCACGACCGCGGGCAGCGGCACGCGCTTGCGCTCGGCGCCGTCGTCGACCTCGCGCGAGACCACGAGTTGGTTCGCGCCCTGGTCCCAGTCGATCTCGGCCGCGAAGCAGGCTTGCGGCCAGCCGAGCAGGGCCGCGACGCGCTGGCCGACCTGGTTGCCTTCGTTGTCCTGCGACAACTTGCCGGTGATGACGAGGTCGACGCCCTCCTTCTGCGCGACCTTGGCGATCAGCTTGGCGATGTCGCCGGTGTCGAGCACGGCGTCGTCGGTGTCGACGATGACCGCTCGATCCGCGCCCATGGCGAGGAACTGAGTCACGTGCTGTCGCTGCTTTTCGGGGCAGATCGACAGCACGACGATCTCAGCCAGCTTGGTCTTTTTGATGGCGTCCTCGGCGAGTCGTAGCGCCGTTTCCACGGCGTACTCGTCAAAGGCGTTTGGGACCCACTTCACCGAAGAGAGGTCGAGCCCACCGGTGGCGGTGAACTTGAGGCTTTCGTCCGGATCCGGGATCCGCTTGACGGTCACGAGAATCTTCGTCAAGGGGCTCCTCCTGAGGCGGGTGTATCGCTCGCGGACCCGCGACCGTCAAGCGAAGCTGGCTGCGCGTGATCGGCGAGCGTCCTCGGCTTGCGGGGCTCTCGGCGCTGCGCTAGCGTTGGCCGCGCGTCGCTCGTCGTGACGCCTCTTCGTGATGGCCCGCCGCTCGAACCTGACCACCGCTGCGATGACGATGACGATGGCCGCGATGCTGCTCGCGACCACGGCCTGCACTTCGTGCACTCCGGCCGCAACCGATCCGGGCACGAGCGGACGCAGCTCCGGTGGCGAGCCGACGGCTCGCACGCGCAAGGAGCTCGACGCACCGCCGCCCGAGAAGATGGTCCGCGAGGCCAAGGGCGTCGACGTGTCGAAGCTGAGCGAGACCCAGCAGTCGACCTTCTACACGATGATCAACACCGAGCCGAGCGCCTGCGACAAGCCGCACTCGCTCGCGACCTCGCTGCGCGAGGACGCCGACTGCCGCGACTCGATGCACGTCGCTCAGTTCATCGCCGATCGCCTGGCCGACGGCGCGACGCCCTCCGACATCAAGCTCGAGATCGATCAGCTGGTCGACGCGCTGACCGTCCGCGAGATCCCGATCGAAGGTCGCCCGACCTACGGCAACGAGCGCGCGCCGGTGGCCGTGGTCGTGTTCGCCGACTTCCAATGCCCGCACTGCAAGCTCGAGGCGCCCGGCCTGCGCAAGGCGGTCCAGCAGTACCGCGGTCAGGCCAAGCTGGTGTTCAAGCACTTCCCGCTCTCGACCATGCACACGCGCGCCGAGGCGGCCGCCCGCGCGACCGAGGCCGCGCACATGCAGGGCAAGTTCTGGGAGATGCACGACCTGGTCTTCGATCATCAGACCCAGCTCGAAGACGCCGACCTCGAGCGCTACGCCAAGCAGATCGCCGACCTCGACTTCGCCAAGTGGAAGGCCGACTACGAGTCGGAGGCGACCAAGCTGGCGGTCGCCAAGGATCGGGCCCACGGCGACATGCTCGACATCATGGGCACGCCCGCGGTCTACGTCGACGGTCGCTTCGTCACGCCGCTGCTCTGGGGCGGCAACCTGACCTCGTGGATCGAAGACGCCCTGCGTCGCTAGGCGACTCATGCAGAGCGCCCGTCCTTGGGTCGAGGCCTACGCGCCCGCGACCGTGTCCAACCTCGGCCCGGGCTTCGACTGCTTGGGCCTCGCGATTCACGGCCCGGGCGACACCGTTCGCGCCCGTCGGCGCGAGCAGCCGGGCGTGGTCATGAACCGGATCACCGGCGACGGTGCTCGGCTGCCCTTGGCCAGCGATCGCAACACCGCCTGCGTGGCCGTGCAGGCGCTGCTCGATCAGCTCGGCATGAGCGAGATCGGCGTCGAGCTCGAGCTCGACAAGGGCCTGCCGCTCGGCAGCGGGCTCGGCTCGAGCGGCGCGAGTGCTTGCGCGGCCTTGGTCGCGAGCGTCGCGGCGCTCGGCCTTCAGGTCGGGCCCGAGCAATTGATCGACGCCGCGCGCGTGGCCGAGGGCGTGGCCTGTGGCAGCCCGCACCCCGACAACGTCGCGCCCGCGATCCTCGGCGGGATCGTGCTGATCAGCTCGCTCGCGCCCTTGCGGGTGATCTCGCTGCCGGTGCCGGATCGCTTGATCCTGGTCGTGTACACGCCGGGCTGCGAGGTCCCGACCGCCAAGGCCCGCGCGGTGCTGCCCAAGCAGGTCGGGCTCGACGCCGCCGTTCGCCAGGCCGCGCGGCTGGGGCTCTTGGTCCACGCGCTGCACCAGAACGATCTCGCGCTGCTCGGCGAGGCGATCACCGACGACCTGATCGAGCCTGCGCGCTCGGGCCTGATCCCGGGCTTCCTCGACGCCAAGGTCGCCGCGCTCGAGGCCGGCGCGCTGGCCTGCACGATCAGCGGCGCGGGTCCGACGACCTTTGCGATCACCGACGACGAGGCGCGAGCGCGAGCGCTGCTGGCGATCCTCGACGAGGCCTTCACCCACGCGGGCGTGCCGGGTCGCGGCTTCATCGAGCGGGTCGGGCCGGGCGCGCGCGTGACCTCGCCCCTGCTCCACTGAGTCGCAATCGCCGACGAGCGCGAGCCGAGGGCTTGCTCTACGATCGCGGCATGAGCCCCTCGCCGCTGCGCAGCTCGATCGATCCCGACGACCTCGAGCAGCGGCTGCGCTCGGTGACGCGCTGGGTCAGCGCTCGACTCGGCGGCACCCTCGATCACGCTCGCTTGCGGACCCGCGATCTCCTGCCCGCTGGTCGAGCCCTGCGCGACACCCAGGCCGTGTCCGAAGCGCTGGCGGTCGATCCTTGGGGGCTGGTCGAGGCGATCGCCGTGGGCCGGCGCCTGCCGATGTCGCTCTCGACCCTCGAGCTGCCCGGTCGTCTGATGGTCTACTTTCCCCATCTCAACCTCGTCGACGGCGCGGCCGAGGCCGAGAGCGAAGGCTTCTTCGACACCGACAACGCGCCGCCCTGGGACACCTGGGTGGCCTGCTTCGAAGACCGCCAGCTCGGCGACTCGAGCGACGAGAAGGGCCCCTACGTGGTCGCGTGGGTGCCCGAGCCTTTGGTCGCGGCGGCCAACGCAGGCATCGAGGTCAACCCCGAGGCATGCATCGTCTGGCTCGACGAGAGCGAGGTCGGGGCTCGGCGAGTCTTCGCTCGCCTGTGCGACTGAGGCTTCGAGGAGGACGCAGATGAAGTTCGTCCATGTTCTCAATGGCGACGCGATGGTCGAGGCCTTCACCGCGACGGGTCTGGCGGGCGAGACCCTGGTTTGGGCCGAGGCCGCGATCGATGGTCCGCTCGCGGTGGACATGAGCAGCGCGGCGATCCGCGACGCGCGGGCCGAGTGGATCGAGCGTCACTCGGGCATCGCGGCCGCCGACTATCGAGGTCGCTTCGACGCGCGTCAGCTCGCCTGGGCCGGGTTGCCGGACGAGGCCGAGCTCGAGCTGGTGCTCTGGTTCGAGCGCGACTTGTTCTGCGAGCTGCACCTGCTCGACTTGCTCGGGCGCACGGCCGCGCACGCGTGGCAGGTCTCGGTCGTGCATCCACCGACGCTCGCGCTCGCGCCCGCGCAGCTGGCCGAGGCCTTCGCGCGGCGCCACGCATGCACGCTCGCCGAGCGAGCGCAGGCCCGCGCGGCCTGGGCTGCGCTGGTCGGCACGCGCGATCGCGGCGGCGCCTTCTTCGAGCTCGGCTCCGACTCGACCGGCTCCGATTCGAATTGGTTCGCCGGGCTGCTCGCGAGCATGCAGTCCGATTGGCGGGGCTGCTTCCCCGACGCGCGCGGGCTGACTCGCTTCGACGCGCTCGCGCTCGAGCTCGCGGCCGCTGGTTGTTCGCCGCGCGAGCTCTTTCGCCAGGTCTGCGAGCGGGCCGAGACTCGCGGGCTCGGGCTCGGCGATCTGCAGGTCTGGCTGCGCCTCGCGAGCTTGGTCGAGCGTGGGCTGCTCGCCAGCGACCTGCCCTTGCCACGGGCCGACCGCGACGCCCCGATCGATCGACCCAGCCTGCGGACCCGACCTGAAGGTCTCGCGCTGCTCGAACGCGACTGAGCGCTCAGCCAGCCGCGGGGGCGGGCTCGGGCGCCGGCTCGCCGTACTTGGCCATGCAGGTCGGCAGGTACTCGTTGATCATCGACTTGAGATCTTCGGTCGTGCCGTCGATCGCGAACTTCTGGCACATCACGACCTCGATGTTGGTCTCCTTGATGCACTGCCCGCGCAGCATCCCGAGCTGGGTCGTCAACGCGGCGTCGTCGACCTGCGGATAGAACTTCTTCATCATCTCGGACTGGGCCGTCACGACTTGCTCGCACGCGTCGGCGATCTTCTTGGGCAGCTTGGTGCCCTCGGGGATCGTGCTGATCTCGAGGATCTTGGCCTTGATGTCGTCTTCCTTCTTCTTCTCGTCGGCGACCTTGGCGTCCCACTCGGCCTTGCGCTCGGCCTTGCGATCCGCCTTGGCCTTGGCGTCTGCGTCGGCTTTGGCCTTGGCCTCGGCGGCGGGATCGGTCTTGGGCTTCGAGTCACAGGCGGACGCGAGCACGAGGATGGCGGGCAGGAAGATGGCGAGGGCGAGATGGCGAACTTGCATGGCGAGCGTGGTGGAGGGTCTCATGTCGCGGCGCGATTTTGTCACTCGTGATGGCTCGAAATCGTGCATGGGTTTGGCGTTGACCGAGCGAGGCCGAGGCTCGCATGATCGACGCTTCGCTGATCGACGCTGCGTGATCGACGAGGCTCGAGCCCATGCCCATCGAATGTGAATCCGCCACGACCGCCAAGGGGACGCCCTATCTACGCACCAACGTGTTCGCGCGGGTGACCTTGGCCGATGCCCAGCAGATGGAGGTGTTCTTGCTTCCGGGCCAGCCTCTGCATGGCGGCCCGGTCTTGTCGGTGGTCGCCAAGGGGACCGAGTACGACCCCGACGCCCGCAAGTTCTTCGTGACCTTGTCGGACAAGTACGGCGCACTGGCGGCGGTGGTGACCAGCCCGATCGTGCGCGCGGCGATCAACCTGATGCTCCGCCTCAACGGCTCGGTCGGGGCCGTCCGAATGTTCACGAACGAGGACGAAGCGCTGGCGTGGCTCGAAGATCAACCGAGGATCAGCGCGAGCCCGCCGACCACGACCAAGTAGGGCACGAAGGGCAGCATGCCGAGCCGCTCGATCAGGCGCAGCAGCAGCCCGAGCGAGAGCAGCCCGACCACGAAGCTCAGGCCAAAGCCGAGCGCGAAGGGCCCGAGCGGCAGCGCGCCGACGCCCTCGCCGATCACGTCGAGCGTCTCCTTGGCGGTCGCGGCCCCGACCGCTGGGATGCTGAGCAAGAACGAGAAACGAGCCGCTCGAGCGCGGCCGAGCCCGAGCCCGAGCCCCGCGGCGATCGTCGAGCCGGCGCGCGAGATGCCGGGCGTGACCGCGAGCAGCTGGGCGAGCCCGATCAGCAGCGCGACCCCGAGGCTCGGCGGGGCGAGGCGATCGTCGAGCGGGGCGTTGCGGCGGTGGCTGAAGCCGAGCAGCGCGGCGGTGATCAGCAAGGCCGCGCCGATCCAGCGGACCTCGCCCTCCATCCGCACGACCGCATCCTCGACGCCGGGGATCAGCACGACGACCAGCGGCAGGCTGGCGACGACCAGCGCGGCGAAGAGGGGCCGGGCCCAGGGCACCTGCTCGGGGTTCACGAGCCCGCGGGCGATGTCGAAGAGATCGCGGCGGAACATGAGCAAGACCGCCAGCAAGGTCCCGGCGTGGACGGTGATGTTGAAGCTGTGGCCCGCGCTCGCCGGATCGACGCCCAGCCAGGCCTCGGCCAGCGCGAGGTGACCTGACGAGGAGATCGGCAAGAACTCCGCGATGCCCTGCAAGATGCCCAAGAAGGCCGCGATGCCGTAGCTCAGTTGCGGTTCGGCGAGCACGGCCCCTTGTAGCCCGCGGCGCGATCCAGGTCGAGATTCGGGTCAGGTCGAGAAGAGCGAGGTCTTCGCGGTCTGCGAGACCGCGACCACACCCGGATGCCGGATCCGTCGCTCGACCGTGATCGCGTAGATCCGCTCGTGGATCGCGTCGCTGCGACCGACCACCTGGACGTCGTACTGCCGGGTGATCTCGTCCTCGATCACGCTGGGCCCGGCGAACACGCCGAAGCCCGACTGGCCGAAGACCTTGAGCAGCGCGCTGTCGTCGAACTGCCCGACGATGTCCGGCTTGATCTGCTCGGCGTCGAACCAGCGATCGAGCTCGCGCCGGAGCATCGCGCCCGGCATCGGCAGCAGGAAGCGGGCGCGGTCGAGCGAGGCCGGGAAATTGCGGCGCAGCTTGCCGGCCATGGTCGGCGAAGCGAAGAAGCTGATCGCGCTCTGGCCCAGCAAATGGTTGAAGGCCTTGACGCTGATCTCGGGCCCGAGCGGGACGTCGGAGATGACCAAGTCGAGCTCGTGCCGGGCGAGCCGGGTCAACAAGTGATCGAAGCGATCCTGCTGGCAGGAGACCGCCATGCCCTCGCCGAGCCGCAGCGCCGGCTCGAGCAGGCGGTAGGCGATCAGCTTGGGGATCATCGGGGTCACGCCGACGTTGAGCCGCAGCGGACGCGCGTGCGAGCCGACGTGGAGCGTCTCGACCAGCTCGCGGCCGAGCGAGAAGATGTCGTCGGCGTAGCGGAACGCGAGCTTGCCGACCTCGGTCAGCTCGAGCTTGCGACCCGAACGATCGAAGAGCGCGACGCCGAGCTGATCTTCGAGGGTCTTGAGCTGGGTGCTGATGGTCGGCTGCGCCAGGCGCAGGCGCTTGCTCGCGGCCGCGATGCTGCCCTCGCTCGCGACGGTCCAAAAGTAGAGGAGATGGTGGTAGTTGAGCCAGGAGGTGGCGGACATGGCGCGGCTGCTTCACTTCGGCTCGGGCGAAGTCCCGATCTTCTAACTTCGATTTTTGGGAAAACCATCGCTTGTCGCCCGATCGGCTAATTTAGCTATACAGCGCATCTTCACCTCTAATAGTTAGATTTTTACTAAGTCATGGTCGGTTTTTTCTTGGCTTGTTGCGCTTCAAATCGACCGCAATACCATCGGGCTGATGGCCGCCGAGACGACGACCGACCGAACGCCCCTGACCCTGCCGGCGCGCCTGCTCGAGCTGGTCGGGCAAGCCGCGGGTTGCGAGCTCTCGCCCGAGTCCGCGCGCTCGTCCGCGGCGCTCGGCCGAGTCGTCGGTGACGACTGGTCGAGCGCGTTCGCTCGGGCGGCCCGACGCGCCAACCTGAGCGTCGCCGCCTTCATGGTCGAGGGCATCGACGAGCTCGAGCGGCTGCGCGAGCTCGGCCTGCCCGCGCTGACCAAGGTCGACGAGCGCTGGGTGCTGCTCCGAGGCGCGCGTGGGCCCATGCTCGACGTCATCATCCTCGACGAGCTCGGCGAGCAGCAGCGCAGCTTCCGGCCCGCCGCGCTGCTCGACTGGATGGTCGCCCACACCCGCGCCGCGCTGCCGATGCGCTGGCTGGCGCTCGAGCCTCGCCAGCTGCTCGGACCGGTCGTGGGGATCGAGCGACCGATGCGGCGCTTGATCGCGCTGGCTCGGCTCGAGCGCGGCGATCTGGGCGTGGTCGTCGTCCATGCGCTGGCGATCGGGGCCGCGACCTTGGCGGTGCCGATCGCCGTGCAGGCCTTGGTCAACACCGTGGCGACCAGCGCGATGCTCCAGCCCCTGGTCGTGCTCGGGCTGGTCTTGCTGCTCGCGCTCGGCTTCGTCGCGGTCTTGCGGGTCGCCCAAGCGGTCGTGGTCGAGCGGATCCAGCAGCGCCTCTTCGCTCGGGTCGCGGTCGACTTCGCCCGCCGCCTGCCTCGACTCGCTCCGGCCGCGCGGGATCACTACAGCGGCCCCGAGCTGGTCAACCGCTTCTTCGACGTCATCAACCTGCAAAAGAGCGCGGCCGCGTTGCTGCTCGATGGCCTCGCCCTGGTCCTGCAGATCGCCGTCGGCCTCCTGCTGCTGGCCTTCTATCACCCCTGGCTGCTGGTCTTCGATCTCGCGCTGATCCTCGGCATCGTCGCGGTCTTGCTGGCGGGGCGGGGCGCGATGGCGACCAGCATGGTCGAGTCGCACGACAAGTACGCGATGGTCGCGTGGCTCGAGGACGTCGCCGGTGCGCCGCTGCGCTTCGCCGACGCCCAATCGCGCAGCTTCGCCGACGCCCGGGCCGAGCTCTTGTTGCGCAATTGGCTGCTCGCCCGGCGCAACCACTTCAACCGCTTGCTCCGCCACTTCATCGGCGGCGTCGGCCTCCAGGCCTTGGCCAGCGTCGCCTTGCTCGCGATCGGCGGCTGGTTGGTGATCCAGCGCCAGCTGACGATCGGCCAGCTGGTCGCCGCCGAGCTGGTCGTCACGGTCATCGGTGCGGGCCTCGGCAAGCTCGGCAAGCACCTCGAGAGCCTCTACGACGCCGCGACCGCGGCCGCGAAGCTGGGCAAGGTGCTCGACCTGCCGCTCGAGTCCGGTCAGGGCGAGCCGCTGGCTCGCGCCGAGCAGCCGCTCGCGCTCGAGCTGCGCGATCGCTCGAGCCAGGCGATCACGCTGGCGCTCGCGCCCGGGCAGCGGCTCGGCTTGATCGGCTGCACGCTCGCGCACGCGCGCCTGCTCGACCTCCTGCACGGGCGGACCACGTCGACCCACTTCAGCGCCCGGCTCGATGGTCACGAGAGCGATCAGCTCGAGCTCGAGAGCCTGCGCGAGCAGGTCGTGCTGGTCCGCGGCGCCGAGCTGGTCGCGGGCAGCGTGCTCGACAACCTCGACGGTCGGGCGATCGCCAGCGAAGGCGAGCCGCTCGGGCCCTTGCTCGATCGCCTCGGTCTGCGCGAGCGCCTGCTCGGGCTCGAGCAGGGCCTCGACACGCCGCTGCTGCCCGACGCCACGCCGCTCGATCGCAGCGCGGCGCGTCGGCTCGCCCTGGCTCGGGGCCTGCTCGCGCGGCCGCGCCTGCTCTTGATCGATCGCGGGCTCGATGGGCTCGGGCTCGAGCCTGGCCAGCGCGCGGCGCTGCTCGACTGGATCTTCGACCGAGCCCAGCCCTGGACCCTGATCGTCGCGTCCGAGGACGCCGACCTGCTCGCGCGCTGCGATCACCGGATTGAACTCGACCACTGCTGACCACGACCATGATCCCCTTGCACATCGTCTCGCCGCTCGACGCCACGCGTCCGAGCCTGATCGTCACCCGCACGCCCAAGGCCGCGCGCCTGCTCGCGCGCATGGTCGGCGTGCTCTTGCTGCTGAGCGTGGTCGCGCTGGTGTTCGTGCCCTGGCAGCAGAGCCTGCCCGGCCAAGGTCGTGTGATCGCCTATGCGCCGCTCGAGCGCCAGCAGCTGGTCGAGGCCCCGATCGAGGGCCGGATCCAAGAGTGGTTCGTGCAAGAGGGCTCGCGCGTGCGCGCGGGCGACCCGATCGCGACGATCACCGACAACGACCCCGAGATCCTCGCGCGCCTCGATCGCGAGCGCATGGCGGTCGAGGCCCGCAGGATCGCCGCACAGAGCTCGGTCGACGTCAGCAAGGCCAAGGTCAGCGCGCTCGAGCTGGCCCGCGAGGCCAAGGCTTCGTCGGCTGGGCTTCGGGTCGACATCGGCCGCGATCGCCAAGATGGCGCCGAGCGAGCGGTCGAGGCCGCCGAGTCGGCCGATCGAACCGCGAAGCTCAACCTCGAGCGGACGCAGGCGCTCTTCGACGAGGGCCTGACCTCCAAGCGGCAGCTCGAGCTGGCCGAGCTCGAGGCCGAGACCAAGGTCGCCGATCTCGCCCGGGCCAAGGCGACCTTCAAGGCCAGCAAGCGCGAGATCGGGGCGCTCGGCGCCGACGCCGACACGGTCGGGGCCGGGGCCACCGCCGACATCGAAGAGGCTCGCAACTCGCAGGCCAAGGCCGAGAGCGAGCTGGCCAAGGCCGACGCCGATCTCCAGAAGCTCGAGGTTCGGCTCGCTCGCCAGCAGCGAATGGCGATCACCGCACCACGCGACGGGACCATCTTGCGCCTGATCGCCAAGCAGGGGACCGAGATGGTCGTCGCCGGCGATCCCGTGGTCGCGTTCGTGCCCGACATGAGCTCGAGCGCGGTCGAGCTGTGGCTCGATGGCAAGGACGGTCCGCTGGTCAACCCAGGTCGCAAGGTTCGGGTGCAGTTCGAAGGCTGGCCGGCGGTTCAGTTCGTCGGCTGGCCCTCGGCGGCGATCGGGACCTTCGGCGGCGTGGTCGAATTCGTCGACGCGACCGCCGACGATCACGGCCGCTTTCGCGTGGTCGTGACGCCCGACCCCGACGACGACGAGCCCTGGCCCGACAGCCGCTGGCTGCGACAGGGCGTGCGCGCCAAGGGCTGGGTGTTGCTCGATCAGGTTCGGCTCGGCTTCGAGGTCTGGCGGCAGCTCAACGGCTTCCCGCCGGTCGTCGACCCCGAGCACGAGTCCAAGTCGGGCAAGTCGGGCAAGTCGAGCGAGTCCAAGCCGAGCAAGCCCGGCAAGCCGAGCAAGGCCAAGTCGACGGAAGGAGACGACTGAAATGTCCTGGCGACCGCGACTCCTCCAGCCGGTGATGGCCTTGCTCGTGTCGTTGCTCGTCTCGTTGCTCGTCTTGTTCATGGCGCCCGAGCTGCGCGCGGCTCCACCCGAGCTCGAGCGCCCGGCCGACGACTTTCGCCGCAGCGACCCGGCCGAGCAGGACCTCGCGCCGGTCGCCGAGAGCTCGGGCCTGCTTCGGCTCAGCGACGTGGCCGAGCATCGTCGAGTCCTGACCCTGGCCGAGGTCCTGGCCAGCGTGGCCGAGCACGACCCGCGCCTCGATGCGGCGGAGCAAGCGATCGCGGGCGCCGATGGCAAGCTGCTCTCGGCCCGCGGTGGCTTCGACACCCGCGCCCGCGTGCGTGGGATGGTCGAGCCGATCGGCTACTACCGCAGCGGCGTGATCGATGTTCGTGTCGAGCAGCCCACACCCGCCTACGGCTTGACCGCCTGGGCTGGTTGGCGGATCGGAGTCGGCGACTTCCCGGTCTACGAGGGCAAGCTGCTGACGACCGCGGGCGGCGAGGTCTCGGCCGGGTTGAGCTTGCCGCTCTGGCGCGACGGCGCGATCGATCGTCGTCGCGCCGACATCCGTCAGGCCAAGCTCGAGCGCGAGCGCCTCGATCGAGTCCTCGACGCGCGGACGCTCGGTCTCGAGGCCGACGCGGCCAAGGCCTATTGGACCTGGGTCGCGAGCGGGCTGCGGCTCGAGATCGAGCGGACCTTGCTCGAGCTCGCGCTCGAGCGCGACGTCGGGATCCGCCGCCAGATCGAGCTGGGCGCGAGCGAGGCGCTGGTCGGGATCGACAATCGCCGAGTGATCCTCGCCCGCGAGGCCCGAGTCGTCGCGGTCGAGCGCTCGTTTCAAAAGGCCGCGCTCGCGCTCTCGCTCTACTTGCGCGACGGCGCGGGCGACCCCTTGCTCGCGGGCAGCGATCGGCTGCCGAGCGGCTTGCCCGAGCTGCCGGCGCCCGAGCTGGTCGACATCGAGGCCGAGGTCGCCGCGGCGATCGAGCGTCGACCCGATCGCGACGCTCGACTCGCCAATCGCGAGCAAGCCGAGGTCGAGCTGCGCTGGGCTCGAAACCAGCGCGCGCCGAAGATCGATGTCTCGAGCTGGCTGGCGAAGGACCTCGGCACGGGCCCGGCCAGCTTGCAGCCGCTCGAGTGGGTGGCGGCGATCGAGCTCGAGATCCCCATCCCGCTGCGCCAGGCTCGAGGGCGGGTCCAGAGCGCCAACGCCGAGGTCGGCAAGATCGACGCCGAGCTGCGCCTGCTCGACGACACGATCGCGGTCGAGGTCCTCGACGCGCACTCCGCCGTCGCCGCGGCCTACCAGCGCGCGCGCTTGGCCGGCGAACAGGTCGCGCTCGCTCAGGCCCTGGCCGAGGCCGAGTACCGGCGCTTCTCGTTGGGGGCCGGCGACCTGCTCTTGGTCAATCTGCGCGAACTCGCCAGCGCCGACGCGGCCTCCGAGCAGGTTCAGGCGGTCGCCGACTTCTTCATCGCCAAGGCCGAGCTCGAGGTCGCCAAGGGCGAGGAGGTCGAGCGCGTCGGGCCCTGAAGGCTCCCAATCCAGGCGGGTTCGCGCGACGAGCATCGCAGCGTAGAATCGCGGCGATGGTCTTCGAGTCGAGCCCGGACGCCGAGGGGCGCTTCACTCCCGAGCAAGTCCGGCTCTGCCTCGCGATGATCGCTCACGCGGGTGCCCACGGCGAGCCGGCGCGCAACGCCGAGGCGCTGCATGGCGAGCTCGTACGCTGGCTGGCCAAGACCGAGCCCGTCCGCGACCACGCGATCGTCTGGGGACCCGCCAGCTTTCGAACCTGCTGGCAGCCGAGCGCCGCGGCCTTGGTCGTGTTCGTCGTGCGCGAGCCCGCCGACGAAGGCTACTGCGTGGTCATCCGCGGCGGCTCGCCGGTCTCGCCCGCGGGCCAGCAGCTCGACGGCTTCGCCTGCCTCGAGCAAGAGCCCTGGGTGTGGATGCACGACAACTCCGACGGCATCGCCCCGGCGATCTGCGGCAGCGTCGATCGTGCGCTGCGAGTGATCCGGCAGCTGACGCCCGAAGAGAGCCTGCCGGGCGCCGGTCGCAGCCTCGACGAGTTCCTGGCCGAGCGGGTGCGCGAGCGCGAGGCCGATCGCCGCGTGCCGATCCACGTCACCGGCCACGGCCTCGGCGGGACCTTGGCCAGCGTGGTCGCGCTGTGGCTGCTCGATACCCAAGGCCACGTGCCGATGCGCGAGTCGGCCTGGGATCCGCATCGTCACGCCAAGCTCCACTGCACCGCGTTCGCGGGTCCGAGCGCGGGCAACCCCGACTTCGCCGGCTACATCGCCGATCGCCTCGGCCCCGAGCTCACGCTGATCCACAACCGCCTCGATCACGCGCCCGCGCTCTGGGACACCCAGACCTTGCTCGAGCTGCCCGAGCTCTATCGTCCGCACGTCCAGGACATCGCGTTGATCCGAGCGATGGTCGAGGCGCTCGCTGGCGAGATCGAGCGCAGCGGGATCGAGTACGAGCAGCCGATCGCCGTCGAGCTCGAGGGCGAGCTCGCGCTCGGCTTGCCGCCGAGCTTCATGGCCCAGGCGACCTATCAACACCTCCACGCTTACCCGGCGCTGCTCGGGCTCGAGGGCCTGCTCGACGTCGACGCGATCCTCGATCGACCCTCGGGCACCGACGGCGGCCCGGTGGCGCAATAGCTCGTGCCGCGACCGATCGCCAACCCGCCCAACCCCTGGCTCTCGAGCCACGTCGAGTGGCTCGACGACATCCCGCCGCCCGACGCCAGGCTCGAGGTCTACGAGGAGCAGGCCAAGTCGATCGTCGCCCAAAACGACAGCCCCGACGTCGGCTTTCGCTGGTCGGTCAACCCCTACCGCGGCTGCTACCACGCCTGCGCCTACTGCTACGCCCGACCCAGCCACGAGCTGCTCGGCTGGGGCGCGGGCACCGACTTCGAGCGCAAGATCGTGGTCAAGACCAACGCCGCGGCGCTGCTGCGCGAGCACTTCGAGCGGCCGAGCTGGACCGGCGACACGATCGCGTTCTCGGGCGTCACCGATCCCTACCAGCCGCTCGAGGCTCACTACCGACTGACCCGCGCTTGCCTCGAGGTCTGCCTCGACTACCGCAACCCCGTCCGCTTGATCAGCAAGGGCGCGCTGATCCGGCGCGACGTCGATCTCCTGGCCGAGCTCGCGCGCGTCGCTCGAGCCTCGGTCGCGCTCTCGATCCCGCTGCTCGACGCCGACTTGGCCAAGGCGATCGAGCCGGGTGCCAGCCCGCCGCGGCGCCGGCTGGCCGCGCTGGCCGAGCTCGCGGCCGCGGGCGTCGACTGTGGCGTCTCGCTCGGGCCGATCATCCCCGGCCTCAACGACGAGCACATCCCCGCGACCTTGGCCGCCGCGGCCGAAGCTGGCGCGCGCTGGGCCTTCATGATCATGCTGCGCCTGCCGGGCTCGGTCTTGCCGGTGTTCGAGCAGCGGATCGTCGAGGCCGTGCCGCTGCGCGCCAAGAAGGTCCTGCACACGGTCGAGCAGATCCGCGGGGGCAAGCGCAACGAGACCCGCTTCGGCGAGCGGATGCGCGGCCAAGGTCCGCGCTGGGCCGCGATCGAGGCCCTCTTCGCCAGCCACTGCAAGCAGCTCGGGCTGGCGAGCTCGGCCATGGATCACGAGGTCGATCGCCTGCCCACGAGCTTTCGCCGACCGCGAGCCCAGCTCGACTTGTTCTGACCGACCACTCGGTCTTGCCATCGCCGCCCGCGAACGCTGCCATCGAGTTTTTGTGGGTCGGTGGACGCGGCTTCACGAACGAAACTCGTGACTCGCCGCCCTGGTTCGCGTAGGACGGCACACGAGTCCGCCATGCTCATCCAGCGCACGACCATCACCCAGTATTTGCCCCTCCTCGCCATCAGCCTCGCGCTCGTCAGCGCGAGCGCATGCACGAGCGAGATCGACAACAAGCCGGCCGCCAAGGTCGAGGAAGCCGGCAAGAAGGCCCCCGAGCCCGCCAAGGAAGACACCAAGGCGCCCGCGCCCGCGAGCGTCGAGCTGAGCTTGGACAAGGCGACCAGCAAGGTCGGCTTCATCGGGGCCAAGGTCACGGCCGATCACGCGGGCAGCTTCACCGACATCAGCGGCACGACCAAGGTCGCCAGCGGCAAGCTCGAGAGCCTCGAGGTCGTGGTTCAGATGTCGTCGCTCAGCATCGAGCCCGCCGATCTGCAGGGCCACTTGATGACCGCCGATTTCTTCGACGTCGAGAAGTACCCGCAGGCCAAGTTCAGCTTGCTCGAGGTCAGTGAGAAGCCGGGTGAGAATGGGGCGACCCACGAGATGTCCGGCAACCTCGAGATGCACGGCAAGACCATGAAGGTCACCTTCCCGGCGACGCTGACGATGAGCGAGACCGCCGTCGACGGGAAGGCCGAGTTCAAGATCGATCGCAACCTGTGGGACATCTCGGCCCCCGGCATGAAGAACGATCTGATCAAGCCCGAGGTCGCGCTCTCGCTCGACCTTCACTTCGTGCGGGCCTGATCACCAGCGACCCGAGGGAGGTTGATCGGGGACGCGCACGCGGATCCCGGTCCCCTCCGCGCTCCATTCGAAGCGCTCGAGGCTGAGCCCGCGACAGGGGCCCGCGTCGCAGTAGCCCGTGCTGGGCACGAAGAGCGCACCATGGTTGCTGCAGAAGATCCGCTGGGCCAGCTCCGAGAAGAGCCGGCCTTCGCCCATGTCGAGGTCCACGCTCCAATGCGGGCAGCGGTTGGCGTAGGCGTAGAGCGTGCCTTCGTAGCGGATCACGAAGCCCCCGAGTCGCTCACCCTCGCGCTCGAACGTGAACTTGCGGGTCTCGCCCTCGGCCAGCGCGTCGAGCTCGGGCACCAAGATCTCGGGCATCGCGAGCACGAGGATGGCAGA
>JAMHUH010000402.1:0-1763 GCA_035904925.1 Nannocystaceae bacterium
ATCGCGGCCCACGACCACCCCGGCTCAGCCACCGTGATCCCAGCCCCCACGCGAGCGCGTTCCGGCGGCCATCGACGTGGCGACGCGACCGGGATCGGTGCGCGGGCCGGACTCGCGGGCAGGCCTCGGCTTCTCGGTGAGATCGCAGATGAGCTCGGGCGCCGCGCCAGGCCCAGCCCCGAGGAGCAGCCGCCGATCTTCGATCGCGACCACGTAGATCATGTGGCTCGGCGAGAGCCGAATCGTCCGCAGGACCCCCGGATCCACCGCCTTCGCACGCCGACCCAGCCACGCGAGCGCCCCCGCGAGCGCCGCGACGACCAACCCGAGCTCCACGAGGACGAGGGCCTGCGAGGCCGCGAGAAGTGCCATGGCCCAAACCTAGGCAACGCCCCGCCCACGGCCAAGAAATCGACGAAAGCCCCGCGGCCTGACCAGGCCGAAGCCCCTCGGCCAAACCACGCGACGATGCCCCCCACGCGTGGGAGGCATTCGCGTGACCACTCGGCCCCGAGTCGGAACACGCCTCTCATGCCCCTCGGCTTGCGGGGAGCTCCGCGCGTCGGCGCACAACCCGGCTGCTCTGCCCCCCGCTTGCGGGGGGCAATCCGCGCGTCAGCGCGTACCGTTTCGCTCCAGCCCTCGACGGGGGGAAAAACTAAACCAACTCGATGATCGCCATCGGCGCGCCGTCACCGGCACGCGGAGCGATCTTCACGATGCGGGTGTAGCCGCCGTGGCGGTCCTTGAACCGCGGGGCGACCTCCTTGAACAGCTTGTCGAGGGCGCCTCGGGTACGAACCAGGCGGGCGGCCATGCGGTAGGCATGGACCACGAGCGCCTGCTCGTCCTTCGAGCGGGTCTCGACGGGCTTCGCCACCAGCTCGTGCACCGAGATGCCGCGCGTGATGGTCTTCTCGACGAACCGCCGCAGCTCCTTGGCCTTGGGCTCGGTCGTCTTGATGCGCCCGTGATCGAGCAGCGAGGTCACCATGTTGCGGAACATGGCGTTGCGATGGGTGCTGTTGCGGCCGAACTTTCGGCCTGCGTCGCGGTGGCGCATGGATCAGCTCTCTTCACGGACCGGCGGCGGGCCCTGCCAGTTGGGGATCTTCATACCGAGCGAAAGTCCCATCTGCGCGAGGATCTCTTTGATCTCTTTGAGGGACTTGCGACCGAAGTTCTTGGTCTTGAGCATCTCGGCCTCGGTCTTCTGCACCAAGTCGCCGATGTAGTGGATGTTGGCGTTCTGCAGGCAGTTCGCCGAGCGGACCGACAGCTCGAGCTCGTCGACCGACCGCCAGAGGTACTCGTTGAGCTTGTCCTCTTCGGTGGGCTCCGCGGTGGCGGCCTCTTCGATCTCTTCACGGTTGATGAAGATCGAGAGCTGCTCCTTGAGGATCTTCGCCGCGAAGGCGACCGCGTCGTCGGGGCGGACCGAGCCGTCCGTCCAGACCTCGAGCACCAGACGATCGTAGTCGGTGCGCTGACCGACGCGAGCGTTGGTCACGCGGTAGTTCACCTTCTGGATCGGCGAGAACAGGCTGTCGATCGGGATGACCCCGATCGGCATCCCTTCGCGCTTGTTCTGATCGGCCGTGGCGTAGCCGCGGCCCATCTCGCAGGTCAGCTCCATCCGCAGGTGTCCGCCCTTGGACAGCGTCGCGAGGTGCTGCGCACCGTCGAGCACCGTCACGCCGGTCGGGCACTGGATGTCGCTGGCCTTGACCTCGCCCTCACCCTGCTTGTCGATCGTCAGCGTC
>JAMHUH010000403.1:0-1732 GCA_035904925.1 Nannocystaceae bacterium
AACGTGCCCTTGATCGTGTACTCCGAGACCGCGCCACAGAGCTCGCCAAACGGGGTCGCCGCGAAGTTGTTGAACCAACCGCTGAGGCTCGTCAACGCGACGCTGCGCAGCTCACCCTTGACGAGCTTCTTGATCGCGGCGCTGTCTTGGCCTTCGGCGCCCTTGACCAAGACCGCCGAGATCTGGTCCCACACCGTCGACGCATAGGTCGCCACCACCTGGCCGAGCCCACTGCTCAAGGTGCACTCGAGCTCGAGGTCGGTCGTGAGCTTCTCGCCTTGCGAGAACTTGAACGAGGCCGCGACCGGCCCGATCTTCACGGTCGCGCCGCCCTCGAGCTTGTGCTCGCCCGCGCTCGAGAGCTTGCCGTCTTCGCCCTTGGTCAAGGTCTGCTCGTACCGGTAGCCGAGGTTGCCGTTGGCGCCGGCGCTGAGGCTCGCCGTCGGGTCGGCGCTCACGCCCGCTGCCACGCCGACGCCGAGCGCGGCCGTCATCGAGTCCGTCTCTTCACCCGAGCCCGCGGGGTCCATCTTGGCGAGCACGTCGGCCAGGAAGGTCTCGCCGAAGAGCAGGTCCGCCACGTCCTTGCCGGTGAAGAGATAGGCCGTGCCATCGACCAGCGCGTTGAAGCCGAAGACCTTCAGGTAGGCGTGGGTCGGGATCATCGCGATGCGCAGGCACTCGTCGATACTGTCGGCCTTGCCCGAGAGCTCGGTCGACAGCTGGACCGTCGCCGAGGCCTCGAAGCCTGGCACGATCGCGCCGACGCCGAGGTCGAGCACGAACTTGCCCTTGACCTCGAAGCCCGTCGTGGTGCGTGAAGCCTCGCCTTCGAGCCCGATCTTGCCGATGAACGGTGGCGCCGCGAGCACACCTTTGAGCGCGACGCTGGCGCTGTTGCCGACGTTGGGCAAGCTCGCTTGGAGGAACGTGCTCAGGAGCTGGCCGAAGCCCGGGATGGTCCCGACCTCGCCGACGTCTTGTGCCAACACCTGCGGCGCTTCACTGGCCTTGGCCTCACGTTGGGTCGCGCGCTTCTGCACCGGCGCGTACATCGCCTCGGCCTGCGCGAAGTCCATGCCTCGCGCTTGCGCCCGCAGCCCACCGGCCGCGGACCGCTGCACGTTGGTCGTGGACTTCGAGGTAGACGACTGCGACTGCGACTGCGGCGCGTGCATGTTGGCCATGTTGGGAGTCCTCGGTGGAAGGTCCTCGCAACGTAGGCATCGCGCCTCGGTCCGTCACCCCACTGGCTTCTAACCGGCCGGGTAAGTGTCCGTTACCATGGCAGAAACGGGCCGCCAGGCCCGGGCCGTCAACGTACGACCAGCACCGGCGCGTGGGTGTTGCGCACGATCGAGTACGCCACCGACCCCATGAGCAGCCGCGAGACGGCGCCCTTCTGACCATGCGAGCCGATGATGACCAGGTCGGGCGCCATGTGGTTCGCGAAGTCGACGATCTCGTGTTGGGGCGAGCCGACGCGCACGTGCACGTGCATGCCCGAGTGCTCGAGCTTGTGGCCGTCGAGCTCACGCTCGAGCCGGATGCGCACGAGCTCGACGCTGGCGTGATCGTTGGCCGCGCCGTGCAGGCCCGCGGCCCAGGCGAGGCCGCTCGCGACGGCGGTCACGTTCAGGAGGTGGATGCGCTCCGGCGGGGCGATCGATAACGCGGTGTGGATCGCCTTGAAGCACAGCTCCGAGAAGTCGATCGGCACGAGCACACGTTC
>JAMHUH010000404.1:0-5877 GCA_035904925.1 Nannocystaceae bacterium
GGCCACGGCCGGCCGGGTGTCGCCCATGCCTCGCAAGATCGCGCCCCCGACCACCTGCACGCCGTCGAACACCTGAAAGGCGCCCGCGATCGGAAAGATGCTCGCGGCCAGCATCACGACCCCGAGGTCGTCGGTGTAGAGGCGCGGGATCAAGCCGCGCGTGGCCACCAGGCCGAGCGCGCAGACGACCATCACCGCCGCGCCGAAGCCCAGCGCCAGCCAGGCGATCCGCTGGGCCTCCTCGCGTCGACCCGCGCCGAGCTGGCTGCCGACCAAGGCCGAGGCCGAGAACGAGATGCCCAAGGGCAGCATGAAGGTCAGCGACGCGACGTTGAGCACGATGCTGTGGGCGGCCAGCTCGCGCTCGCCCAGATCGCCCGCGACCAAGGTCGCGAACTGAAACGCCCAGACCTCGAGCAGATATTGGATCCCGACCGGGACGCCGTAGCGAAGGATCTCGAGCAAGCCCCGCGGATCGATCGCCGCCCGCGACCAGGGCTGCCAGGCGCCCTCGTGCAGGTTCGCCCGCCAGATCCACAGCGCGAGGCCCAAGAAGAGCGCGGTCCGAGTGATGCCGGTCGCGAGGCCCGCGCCGACCAAGCCCAACGCGGGCAGCCCGATCGCGTCGACGCCGAAGATCAGCAGCTCGTTGCCGACCACGTTGAGCAGGTTGGCGATCATCACCACCCAGAGCGCCGGCGCGATGATCTCGCGACCTTGCAGATACTGGCGCAGGGTCATGAACCCGAGGAAGGCCGGCAAGCTCCAGACCTGCACGTTCAGATAGATCTCGGCCTGCGCGGCCAGCTCGGGGTTCTGGCCGAGCAAGACCAGGACCTCTTCGGCCAGCGCCATGCTGGCCATCAGCGGCAGGCTGATCACCAGGGCCACGACCAGCCCGCGCTGCAAGGTCAGGCCCGCGCGCGAGCCATCGCCGCGGCCGTGGGCGTGGGCGATGATCGGATCGAGCCCGAACACGATCCCGAGCCCGAACACGATCGTCCCCCACAGCCAGACGTTGCCGAGCGCCGCGGCGTCGAGCTCCGCGACGCCCACGCGGCCGACCATGAGGGTGTCGACGACCCCGAAGAGCATGGTCCCGAGCTGCGTCAGCATCATCGGGGCCGCCATCGCGATCAGTCTGCGTGCCAGACCGATCGTCGAGTTGGGGAGTGCGGGTGCAGCTGTACTCACGATCGTAACCAGTCCGAAACGAGGGCCGAGGGTAGCCTTCTCCCCGCCCCCGTCCAGTCCGCGCCCCGAGAGATTTCGTGCGCACCGTGACGATTGCGAACGCCGGGACGCCGCCGCTTGCCGACGAGCAAAGCCGCCTGGCAACATGCCGACATGCGCCTTGACCTGATCGCGGCCCCGCTCTTCACGCTCTGCCTCGCCTGCTCGTTCTCCAGCCAGGGCGTGCCCGACGGCAGCGGCGACGAGGTCGCGAACAGCGAGACCGAGAGCGGCGACACGGGCATGCAAGACGAGGTCGGCACCGATCAGGGCACGACGATGGGCGACGGTGACGGTGACCCCTCGACGACCTCGACGACGACCGGCGACGGCGACGGCGATCCCTCGACCACGACCGAGAGCACGACCGACACCACCACCGACACGACCGACACCACCACCGATACGACCGACACCACCACCGACACCACCACGGACACGACCGACACCACCACCGACACCGGGATGGAGGTTCCGCCCTACGCCAACTGCCCCAACGGCGGCGCCGACTGTGCGCAGGGCGACCAGTGCAAGGAAGACCTCGATCTCGTGGACAATTGGCAAGTGTGCGCCCAGCCCTGCCAAAATGTCGGCGAGTGTCCGCCTGCCGACGGCCTGGCTTTGACCTGCCTCGCCTTCCCGATCCTGACCGACAAGCTGTGTTACATCAATTGTGAGAATAACGGTCCCTGCCCGCAGGGCATGGCGTGCAAGTCGATCAACGCCGGCTTCGATCACATCTGCGCTTGGGATTAGCGCAAATAGTTCCGCGGAATCGGAAATAGTCGATGCGAGGCTTGGGTCGGGCGCCTGCCGGGCTCGCTCATGCCACCGACGCCTCCGAAACAATCGTCCTTCGCATCGACAATTTTGATCGCTGCGCTGCTCGTCGCCATTGTTGGCTCGATCAGCTGGTTTGCGACCCGGCAAGGCGATTCGGGTGATTCGCCTGGAGCTGAAACCTCCGATCCTTCGCCGGGGACCAAGCCCTCGCCCCCTGCTGGGTCGCGCGACGATTCGAAAGTCGAGGGCTCGGCGCGCGCGTCGGGCCAAGTCCGATCGAAGTCCGGCACGCCGCTCGATCGCGGCCGCGTCACCCTGCTCCCGCTCGCCCGCGAGGGCGAATCGGCCGAGCCGATCGACGTGGAATGTGACGATTCGGGCGCGTGGACGATCGCTTCGCTCGCGCCGGGTCGCTACGCCCTCTCGGCCACCGCCCCCGATCACCTGCCGGCGTGGCGACCCGAGCTCGAGGTCGAGCCCGGCGCCACGTTGGCCGAGCTCGACTTCGTGCTCGAGCCCGGTGGCAGCTCGCTCGCCGGCACCGTCCACGATCGAAGCGGCGGCGAGATCGAGGCCGCGCGCATTCGCCTGACGCCGGTCGGCGGGCTCTCGCGCCTGCGCGAGCGAGAAAGCTTCTTCACCCTGACCGACGCCGAGGGCCGCTACGCCCTCCAGGTCCCCGAGGGTCGCTTTCGCGTCGAGGCCAGCCACCCCGACTACACCCGCGAGCAAGCCGTGCTCGATCTCGGCGGCGGCAGGCGAACCCAAGACTTCAGCTTGGTCCCGATGGGCGTGATCGAAGGCGTGGTCGTCCGGGCCAGCGATCGTTCGCCGGTCGCGGGCGCCTCGCTCACGTGGAGCCGCGAGCGGACCCAGTCGATGCCCGGCGGCGAGCGATCGACCCGGCTCGAGCGCGGCGGCACGATCACGACCGACGAAGCTGGGCAATTTCGCATCCGCGGCCTCCTGCCTGGCACCCTGCTGATCAGCGCGCGCGCCCCCGGACTGGCCAGCGACGCGCCCACGCCCGTGCCGATCGCGATCGCCGAGCATGTCGAGGGCGTCGAGATCCTGCTCGGCCAGGCCGCCGACCTGCGTGGTCGCGTGGTCGCGTCCGATGACGCCAAGCTCGGCATCGCGGGCGCCGAGATCGACCTGAGCAGCCCGACCGGGCCGAGCGTCAGCGCGACCGCCGATGCCGAGGGCCACTTCGTGATCCACGGCGTCCAACCTGGCGGCTACGAGCTCTTCGCCAGCGCCGAAGGCTGGCTGCCTCGCTTCCCGCCGACGCGAATCTCGGTCGCGCTCGATCAGCCCAACGAGGTCTCGATCGCGCTCGAGCGTGGCCAAGCGATCCGTGGTCGGGTCGAGCCGGCCACCCGCGCCGAGATCACGATCGATCTGAAACCCGGCAAGGTCGAGTTCGGCGGCAGCGGCATGGGCATGATGATGTCGAGCAGCGCGAGCGCAACCAGCGAGCCCGACCAGGGCAGCTTCGTGCTCGCCCCGCTTGCGCCCGGCAGCTACACGCTCGTCGCCAAGGCAGCCGACGGCCGAGGCGGCAGCGTCGAGGTCGAGGTCGGCCCGAGCGGGGCCGACGACATCGTCATCGTGCTCGAGCCCCGCGCGAAGCTGTCCGGTGTCGTGCGCGACAGCCAGGGCAAGCCAGTCGCGGGCGCCAGCGTGATCGCCCGCAAGCGCGAGCCCAGCAACGCGAGCGTGCGCGTGGTCGTCGACGGGCGCGAGCTGACCGCTTCGCAAGCGCCGACCTCCGACGAGGGCCGCTACGAGCTGCTCGGGCTCGACGCGGGCGGCTGGACGATCGAGGTGGTCGACGCCCAAGGCGACGCGCTCGCCTGGGCCGACGGCAGCCGCAAAGCGCTCGAGCTCGAGCTGCGCGAGGCCGAACAGCGCGAGGGCTTCGACCTCGACGTCGAGGCCCGCGACGGCACGATCACCGGCACCGTCCGCGACGCCGAGGGCCAGCCGGTCGCCGACGCCTGGGTCAGCGCCCTGTTCACGCCCGGCATGCCCGAGCCCGAACCAGAACCAGAGGGCGAGTCACGCTCGGAGATGGTCATGGTCATGGCCACCGACGCGGGCATGCCGAGCAGCGACCTGCCGCCGACGCTGACCGACGCCGAGGGCCGGTTCCGCTTCGGCGGTCTGCGCCGCGGCCCACATCGGCTCGTGGCCGAGTCGACGAGCGCCGGCGGGGTCGCCAAGGTCACCCTCGACGACGTCATCCCCGACGCCGACGTGATCCTCGAGCTCGCCCCGCTCGCGACGATCGAAGGCAAGGTGACCGGCGACAGCAACGAGGACTGCATCGCCCGCGACTGCATCGTGCGGCTCTCGGGTCCGACCTCGCGCAGCGGCAAGGTCCACGAGGGCAGCTTCGAATTGGCCCGCCTCGATCCTGGCCACTATTCGCTCGACGTCGAGACCAAGACCGGCGGCGCCCATGTCGAGGTCGACGTCGAAGCAGGCGAGCGCGTCAGCGTCGAGCTGGCGATCCAGCGCTTCGCACGGGTCCGCGGCCGGATCCTCGACGACCAGGACAAGCCGGTGATCGGCGCCGAGATCATGATCGGCGACAGCCCCGAAGAGGGCATGGTGATGATCAGCCAAGACGGCAGCAAAGAGCCGATCGTCACCGACGCCGAGGGTCGCTTCGATCTCGCCGTCGCCCCGGGTGCGCGGGTGTTGTTGGCGGTGGACATGAAGAGCCCGCGGCCGCTGGCGGTGCAGCGCTTCACGGTCGAGTCGGGGAAGGATGTGGAGTTGGGGGATCTGCATCCGCCCGAGGGTGGGCCGGGTTCCGGGGCGGGTTCGGGTTCGATGGTCGTCGAGGAGGACTGATCCTTCGCGGAGGATCGCTCGGTGGATCGTTCGCGGTGGATCGTTCGCGGTGGATCGCGGCTTCGACAGCCAGGCTCTGCGGTGGGAAAGAGGGTCGCCCGCTCGGGCTCAAACACGTCGCCCTTCGAATCGCGCGTGCTCTCTCCCTGGTTGGAGATCTGTGGTGATCGTGGCGATCGTGCATGGAAGCCAGGGGCTCGACTCGCCTCGGAGCGACCCTCTTTCCCCCCGCCCGCCTTTGCCTTCGACGGTTCTCTTCGTCACCAAGAGTTGCGTGAGAGATCGGATCGGCGGCATCGCGATCTCGAGGTCCCTTTGGAGGACGGAGTCAGCAGTCGAGTTCGAAGGCGCGCGGGGGGAAGCAGGGTCCCACTAATCGACGAAGGGCCCGCGATGCCGAATCGGCTCTCCATGTGGCCGACCCGAGAGCCAGAGCACGCGGCTCGGCTGATCGGTGCTCAGCGTGATCGCGCCTGCGCTGGGTAGCAGCGCCTGACCGCGGATCAGCGTCTCGCCGAGCAGCTCGACTCGACCCTCGAGCACGTAGATCACGGCCGCGTGGCCCTCGGGCACGGCATGCGAGAAGTCAGCGTCGGCGAAGAGCCGAAGGTCGAGGTACTCGACCTCCGTCTGCAGCTCGACCGGGGAGCTCGCGCCGACGACCTCGCGCACGCGCGCGAGCAAGCCTTCGCCGACGCCTCGCTCGGGGATCGCGGCGCCCTCGGTGCCGGCGTAGCTCGGGGCGATCTTCTTGAGCCGCTGCGGGAGGTTGACCCACAGCTGGAGGCCGCGGTTCGAGCCCTCGCTGGCCGGCATCTCGGAGTGTCGCGCGCCGCGGCCCGAGGTGAAGCGCTGGGTGCCGCCCGGCCCGATCACGCTGTCGTTGCCGAGCGAGTCGCGGTGATGAAACGCGCCCTCGATCATGTAGGTGAAGGCTTCGAAGCCGCGATGCGGATGATCGGGAAACCCGGCCGGTTGGCGCACGTCGAAGTCGTCGAG